>NZ_JBHFFP010000011.1:0-215671 GCF_042611105.1 Neorhizobium fuzhouense | reverse complement strand
ACCGACAAACTCAGGCCAAGCCTGACATCCCTCCCGGGAACTAACCCGGAAAAAATAACGCGGGGTGGAGCAGCCCGGTAGCTCGTCAGGCTCATAACCTGAAGGCCGCAGGTTCAAATCCTGCCCCCGCAACCAACGAAACTTGCAAATTCTCCCACTCGGGAGACTTTCTCAGAAGCTCCTCGGCGTAAGCCTCGAGGAGCTTTTTGCGTTTGGACAAAGGGCGAACTCGCCAGACGCAATCCGGCTCAGGAGATCGTTTTGGGCGGCGGCCGCGAACTGCTGCTGCATCACGTCGATCACATCCATCGACGCCATGATCATCGCGATGTCGCCGTGCACCTGCAGAATGCAAGGTCAGGCAAAATGCTGACTCACGCTCAGCCGCTGCGAAACCTCTGCAACTGGATGGCCTCGCTCCGCGATCTGACGCACAGCATCACGCTTAAATTCTTCGGTGAATTCGATTTGCTCATGATGCTCTTCCTCGTCCAATTCAAGAAAGAAGCCGTCTACAAATCTTTGGGCTATTCATTCTTCGGCTGGGCTCCGCCCCACTGCCGCCGAGATGGCGCAGAACCTTTCCGCGCCATCTCGTGTTTGATCAGAAGACCTTGGTAATGGAAATTGCGAAGGTGCGGCCGCGGCCGTGATAGTCGAAGACCGATTCATCCACCAGTCCGCCATAGAGCGCCTTGGCACGAGAGCCCCAGACCGTGGTGTAATCCGTATCGAACAGGTTCTGAATGCCGAAATTGATCGTCGTTGCCTGTTCGGCGAAGGTATAGCGCCCGCCGAGATTGAAGAGATTGTAGCCCTCGATCTCGTAGCCGGCATCATCCTTCAGACTGAAGACATGCTCGCCGGTCAGCCGGACGGAAAGAGCTTCGTTGCCCCAGCCGATGTGGCCGCCGGCCTTCGACGTGCTCGCTGTGCCGACCGATTCCTTGTACCAGCCATCGTCCCCCTTCTTTTCCGATTTCACCCAGTGGCCGAGCAGACCGATATCGAAACCGTTGTCGAACTTGTAACCGGCCTCTGCCTCGATACCGTAGACCCGACGCTTCTCGTCGTTCATCTCGATGGTCAGCGTCGTGCGATTGAGGCTGATCGAGCGGTCGGAGGTGGAGTAATAGGCGGCTGTCGCGATGTTGAAGCTGCCGTCGTCATGGCGGAATCCGACTTCGAAACTGTCGGTCTTGATCGCCTCGAGTGCCGAGGTGGAGACGTTGACGCTATTGTTGAGAACGTAATGTCCGTTGGACAGTGTGTACGTGCCGACCCCATAATATTTGGCCGGGTCCGGCAGTTCGAACCCTTGCGAGAAGTTCGCATAGACCTGCTGGTCTGGAGTGAGGTCATACGTCGCGCCGGCATTCAGCAGCATTGCGTCGTAGTCGACTTCCCCACCGGGAATGGCATCAGCCGAAGTCGCCGCGCCATTGAGGATCGCTACCTGCTGGGCAGCACCAACGAAATCGCCGACTTCGGTCTTGGCAAACTGGTAGCGCAAGCCGCCGCTGACCGTCAGCCGGTCCGTCGCCTCCCAGGAGGCTTCGGCAAAGCCGGCAATCGTCGAAACATCGATATCCGGATAGAGGCCGGTGACGCCGATCGTGTCGAAATCCAGACCGCCGGACACAACCGCCGTCGTCAGATTGAAAATCGACTGGTCGGCCGAGAAACTGTCACGATCGGCATCGACGCCGTAGGTCAATGTCAAGGTGTCCGTGAGTTCCGACACCATGGCCGCCTTGAAGCTATAGTAATCCGTCGTCTGCTGGCTCGCGCCGAAATAGGTGCCGGCCTGTGTCCCCGTCGAGGGGAAGGGGTTGAAGACGATATCCTCTGATCGTATCGCCCCCTGCAGCAACAGTTGCTGGCCGAGGAAATCGGCATCGGTGTAGCTCAGCGCCAGCATCTTGCGGCGGGTCTGGGGCTCGACATCGGAGGAATAGCCGGAGCGGGCTTCGAACAGGCTCGGATTGGTGAGACCGGAGAGGTAGGGGCCGTAATAGAGGCCGTAATCGTTGTGTTGGGCACTATCGAAATACTGCATGGTCGCGTCGAGGCGGCGATCCTCGTCGATCTGCACCCCGACCGAGCCCATCACGTCTATGCGCTTGTTGAAAGCGGTCGAGGATTGGGTGATGTCGGGCGTCACCATTTCGCCAGAGCCATCGTAGTAGGCACCGGTTCGGTTGCCGGAGACCGACAGGCGGGCGTCCCAGTTGGCGCTGTTGTAGGTGACGGCGCCGGCCGCGTTGCGGTCGAGATCCTGGCTCCCCTGGAAGCCGCCGACAATGCCGGCCTGGGTTTCGGCATGCAGGCCGTCGCCCGCGTCCCGGCCCTTCTTGGTGATGATGTTGATGATGCCGCCGGTGGCATTGCCGCCATAAATTGCGGTGGCGCCGGATAGCACCTCCACGCGGGCAATATTGAACGGGTCGATCGAATCGAACTGGCGGCTGAGGCCACGGGCGGAATTGAGCGAGACACCGTCGATCAGCACAAGTGCCGTGCGACCACGCAGGTTCTGGCCGTAATTGGTCCGGGACCCCTCACTCGCCGCATCGAAGCTCGGCACGGTTTCGGCGAGGATCTGCTGCAGGCTCTTGCCCTGCAGCGCGGCGGCCTTGATCTCGGCTTCGTCGACAACCTTGATGGTGCGCGCGATCTCGGAGATCTTTTCCGGGGCGCGGCTGCCGGTGAGGACGATGCGGTCAAGAACGGTTTCGCCGGATGGTTCGGTCGCCGTTACGGCGTCTTCGCCGGCCGCATCCTGCGCAAGGCCTGCATCCGCGGCCGCCAGAAACGCCACCACCGCAAGCGCCGTCAACGCTGTGCTCGAACGTGCCAAGGGGCGGGTCCTTACCAGTTCACGCCTTTGTTCCCCACTGAAAGTCATAGATCCCCTCATCACTCACATTTTCGCGACGCTCGAGACTTGAGCGGCGCGAGATAAAACATTACTGCTTCTGTCATCTTTAGGACATGGCCGCAGCTCGCGCTTGGATGGAGGCGAACCTGGGTTGGACCAGCGCGAAGTTCCCGGAGGAAAGTTGACCATTCGCATGAGCTTGATCCGCCCCTTGAAGTTCGGCTCTTCAGCGCTCTCCGACACGGATGCCCGAGCGCTGTGCGGCAGCATTCTTATCGACATGACGAGAGGAACGAGCGTCAGCTTCGATGCAGATGACTTGAGCGGCCTCAACGGTCTGCACTGGCAAGGCCCGCTGCTGTCCCTGGCGACCGTCTACTTTCCGAAGACACCGGTGACGCTCACCTGTGAGGGAAGCCGGGACCGCGGCGTGTTGCTGCTGCGCTCGGTTGGCCAGCCTATTGTGGTGGAGCAGGCGCAGGTGTGGATCGAAGCGGAAAGCGGCGATGTGGTCTTCCTGCCGGCGCTCAGCGGATTGCGCATCACCTTGGCAGACGGAGGGCGCCTGGACTGCGCGCATCTGCCCGAACAGGCCATCGAGCGCCACCGCGCGACGATCGAGCCGCTGATGTTGAAGACAGTGTCCGCCGCCACTCTGCCGCTGCACATGATGACCAGCTATGCCGGCTATCTGCTGCAAAGCGAGCAGCAGACAGCCGAAGATGTGGCCATGATGGTCAGCCATTTCTATGATTTCCTGCCGCTTCTCTCGCAAGCTTTGGGAGGCGGGGCCAAAGCGACGATGCCGGATAATCGGCTGGCCCGCATCCGCGCGATGATCGACGCGCGCCTGGGCAATGGAGGCTTTTCGATCAACGACGTGGCCTTGGCCGAGGGCGTCACGCCGCGGGCAATCCAGAAGCTGTTTTCGCGCGAGGGCACGACCTTTTCCCGCCATGTGCTGGAGCGGCGGCTTGAGCGGGCGAAGGCATTGATGATGGCCTCGGGCGAGCGCCTGTCGATCGCTGACGTCGCCTATCAATGCGGCTTCAACGACCTGTCCTATTTCAACCGTTCGTTTCGCAGCCGCTACCAAATCCGGCCGTCGGACCTCAAACGGCAGGTTCGGCCGGCGGCTTGAGCCGTCGCAGCATCGAGAGCGACAGCGCGATGCCGAGGACCGAGATCACCGTTGCCAGCGAGAAGAGCCAGGCATAGCCGACACGATCGGCGATGATGCCGGCGAGCGACGTCCCGATGATGTAAACCACCAGTTCCGCGCAGGCGAGGAGCGTGAAATCGGTGCCCGGCTGGTCGTCGGAGGCGGATTTCATGAAGAAGGAATAGATCGCGACCAGTTCCATGTAGCGGATCAGCGTCTGGAAGCCGGAGGCGGCGAGCGCCACGGCCATGCCGGGCGCCAAACCGAAGGCATTGAGGGAAAAGGCGAGGAAGCACAGGCTGCGCAAGCCGCCGAGCAAAAGCAGCGTCGTGCCGAGGCCAAGCCTTCGGATGATAATGGCGGCAAGCAGCGCACCGGCAAGTCCCGCCGTCGCAGCCGCCGTGCCTGAGAGATAACCGATCCAGGCCGTCGGAACCTGGATGTCGACGAGATAGGCGCCCTCCATGCCACGCACGAGGCCTTCGCTTGCGCGGTAGGTGAGCGCAAAGCCGAGGATCAGCCAGGCGTGGGGACGGCGGAAAAAGGTTTTGAGGCTGGGCTTCGCCTGCGTGGGATCGATGTGCGCAAACGCATCGTTTTCCGCCATGTAGAGCGTGGCGACGAGCGGCAGGAGTGACAGGAATGCGACGAGGAGAATGGTCGGCGTCCAGCCGATCTTTTGCACGAGCACCAGAACCAGCGTGCCGCCGATGATGACGCCGAGTGCGACGGCCCCTGCCTGCACGGCATTGCCGACGGCACGGGCGCCTCCCTTGAGATTGCGCACGGCATATCCATCGGTGGCGATATCCTGCAGCGACGACAGAAGCGTGATGAAGAGGCCGAGGCCGAAGAGCGGCAATGCCTGGGATGGATCGAACAAGGCCATGGCGGCAATGCAAAGCGACACCAGCGCCTGGGTCGGAACGATCCAGCCCCGGCGATGGCCGAAGCGGGGCAAGAGCCTATGGCGATCAACAAACGGCGCAACGGCAAATTTGAGGACCAGCGGCAGCATCAGCAGCGAAAACAGGCCGATGGCGGTGCGCGAGGCACCGGCCTCGCGCATCAGCGGCGGAAGTGCCACAAGCAGCAGATAGGTCGGGATGCCCTGGGCGAGATAGAGACCGGCCAGCACGGCATAAAGCCGGGTCATGCCGCCTTGTGGTACGGATCCTGCCGCTTCGGCAGGTGCGTCGTGATCTATGGTCGATGGGGCGGGCAGTGACATGGGCGGTTCCGGCTGGTACTATAGCGGAGTATACAGCTCTTCTTTAGCCGTCGGTTATCGCTCGCGCTTGGACACAGGCGAACTGCTTGCGGATTGGAGCGAATGATCTCAGGGCGAAAAGTTTTGCACTTGACGAAACAGCTGTGTTGAACCGGCCGCCCAAGCCCGCAACCAAAAAACTTGTAAATTCTCCCACTCAGGAAAAACACGTCAAAAGCTCCTCAGCATAATCGCTGAGGAGCTTTTCGCGTTTGGCCTCCGTAGCGAATTCGCCGGATAAGATCCGGGCTTTCGTTCGTCGAGATGACTTGGCGGGCCGGACGGTTTGCCGCCCGGCCCCTCATGCCTCATCTTCTGCAATGGATCAGGCCGTTTCGATGGCCTGGGAGAGATCGGAAATCAGGTCGTCCGGATGTTCGATGCCGATGGAGAGGCGGACGTAGCCGGGGGTGACGCCGGTCGCCAACTGGTCCTCGATCGACAGCTGGGAATGCGTGGTGGTCGAGGGATGGATCGCCAGCGAACGTGCGTCACCGATATTGGCGAGGTGGTAGAACAACTTCAGCGCATCGATGAAGCGCCTGCCAGCTTCGCGGCCGCCCTTCAGTTCGAAGCCCACCAGCGCGCCGTAAGTGCCGGGCTTGAAATAGGTGTCGGCCCGGCGCCTGGCTTCCCCTTCCTGGAATTTTGGAAAGATGACGTTTGCGACCTTGGGGTGGTTGTTGAGATAGTCTGCGACCTTGATTGCATTTTCTGTGTGCTGGCGAAGCCTGAGCGGAAGCGTCTCGATGCCCTGGATCAGCTGGAAAGCGTTCTGCGGGCTGATGGCCGCACCGATGTCGCGCAGCAGCACGGCGCGGGCCCGCAGGATATACGGGTGAAAGCCGATGGCATCCGCTTTCTCGATCCAGGTCTTGCCCTGGTAGCTCGGATCGGGTTCGTTGAGGGCCGGCTGGCGCTCGGCGAGATCGCGCCAGGGGAAGGTACCGCTGTCGACGATCGCACCGCCAATCGAGGTGCCGTGGCCACCGATATATTTCGTTGCGGAATAGACGACGACAGCCGCACCATGCTCCAACGGGCGGATGATCAGCGGTGCTGCGGTGTTGTCCACGATCAGCGGAATGCCGAAGCGGCGTCCGATCGCAGCCACCTCGCCGATCGGGAAGACCTCGAGCTTGGGATTGGGCAGGGATTCTGCGTAATAGGCGCGCGTTCGGTCATCCGTGGCGCGGGCAAAGGCTTCCGGGTCGGCCGCATCGACGAAGCGGGTCTCGATGCCGAAGCTCTTCAGGGTCGCAGCAAACAGCGCCCATGTGCCGCCATAAAGGCCGGCGGACGAGACGATGTTGTCGCCGGCGCGCGCAAGATTGAGGATTGCGAAGGCGGATGCCGCCTGGCCCGAAGAGACAGCAAGTGCCGCGGCGCCGCCCTCCAGTTCTGCAAGCCGCTGCTCGAACGCATCCTGCGTCGGGTTGGAGACGCGGGTGTAGAGATGGCCGGCCGCCTCCAGCGCGAATAGTTTGTCGGCGCCCTCGGTTCCGGGCAGCTGGAAAGACGTGGTCTGGTAGATCGGGACTGCAACGGCGCCCGTGGCCGGATCATAGCGGAAGCTGCCGCCATGGAGGGCCTGGGTTTCCGGGTGGCGGCTGCGGAAGGACGATGCGCCGGGCGTCGTGACCTCCTTGGCGTTTACGATCGTTTCGGCGGATTGCTGCAGGGTCATGGTTTCTCTCCTCATCAGGCACTTCAGCGCGGACGCGTGCCGAGCATGGATTGAACGGCCGCGCTGACAAGCAGTGCCGCGGCAATCCAAAGGGATTCCGGCGCGTACCACCGGAGTTCGAAGACATGGGTCTGGGTGCAGAGTGCCTGGGCGAGCCGGCAAAGATCCGTCTCTGCCGCCATGCAGACAATGGCCTGGCGATGCGTAACATAGCCGTTGGAGATGACGGTGGAGAAAACCAGCCACCACCAGGCGACACTGACCGCAAGGACGAGGCTTGCAAGTGCCGACAGAACGATGGGCAGGCGCGTCTCAGACATCGGCCGTCACTCCGAGCTCCTGCAGCAGAACCTGCCGCAGCCGGATAAGATCGCCGTCGTCGCGGCGCCGCGGATGGGGCCTGGGCACCGCCACTTCCGACAGGATCCGCGCCGGCCTGTTGGAAAACACAATGACGCGATCGGCGAGAAGCAGCGCTTCCTCCACGTCATGCGTGACCAGCACTGCGGTGAAACGCACATCCCGCCACAGTTGGACCAGTTCCTGTTGCATGCTGAGGCGCGTCAGCGAATCGAGCTTGCCGAAAGGCTCGTCGAGCAGCAGCAGTTTCGGTTCGTTGACGAGGGCGCGCGCGATCGCGACGCGCTGCGCCATGCCGCCGGAGAGCTGGTGCGGATAGACATGGGCAAAGGCTTCGAGCCCGACCCGCCGCAAGATCTCATCGACCCGGTAGCCCTCGCTCTTCAGGAGCCCGCGGGCGTCGAGCCCTGCCGCGACGTTCTTGCGCACCGTCATCCAGGGAAACAGAGTGGCTTCCTGGAAGACCAGGATGCGGTCAGGATGGGGCTTTTCGATTGTCCGGCCATCCTCCGTCAGCCTGCCGGCAAGGGGCAAGTCGAGGCCGGCCGCGAGCCGCAGCAGCGTCGATTTCCCGCAGCCCGATGGCCCCAGCAGCGCCACGAATTCGCCGGGCTTCACCGAAATCGAAACATCATCCAGCACCGGCAGGGGACGGTCGCCGATCGTATAACCATGCGAAACATGTTCGATCGCGAGCGCCAGGTTGGGCCGGTCGGCCGCATTGGTTTCAAGGGCAATCGCCATCAAAGGATCCCCTTCTGCCAGTCGAGAAGACGGTCGCGGACGATGAACTGCAGTCGCACGAGGCCGGCGCAGATCAGAGCCATGATGATCAGGGCCGCATAGACATTGGCATAGGCGGAATAGGCGGTGTTGAACTGCAGATACCAGCCCAGGCCGAACTTGGCGCCGAGCATTTCGGCAACCACCAGAACGGCGAAGGAATAATAGAGGCCCATGAACAAACCGACGAAGACATTCGGCAGAGAGGCCGGGATGGCGATGTTGAAAATGAGATAGCGGTTATCGGCTCCCAGCGTGCGGGCGACGTCGTAATAGGCGCGGTTGACCTGGCCGACCCCCGCCGCCGTCAGGATCGCGACGGGAATGCCCGAGGCGAGCGCCACGAGAAAAATCGAGGCGTGGAAGGTGCTCGGGAAGATGAAGAAGGTGCAGGGGATCCAGGCGCTGGCCGGAACAGGACCGATCAGTTTCAGGACCGGCATGCCCCAATAGGCGAAGCGTTTCGACCAGCCGAGGCCGACCCCGGCGATAAAACCCACGGCAACACCGGAAAAGAAGCCCAGCCCCCAGAGCCGCGCAGTATAGCCCACGCAAACCAGCAGCCGCTGCCAATCCGTCACGTAGACATGGAGGAGGCCCTGGGGCGGCGAGAAGAACGGCTTCGGGAGCCAGCCCAGCTTGGCCGTGGTCAGTTCCCAGAGCGCGATCCATAGGCCCAGAACGATGAACCAGGGGCCGTAATGCCTGAGTGTTGCCGCTGATCGGCCGAGGTGCGGCTGAACGAGCGCCAGGCCGAGAAAGACCAAGGCGATGACGCCGGTCGCGATTGCAAAGAGTTCGGTCGCGCCCCAGGTGATCTTGTCGGGGAGCGCGGCGGTGATGGCTGCCGCGGCCGCCCAGGTGCCGGCGGCCAGGAGCCCGTCACGCCATATGGACGGAAGGTAGCGCAAGGCCGCGGGGCCGCGTGCGACATGCTCCCGTTCCGGCGAGATCCCACCCTGGACAGCGTCGCTCATGCCCGGCTCACGCGAAGATATCGATGGTGATGCGATCAGCAATTTCCTCGGGATCCGTCGAGGCATCAATCACGCCCGTCAGCTTCAGATCCTGGTAGCCGGTTTTGACTTCGTTCCGCAGGGCCTTGCCGAACCAGTGGTCGTGATAGGTGAGGGACGACAGCACCTCTGTCAGATCCTGAAGCGGCAGTCCCGGCTTCAGCGTGTCAAAATACCATTTTGCCACTTCGTCGGGGTGCTGTGCGGTGAACTGGTGAATCTCCAGATTGGCGGCTGCCACACGCTTGATGGCGTCCTTGTTGGCCGCGTAATAGTCGCCGTTGACGCCGAGCACGCAGCAGACACGATCCTTGAAGGTGTCGGTCTGGGTGTCCGCGATCTTCACGAAGCCATGCTGCTTCTCGTAGGAATAGGCCCAGGGGTCCATATGAGCCACCGCATCGGCCTCGCCCTTCAGCACACCTTCCGCCACGAGATCGAAGGGAAAGACCTTCCAGGTCACGTCGGTTTCCGGGTTGAGGCCCGCCTTGACAAGCGCAACCGAGAAAGCAACGCGCGAGGGCGACATCACGTCGAAGGTGCCGATGGTCTTGCCCTTCAGGTCGACCAGCGTCTTGATGCCCGAATCCGGCTTGACGAGAACGCGCTGGCAGCCGCCATGGGAACCCACGAACAGCTTGACGTCGAAACCCTGCTCGATCGGCTTCAGCCAGTCGTAAAGCAGTCCCGGACCGGCTTCCGCCTTGCGGGTGGCGAGGGACTGGATCAGCGTCTGTCCGCTGGCGCCCTGATAGAACAATTCGACATCGAGACCATGCTTGGCATAGATCCCCTTGGCAAGACCGAAGCCGACAGGCGAATGGCACGCCGCCACCTCGGTCCATTCGAGCTTGATAGGAATGAGGTTGCCTGCGATGGCATAATTGGTGGTGCGTGCGGCAAAGGTGCCAACGACGGCCGCCGCGCCGGCCGCGCCAGCGGTCCGCAGCAAGGTCCGGCGGCTGACCCCAGACGCCTGACCGTTTGATAGGCTGGAGTTTTCTGGCATGATCCTGTCCCCATCATGATTGATGACGACAGGCTACCGGATCGATTAATTTTCTACAGATTTAATGGATTATTTTCCGCGGATCTTGGAGAAATCTGTTTTCTCGCGTGAGGGCCCGCTGGACGGTTTTGCCCCTCCCGCTGCGTTCGGGAGGGGCGGGCGCCTCAGGTTCAGGCACGTGCTGCCTGCGGTTCCGGCGGCAGAAGGTCGGCGTAATGGGCGCGGGCCACATCGGGATGCGAGCGTAGCCGGCTCTTCAGGACATTGCTGCCGACCTCGCGGAAGATCGGATTGAGCGGGTCCACGGTGATGCCGCGTTCCGCACTGTGGAGTTCCGGCGGCAGGTCGATGACCGGGATGCTGGCATCATAGCGGGCACCCATGAAGAAGGCGACCGAGAAGCGCTCGACACCCGCCGGCGGGGCGATCACGTCATGAACGTCGGCGCGCACGAAGCCGTTTGTCGCAAGCTCCAGCAGTTCGCCCGTGTTGATGATGAAGGTGCCCGGGATCGGCGGAGCATCGAGCCAGACGCCCTCTTCGGTGCGCACGCGCAACCCGGGTGTCACGTCCTGGAGGAGCACCGTGACGAAGCCGCCATCCTTGTGGGCGCCGACGCCCTGGTCGCTCTGCGCAACATCGCGGCCCGGATAGCGGATGATTTTGAGGAGCTTGGTGGGCTCCGGCTCGTAGATGTCGGAAAACACGTCCTCATCCTGGCCGAGCGCCACCGAGATCGCCTTCAGCACCTCGATGCCGATACGCGTCACTTCCGCCTGATAGGCGAGCAGGATCGGCTTCAGTTCCGGCAGGGCCGACGGCCACTGGTTCGGTCCCACCAGCCGGGCCCATGCAGGCGTATCGGGACCGATCGGCAGCGGATCGCTTTCGTTGTTGACGTCGACCTGCTCGCGCCAGTCCTGTTCGCCGCGCGTGCGCTCAAGCCCTGCGCGATTGTAGCCGCGGAAATGCGGCGACTTTACCATCTCGATCTCCAGCTTGTCCTTCTCCGGCAGGGCGAAGAACCGCTTTGAGGTGGCGACCACGTCGGCGATCAGCTTGGGATCGACGCCGTGGCCGGTGAGGTAGAAGAAGCCGTGGTCGTGAAGGATGGCGCGCAGCTCGGCCACGAAGCGGGCGCGTTCCTCCGGCCCCTTGCTGAAGCGGGAGATGTCGACAAAGGGCAGGTGACTGGTCTGGGCATGAATGGTCATGATGTCTTCCTCAGGTGAATGGGACAGCGGATGGGCCGCGGTGACGAATTTGACGGCGTCATCACGGTCAGGCGGCGCGCCTGCTGCGGGCGATGCGGTGGTTGACGGCGCGGGCGGCGATATCGCCTGTCACCTGTACGGTCTGGACGATGGCCACCAACACGACGACGACGGCAATCATCACCTCCGGCATGAAGCGCTGATAGCCGAAGCGGATGCCGAGATCGCCCAGGCCGCCGCCGCCGACCGTGCCGGCCATGGCGGAATAGCCGATGAGGCTTACCAGCGTGACCGTCTGGCCGGCGACGATGCCGGGCAACGCCTCCGGCAGCAGCACCTTGAAGATGATCTGCAGCGGGCTTGCCCCCATGCTTTCGGCAGCCTCGATCAGGCTCTGGTCGACCTCGCGCATCGCCGCTTCTGCAAGCCGCGCATAGAGCGGCGTGATTGCGACCGTCAGCGGCACCACGGCGGCGAAGGTGCCGACCGTCGTGCCGACAACCAGTCGGGTGAAGGGAATGATCGCCACCATCAGAATGATGAACGGCGTGGAGCGGACGAGGTTGACCGCCGTGCCGATCACCTTGTTGAACCAGGGCCGCTCCAGGAACTGGCCGCGCGACGTGACGACCAGCAAAACACCGAGCGGCAGGCCGATCACGGTCGAGAGGAGAGCCGAGACCGCGACCATCGTCAGCGTCTGCTGCAGGGAATCAACGAGCAGCGCGACGAGCGCCGGCGGGAACAGATCGGACAACATGGCCGATGACCTCTGCGTGAAGATTGAGGGACGTAAGATGGGCGAGCACGTCGGCAAGATCCGGCCTGCCGCCTTCGGCGATGACCGTGATGATGCCGAGAGGCTTGCCGGCGATGTAATCGATGCGTCCGTGCAGGATGTTCGGCCGGATGCCGAATTTCTCAACGAGCGTCGTGACCACGGGGTCGTGCGCCGCATCTCCGGTAAAGGTGATGCGCAGCACGGGGTCGCTGCCTTCGATCGGCGCTGCGATCAGCTGGCGGGTCACCTCTTCAGGCAGATCGTGGGCGACGATGCTCGACAGGAACGAGCGGGCGATCCGCGATTTCGGGAAGGCAAAGACGTCGAAGGTCGGACCTGTTTCGATCACCTTGCCGCCTTCCAGCACCGTGACGTGATCGGCGATGCGGCGCACCACCTCCATCTCGTGGGTGATCAGCACGACGGTGATGCCGGTGCGGCGGTTGATCTCCCGCAGAAGATCGAGGATCTGCACCGTCGTCTCGGGATCAAGCGCGGATGTCGCCTCGTCCGAGAGCAACACGGCCGGGTCCAGTGCAAGCGCACGGGCGATGCCAACGCGCTGCTTCTGTCCGCCCGAGAGCTCGGAGGGATAGGCATCGGCCTTGCCGGCAAGGCCGACGAGATCGAGCAGCGCGGCGACCTTCTGGCGGACGACATCCTTCGGCACGCCGGCGATCTCCAGCGGCAGTGCCACGTTCCCGGCGGCCGTGCGCGAGGACAGCAGGCTGAAATGCTGGAAGATCATGGCGATGTCCCGTCGCGCCTTGCGCAGGGCAGGGCCGCGCAGGGACGAGATTTCCCGGCCGGATACTGCGACCCGGCCGGATGTGGGGGCGACAAGCCCGTTCAGGCAGCGAACCAACGTGCTCTTGCCCGCGCCGGACCGGCCGATAATGCCGTGGATCGATCCCTTCGCGATCGTCAGCGAGACATCGTCCAGCACCGGCCCGACCTTGCGGTCGTAGGTCTTGGTCAGGGAGCTGACCTCGATGATGGTCTCGGGGCGGGACGCCGCCACCACGGCGGGGTCCTCCGGCGTCGGACCGCTCAGCGGCGGAGCCTCGTTCGTGCGTGCCAGGAGCGTCATATCACCAGCCCGCGATCACATTGCCCTGGAAGGTCCTGTCGATGACGGCCTTCACTTCGGGGGACTTGTAGGCTTCGACGAGGGTCGCGACCCAGGGCGCATCTTTGTTCTTGTCCGCGACCGCGATCAGGCAGAAGTAGTCCGACAGCTGGTCCTCGATCAGGATGCCGTCTTTCTTCGGGTTCAAGCCGGCCGACAGGGCGAAATGGGAGGTGATGACCGAGAAGTCGACATCTTCCAGCGAGCGCGGCAATTGCGCGGTTTCCATCGGAATGATCTTGATGTTCTTCGGGTTCTCGATGATGTCGAGTTCCGTTGCATTATAGGTGAGGCCGGCCTTCAGCTTGATCACGCCGCCGGCCTCCAGAAGCTTCAGCGCGCGTCCAGCATTGCTGGGATCGTTCGGGATCGTCACCTGCGCGCCCTTGGGCAGGTCGGCCAGCGACTTGTACTTCTTGGAATAGCCAGCCATCGGCAGGAGCACCGTCTTGCCGCCGACAGCAACGAGATGGAGGCCACGATCCTTGTTTTGCTGGTTCAGGTAAGGCGTATGCTGAAAGCCGTTGGCATCAAGGTCGCCGTCATTGGTCGCCGGGTCGATCAGGGCGCCGTCGGAGAATTCAACGACCTTGATGTCGAGGCCCTTGGCCTTGGCAACCGGCACCAGCGCTTCGGCGATCTGGGCATGCGGCCCTGCCGTGACGCCGAACTTGATGGTTTCGGCCAGTGCCGCGCCATGGGTCGCCACGAACAGGGCGACCGCCGAAACCGTGCCTGCGATGAACTTCGAATAACGCATTCCAAGTGTTCCTTTTTGAGTGTTATGGGTGTCAGTATTATGCGGCAAGGTCCGGCAGGACCTTTCCAGGATTGAGGATTCCGTCGGGATCGAGGGTGATCTTGAGGCTGCGCATCAGAGCAACGGCCGCGGCGCCGTGTTCCGCTTCAAGGACGTGCCGCTTGCCGAGTCCGACGCCGTGCTCGCCGGTCACCGTGCCGCCGGCATTGAGTGCGCGCTCGATGATACGGTCGGATAATGTGCGGACCGCTTCGTCCTCCTCATGCAGATGCATGAAGACGCAGTGGAAATTGCCGTCGCCGACATGGCCGACGATATAGGCCGGGATACCCGAGCCCGCGACGTCTTCGCGGGTTTCCAGGATCACCTCGGACAGGCGCGAGATCGGCACGCAGACATCGCTCGGCCAGGACACGGCGCCCGGCCGTTCGGCCTTCGCCCAGGCGAGGCAGTCGCGCCGGGTCTCCCAGAGCGCCGTCGTGGCCGCTCCCGGCGCCACCCATTGCAGCGGCGTGCCGCCATGATCGGCGACGATCTCGGCAATAACCTCCGATACGGCCGCGATTTCGGCGGCCTGGCCGTGAAACTCGAAGAACAGCGTCGGCAGGGCGGCAAGGGCCATGCTGCCGCGCCGGATCACGACATCGACGAGCGGGGCGTCGAGTAGTTCGACGCGGCCGATGGCAAGGCCGGTGCGCTTGATCTCGATGACGGCCTGCACGGCGCCTGCAAGCGTGGCGAAGCCGGCATGGGCAGAGACCGCATCGGGGATCGGATGAAGCCTCAAGGCGATTTCCGTGATGATCCCGAGCGTGCCTTCGGAGCCGACGAAAAGCCTTGTCAGGTCATAGCCCGACGAGGATTTGCGCGCGAGCGAACCGGTCCTGACGATCGCGCCATCGGCGGTCACGACGGTCAATCCCAGAACGTTCTCGCGCATCACGCCGTAGCGCACTGCATTGGTGCCGCTGGCGCCGGTCGAGGCCATGCCACCGAGCGAGGCGTTGGCGCCGGGATCGATGGGGAAGAACAGTCCGGTTTCGCGCAGGGCATGATTGAGATCGAGCCTTCGCACGCCCGCGCCGACCCTTGCGATCATGTCGTCGCGGCGGATCTCGATGATCTCGTTCAGTCGCGACGTGTCGAGCGAGATGCCGCCCTGAACCGGGATCGCCCCACCCTCCAGCCCCGACCCGGCGCCAAAGGGGGTGATCGGCACGCGATGGCGCGCCGCGATCGCGACGATGGCGGCAACCTCTTCCGTGGATTGGGGCAGCACGACGATGTTCGGCGCATGGCGCGCATGGTGGCTTTCGTCTCCCGCCCGCAGGCCGGTTGCCGAAGCACCCGTCAGCGCACGCGAACCGAGAAGGGAGACGAGTTCGGCGGTGGCGAACTCGATCCCGATGGGTCTGACCGGCTGGGTCATGACGCGGCCCTCAGGCTGAGATTGGCGCGCCAGCGCCGCAGCCTTTCCACCGCCTCCTCAAGCGTTTCGGTGGTCTTGGCAAAGCAAAAGCGCACATGGCTCCTGATGTCGCGGGCGCCATAGAAGGAAGAGATTGGAACCGGGGTCACCTTGGCCTCGGTAGTCAACCGGCGGGAAAATTCAAGGTCGTCACCGGCCAGATCGAGGTCATCGATGGCGGCGATGGCGAAATAGGTCGCAGCAACCTCATCGACGCGGAAGCCTGCATCCCGCAGGCCTGCCACAAGCAGGTCGCGCCGGGCGGCGAGCCTCAACTTCAGGTCGCTGAAATAGTTGTCGGGCAACGAGAGCCCCGTGGCGACCGCTGCCTGCAACGCCGGCGGCGTGGTGAATGTGACGAACTGGTGGGCACGCGCGATCGGTCGCAGCAGATCGGCCGATGCCGTCACATAGCCGACCTTCCAGCCGGTCAGCGAGAAGCTCTTGCCGGCCGAGCCGATGCGCACCACGCGGTCGCGGACGCCCTCGACCGACATCAGGGAGAGGAAGGGCCGTCCGTCAAAGACGAGATGCTCGTAGACTTCGTCCGAAACGATGATGAGATCATGCCGGATTGCAAGGTCGGCGAGAAAGGCAAGTTCGTCCGCGTCGAAGATCTTGCCGATCGGGTTCATCGGCGTGTTGACGACGATCAATCGCGTCCGGGGCGTGACGGCGGCCGCAAGCGCCTCCCGCGGCAGGTCCCAGGTGGGCGGTGCAAGGCGGACGGGAACAACCGTACCACCGGCGCGGCGGATCAGTGTTGCATAGGCGTCGTAGACGGGTTCGAAGACGATGACTTCGTCACCCGCCTGCAGCAGGGCAAGGAACGTATCCGTCAGCGCTTCGGTCGCGCCGGATGTGACAAGCACCTCCTTTTCCCAATCGATATCGAGCCCGGCAAACCGCCTGGCATTGTCGGCAACGGCCTGGCGCAGTGCGGGCAGTCCCATCATCGGGGGATACTGGTGTGGACCATCCCGCAGCGCCTTGACCGCCGCCTCGATCACCTCTTCCGGCTCGAAGCCCTCCGGGAAGCCCTGGCCCAGATTGATCGACCCGACGTCTGCTGCCAGTCTCGACATGGATTCGAATATGGACGTGCCGGCCTGGGCAAATATCGGATTGGTCATTGATACTCCTGGGGTTTTCGAGAACTTAAAATCCACAAAAAGAATAGACAAAGTATAGTCTTGCAGACCAGCTGCAGCTTTGGGAAGAATTTTCTCTTTCGGAGGCCGGCGTGGGTAAGTCCGTGTGTGGGCATGCGCGTGCCGCTCGGCCTGCGGAAGGCCAGCAAAAATTTTCCCGGAAATTATAAATTAATAACATAGAATTACTAGATTAATGGTCCGCTTCTGCCATGCTCTCGAGCATAGCCAGATGGGACCGCGTGCTCGATGAGCAAGATCATCCATTTCAATGCCTTCGACATGAATTGTGTCGGCCATCAGTCACCGGGCCTCTGGGCGCATCCCCGCGACAGGTCTTGGAAATACAAGGATCTGGATTACTGGCAGGATCTGGCGCGCACGCTGGAGAGCGGCGTGTTCGACGGCATCTTCATCGCCGATGTGATCGGCTATTACGATGTCTACAAGGGCAACAATTATCACGCCATCCATCAGGCGGCGCAGATCCCGGTCAATGATCCGATCCAGCTTGCCGCGCCGATTGCACTGGCGACAGAGCATCTGGGCATCGGTATCACGGCCTCCACGTCCTTCGAGCATCCCTACACCTTCGCCCGGCGGCTCGCGACGGCAGATCATCACACCAAGGGGCGGCTCGGCTGGAATATCGTCACCTCCTATCTCGAAAGCGGTGCGAAGAATGTCGGGCAGACGGGCTTGCAGCAGCACGACAACCGTTACGAGATCGCCGCGGAATATCTCGAGGTGATCTACAAGCTGCTGGAAGGCTCCTGGGAGGAGGGCGCCGTCGTTCGGGATCGGGAGAAGCGCGTCTTCACCATTCCCGACAAGGTCCATGAGATCGGCCACCACGGCAAACACTTCCAGGTTCCCGGCTATGCGCTGACGGAACCCTCGCCCCAGCGCACCCCCGTCCTCTACCAGGCAGGTGCATCCGGCCCCGGCAAGAAATTTGCTGCCGAAAATGCAGAATGCGTCTTCGTGGCGGCGCAAACCAAGACGATCCTGCGCAACTACGTGCGCGACATCCACGCCCGGTTGACCGCCGCGGGCCGGGCGCCTGGAGATGTCCGGATCTACAATCTGCTGACCGTCATCGTCGACGAGACGGACGAGAAGGCGCGCGCCAGGTTTCGCGACTATCTCGACTATGTTTCCTATGACGGCGCGCTGGTCTTCATGTCGGGTTGGACGGGGGTCGATTTCTCGCGCTACCAGCCGGACGATCTCATCCGCAAGGTGGAGACCAACGCCATCCATTCCGCCATCGAAAGCCTCTCGGAAGGCGATCCGAACAAGCGCTGGACCATTCGAGAACTGGCGGAATGGGGCGGGATCGGCGGCATGGGGCCGGTGATCGTCGGCTCGGCCGCAACGGTGGCCGACGAGTTGCAGCATTGGGTCGAGGAAACCGGCGTCGATGGGTTCAACCTCGCCTACGCCGTCACGCCCGAAACCTTCGAAAACGTCGTCGGCTATCTGGTGCCGGAGCTGCAGCGGCGTGGCGCCTATCCGACATCCTACCAGCCCGGCACGCTGCGCGAAAAACTGTTCGGCAAGGGCGCGCATCTGCAGGCACCCCATCCCGCAGCAGGCTACCGCGACATCGAAGCCGTCAAGAGACACCAGGCGCTGCTGGCCACCGGCAGCTGAGCAACCTCACCGGAAGGAAAGGCAGGGCATCATGGGCAGCCATACGGACGCCGTCATCGACTATGATATTCATCCGCGCGTCAATTCCTCAGATCCCGTCGAACCTCGCCCGCGGCCGGCGGTGCCCGCTCACGTGATCAGCAGCGACGAGGAGGCGATCGCGATCGCCGAACAGCTGGCGGAACGGTTCAAGGCAGGGGCGGCACTGCGTGATCGCGAGGGCCTGCTTCCGCTTGTAGAACTGGACGACTATTCCCAGAGCGGTCTGTGGAGCATCAACGTTCCCCGCGCCTATGGCGGGCCGGAAGTCTCCTATGCCACCTTGGCGCGGGTGATCTCGATCATCGCCGCGGCCGATCCCGCAATCGCCCAGATCACGCAGAACCATCTCGCCATCGTTGCCACCGTCGAACTGGACGGGACGCCGGAGCAGAAGCAGCTCTTCTTCGCCTGGGCGCTGCAGGGCCTGCGCTATGGCAACGCCTTCTCGGAACTGAAGAGCAAAAACGTCGCCTCCTTCGAGACGAAGGTGCGTTTCGAGGGCGATGAGGTCGTGGTCAGCGGCGAGAAATTCTATACGACCGGGGCATTGTTGGCCCATGTGGTGCCGATCGTCGGCGTGGATGAAACCGGACAGGGCTATCTGGTCTTTGCCGATCGGACTGCGCCTGGTCTTACCGTCACCAACAACTGGTCGAGCTTCGGCCAGCGCACGACGGCCTCGGGTTCGGTGCGGATCGACAATGTCCGGCTTCCGGCGAGCCGCGCGGTGAAGGTAACCTCCTTCGACCATCCGACGGTCGGCGGGCCGGTCTCCCAGATCATCCAGTCTGCCATCGATGCCGGCATTGCCCGCGGGGCGATCGAAGATACCATCGCTTTCGTGAGGACCTATAGCCGCCCGTGGATCGACAGCGGCAAGGAGACCGCCGGCGAGGATCTTTTCACCATCGCCGCCATCGGCGACCTCAAGATCCGGCTGCATGCGGCCGAAGCCCTGCTCGACATTGCCGGGCGCGCCATCGACTCCGCCCGGATCGAGCCGACATTGGAACGGGTTTCGGAAGCCACGATCAAGACCGGGGAATCCAAGGTCCTGACCACCGAGATTGCCATTCTCGCCACTAACAAGCTGTTTGAGCTGGCCGGCACCCGTTCAACCCTTGCCGAACACAATCTCGACCGGCACTGGCGCAATGCGCGCGTCCATACGCTGCATGATCCCGTCCGCTGGAAATTCTACCATGTCGGCAACTACTATCTGAACGGTGCGCATCCGCCGCGCCACGCCTGGAACTGAGGCCTGCCATGACGCAAGACGATCGCAACCGGCACCGCCAGGCAGCCTTGACGCCGGGACGACCGGCGCCCGCCATCGCGCGGCTGCTGACGCGCGCGCATCGCATCCGCACCGATGCCGAGGCGCTGACGGTCGCGCGGGAGCTCGCGCGCGACTTCGCCAGGGAGGCCGCCATTCGCGACCGCGATCGCCTCCTTCCGCTTCAGGAAGTCGAGCGCTTTTCGCAATCGGGGCTCTGGGCCATCACGGTGCCGGCAGCCTATGGCGGCGCCGACGTCTCGTCGGTCACTCTGGCGGAAGTCACCGCGATCATCTCGGCTGCCGATTCCTCCCTCGGGCAGATCCCGCAGAACCATTTCTACATGGTGGAAGCCCTGCGGCTCGCCGGATCCGAAGCGCAGAAGCACCATTATTTCGAGCGCGTGCTGAACGGCGAACGGCTCGGCAATGCCTTTACCGAGATCGGCACGCGCACGCCGGTTGATTACAGGACGAGCTTTCGCGAGCGAGACGGCAGGCTGCTGCTGAACGGGCAGAAGTTCTATTCGACGGGTTCGCTGTTCGCCCATGTCATCGTCGCCGTGGCCAAGGATGAAGCCGGGCGCGTGCATATCGTCTTCATCGATCGCGATACGCCCGGCCTTGCCATCGTCGATGACTGGACTTCCTTCGGGCAGCGCTCGACCGGCAGCGGAACCGTCACCTTCGACGACCTGGAGATCACGCCCTTTCAGGCGGTGGATCACGATGTCGTTTTCGAGCTTGCCACCGCGATGGGCCCCTTCGCGCAGATCATCCACGCCGCGGTCCAGGTAGGTATTGCCCGTGGCGCGCTGGCCGAGACCATTTCCTATGTTCGCACCCACGCCCGGCCGTTCTTCGAGCTCAGCATCGAACACGGTTATGAGGATCCGCACAGCATCCATGCGGTGGGCGATGTTTCCATCCGCGTCCATGCGGCGGATGCCTTGCTGGAGCGGTCCGGTCGGCTCCTGGACATAGCAAGAGCCCATCCGGACGAGCGCACCGTGGCAGAAGCCTCCATTGCGGTCGCGGAGGTCAAGGCCTACGGAACGGAAGCCGCCCAGTTCGCCGCCAACAAGCTGATCGAACTCGGCGGTGCGCGCTCCACGCTCGAAGGCTATGGCTTGGATCGGTTCTGGCGAAATGCGAAAACCCATGCCTTGCATGATCCGGTTCGCTGGAAATATCATCACATCGGCAATTTCTACCTCAACAAGCAGTTGCCGCCGCGCCATGGCGCGATCTGATCCCTCCTTTCTATAAACCGTCTCCTGTTCTTCCACGGAAAGCTCAATGACCTACATCGCAAATCCCGAGCGTTACGATCGGGCCGTGTTCCGCCGCGTCGGCCGCAGCGGCCTCAAGCTCCCGGCGTCTCGCTCGGCCTTTGGCACAATTTCGGCGACACGACGACGCTTGATGTCCAGCGCTCGATCCTGTTCAAGGCTTTCGATCTGGGCATCACCCATTTCGATCTTGCGAATAATTACGGTCCTCCCGCCGGCAGTGCCGAAATCAATTTCGGCAAGATCCTGCGTGAAGATCTCAAGGCCTATCGCGACGAGTTGATCATCTCGACCAAGGCCGGCTGGGATATGTGGCCCGGTCCCTATGGCCGTGGCGGCGGTTCGCGCAAGGCGCTGCTGTCCAGCCTCGACCAGAGCCTTGGTCGGCTCGGGCTGGATTACGTCGATATCTTCTATTCGCATCGCTACGACACCGAGACGCCGCTCGAGGAAACCGCCGATGCGCTTGCCTCTGCCGTTCATCAGGGCAAGGCGCTTTACGTCGGCATCTCCTCCTATTCCGGCAACAAGACGCGCGAGATCGCCAGGCTGCTTGAGGAGCGGCGGGTTCCGCTGCTGATCAACCAGCCGTCCTACAATCTGTTCAATCGCTGGATCGAGCAGGACCTGCTTGCCGCGGCCGATGAAGTGGGCTCGGGTGTCATTGCGTTCACGCCGCTCGCCCAGGGCCTTCTGACCAGCAAATATCTGAACGGCGTTCCTGCCGATGCCCGCGTCAACCGTCCCGGCGGTGGCTTCTTGCGGCCCGAACACCTGAAGGAAGACAATATCGAGCGCGCACGGGCACTTGCGAAAATCGCCGAGCGGCGTGGCCAGTCGCTGGCACAACTGGCGCTTGCCTGGGTGCTGCGGGATCCGCGTGTGACCTCGGCCCTGATCGGCGCGAGTTCCGCGGCGCAGGTGGCGGAAAATGTCGCAGCGCTTGAAAATCTCGCTTTCTCTCCCGAGGAGCTGGCGGAAATCGACATTCATGCCGTCGAGGGTGGCGTCAATCTCTGGGAAAAGCCGTCCCACGACAGGGCAGTCTGAGCCCACAGAACGACCCTGATCGATGGGCAGGTATATTGTTGGCGCCGGGGTTGGCCTGTCCAGCCCCGGCGCAGCCGTATCATGTCGCCGTTGCGCGCGGCGCCCGGCGCAACAGGCGCTCGAGCCAGATACTGTATCTCGACCCGCTGAAACAGATGACGAAATAGACGATCGCCACCAGGAAATAGGCTTCGTTGTAGAAGCCGAGCCAGGCGGGATCGGTTGCCGATGCGCGGGCCGCGTTGAGAAGGTCGAAGATGCCGATAACGGCGAGCAGCGAGGTGGCGAGCAGGAAGCCAATCGCCAGATTGACCATGCCCGGAATGACGACCCGCAGCGCCTGCGGCAGGACGATCAGTTGCATGCTGCGCCAGTATCCGATGCCGAGCGCCGAGGCGGCTTCCTGCTGCCCGTCGGGAATCGTTTGCAGGCCAGCCCTCACCACCTCTGCGAGATACGCCGCCCAGAACAGCGTGATCATGATCATCGCCCGGATCATCTTGTCGAAGGCCGCGTCCGGTAACGCCATCGGCAGGATGAGCACGGCCACGTAGAGGATCGCGACCATGGGCGTGCCGCGCATGATCTCGATATAGATGACGGAAAGCGTTCGCAGTCCTGCAAGCTTCGAGCGGCGCGCCAGCGCGAGCAGGATGGCAATCGGTGTCGCTGCGCCGAAGCAGGTGGCCCAGACGAAGAGCGTGACCGGCAGGCCGCCCCATTGGTTGGAGGAGACCGGTACGAGCCCGCCGCCGCCGGACAGCAGAAGCCAGCAGGCGATGATCGCCAGCGGCCAGGCGAACATCAGTTCCCGGCGCCAGAAACGCGGCAATGCGCTGGCGGCAAGAAGGGCGAGAAGAATGACCATGACCAGGCCGGGGCGCCATTGCAGATCCGCCGGATAGAATGCGAAGAAGACGAAGCGCAATTTCGCCGCGACGAATGCCCAGCAGGCCCCGTCCCGGGTGGCGCAGTCGGCGGCGGTCCCGGTCCAGGTGGCGTCGAGGATCGTCCATTCGATGAGGGGCGGCAGCGCCCATGCGAGCGCCAGCAGGGTGACGAGGGTGATGGCGGTGTTCGCAGCCGACCCGAACAGGCCATGCCAGACATCGGCGACAAGTGCCCCGAAGCTGCGGCCGAGCCGATGCTGTGCCGTGTTGCTCATCGCCTCGTCCCTTTCAGCGCCACGCGCCGGTTATAGTCGTTCATCAGGGCGGAGATCAGCAGGTTGATGCTGAGATAGGTGCCGATCAGGATGAGCAGCGCTTCCAGAGATTGTCCGGTGGTGTTTGCCGTGGTGTTGATGATGCTGACGAGATCGGGATAGCCGATCGCCACCGCCAGGCTCGAATCCTTCAACAGGTCGAGATAGCTGGAGGTCGTAAGCGGCGTAATCACCCGCAGCGCCTGCGGCAGGACGATGAGGCGCATGATCTGCCCTGCATGCAGGCCGAGCGCGCGCGCCGCCTCCCATTGACCGCGATGAACAGACTGTATGCCGGCCCTGACGATCTCGGCGATGGCTGCGGAAAACTTGATCGTGAGCCCTGTCAGCAGGGCGGCGAATTCAGGCGTCAGGTTGGCGCCGCCGCGGATGTTGAAACCGGCAAGCGCCGGCACCTCGATGATCATCCGGGCGCCGAGCAGGTGAAGTCCCGCGAAGGCGGCCGCAAGGAGGAGGGTGGCGGCGATCGATCCGGTCCAAAGGCGAAGATGGCCGGTCCGCGCGAGCACGACGAGAAGCAGGCCGAACAGGACGGCGAGAAGCAGGAGCAACGGCAGCGTACCAAGTGCTGCGCCCTCAAGGGAGAAGGTCGGGATATAGACGCCGCGATTGGTGAGAAAAACGGATCCGAGCACTGCGCTGGCCTGCCGCGGCGCGGGAAACGCCTTGGCCAGCGAGATCCAGAAGAAGAGCTGGAGCAAGAGCGGCGTGTTACGAATGAGCTCGATATAGGCGCGTACCAGTGAGGCCAGCAGCAGGTTTTGCGTCAGGCCGGCCACGCCGACCGCCACACCCAGCAGGGTCGCAAGCAGGCAGCCTAAGAGCGCGACCTTCAGCGTGTTGATGAGCCCGACGAGGATCGCCGTAAGATAGGGGTCGCTTGCCGAAAAGGGGAAGACGCTTTCCCCGATCTCGAAATTGGTGGGGCGCCACAGAAAATCGAAGCCCGGCGTCACGCCGATGCGCGCCATCGTCACTGCGGTATTATGACCGAGAAAGACGAGGAGCGCGACCAGTGCGGCGATCGCCAGGGCCTGGGTGAGGGCGTAACCGCCCCACCACATGGAAATTCGCCGGAAAATGCCGGGCCGTTGGCGGCCCGGCGACAGGGGAGTTCGCATCAGAACAGGCTCTGATCGCTCAGCGGAACGGCGGGGAATAGAGCAGGCCGCCATTGGTCCACAGGCGGTTGTAGCCGCGATCCCAGCCCAGCGGTTTCAGGTGGCGATCGAAGATTTCGCCATAGTTGCCGACCGTCTTGATAACATTGTATGCCCATTTGGGATCGAGATCGAGCGCCTGGTTGAAGGCCGGATCGACGCCGAGGAAGCGCTGGATGGCGGGGTCTTCCGACTTCAGGAACTGATCGACATTGGCCGATGTGATGCCCCATTCTTCCGCCTGGATGGTGGCGTTCACCGTCCAGTTGACGATTTCGAGCCAGCGATCGTCGCCGCCGGCGATGGCGGGGGCCAGAGGTTCCTTGGACAGGCGCTCCGGCAGAATGATGTAGTCGTCCGGCTTCTTGAGCTGGGTGCGCTTGCCGACGAGATCGGACGAATCCTGCGTGATCGCGTCCACACGGCCGCTTTCAAGTGCAGCGATGAACTGGCCCGTATCTTCGATCGTCACCGGCTTGAAGGTCTTGCCGGTCTTGCGGAAGAAGTCGGCGACGTTCAACTCGCCCGTCGTGCCGCTCTGGGCGCCGATGGTGGCGCCGTCGAGATCGGCTGCCTTCGTCACGCCGAGATCCTTGCGCACGAGAATGCCCTGGCCGTCGTAGAACAGCGTCGGCCCGAAATGGAAGCCCAGCTTGAAGGCGCGGGTGGCCGTCACTGTGACGCCGGAGAGCAGAATGTCATATTCGCCGCTCTGCAGGGCCGGAAGGCGTTGCTGGGGAGAGGAATTGGTGAACTCCACCTTGTCCGGATTGCCGAAGACGGCGATCGACAGCGCGCGGCCGTAATCGATGAAGAACCCCTGCCAGCGGCCGTTGCTGTCCGGCGAGAAGAAGCCGGGGGTGGTGCCCACACCGACCTTGATCGTGCCGCGCTGCTTGATCTTGTCGAGCGTTGGTCCCGCGAATGCGGTGCCCGAAATCAGGGCCGATGCGACCAGCGACGCGGCGGCGAGCTTGGCAATTCCGCCAATAAATCCATGGGTTGACATAAAAGAACTCCTGAGTGCGATCGAGCTCGCCCCGCTGCCGAAAACGTCCCCCGGTCCGTGCGAGCTAAATTGTATAGTAAGTCTATCGAAATTATTCGACAGAGATGGATTGCCTAAAATCGCGACATCGGGAAAAGGCAGTTGCTGTTTTTCGGTGCAAAGCGGAATGGATGCTTTTGCATCGCAGCGGATTGCAGCTTCAGGGCTGTCGTCGCACGTGGCGCGAAAGCCGGTGATCGGGCGCCGCTGTTCAGCGTTGTCGATGCCGGCGAATAGCAATTGCGCGCCAGGGTCGGCGCCGACTGCCCCGGCGCCAACGATGATGGAGCGTGGGATGCCCGTCTTCGTCGCCGGATCCCCGCGGCTCCGAGGCAATCCGGCCTGTCGACCGATCTTTGGACGGCTGGTCCCGCATGCGGCTCAGGCCACGCCGAGATTGCTCCGCAGCGTTTCGTGCTGGTAGTCGTGGTGGAAGATGCCGCGCCGCTGCAGCTCGGGGATCAAGTGGTCGGTGATGGCGCTGAGACCCGGTGCATATTTTAGCGAGAAGGCCAGGAAATTGAAGCCGTCGGTTGCCCCACGCTCGTAGCGCTCCTGCAACTGGTCGGCCACGTTTTCGACCGATCCGATGGGGAACCAGTGGCCCGCGCCGCTCGAGTGATAGATGATCAGGTCGCGCACCGTGCGCACCTTGCCGCTTTCGATGAGATTGCGGAAAACGCCGAAGCGGGAGCGGCGCCCCTGGACCTCGGCCGTCTGCGGCAGTTCGTCGAGCGGAATCGGTGCATCGAGAGGAAGCCCTTCGAAATCGATGCCGCCGAACTGGCCGGCCAGCGACTTGCGACCTTCCTCGAAGTCGATCTCGTCCATCACGTCCCGCCAGAAGCGATGCGCTTCCTCGTCCGATGAACCGATGACAGGGGCGACGCCCGGCAGGATCTTGATCTTGTCGGGCGCACGCCCGAAGGCCGAGGCGCGCCGCTTGAAGTCGTTATAGATCTCCACCGAGGGTTCGATCTCCGTCAAGCCGGTCGTGAAGATCACATCGGCGATCCGCGCGCCGAGCTGGCGCCCTTCGGTTGAAGAGCCCGCCTGCGCCAGGATCGGCCGGTCCTGCGGGCTGCGGGAGACATTGAGTGGTCCCTGGACCGAGAAATGCCGACCCGCCCAGTCGATGCGGTGGACCTTTCGCGGGTTGACCTTCTGGCGACCGTTGTCATCGTAGCTGACCGCATCCGGCTCCCAGCTCTCCCAGAGTGCCTGCACCACGCCGACGAATTCCTCGGCGACGGCGTAGCGATCGTCATGGTCGGGCAAAGGCTTGCCGAAATTCTTTTCGCCGGCGGAGGAGGTCACCAGGTTCCAGCCTGCGCGGCCGCGCGAGATATGGTCGAGTGACAGCATCTGCCGCGCGAGATTGTAGGGCTCGGTGAAAGAGGTCGAGATCGAGGCGATGAGGCCGATCTTGGAGGTCCGGGTCGCGAGTGCGCTGAGCAGCGTCACCGGTTCCAGCCCCGGTTTCGGTGCCGTCTCGCTGGTCACGAGTGCATCGGCCAGGAAGATCGTGTGGATCTTGCCGCGCTCGGCCTGCTGCGCCTGTTCGATATAGGCGTCGATGTCGAGCAGGTTGTCGGTCGGACCGTTGGTGCCCGGCTTCTTGGTCTGCCCCGTGCCGCCAAGCAGCAGGCCGAGCACCAGCCCTTCGCCACGCTCGCTTTTTCTGTTTCCCCAGGTGTTCGTCATGATGGTGATCCTCGCAGGATAAGTGTCAGGCTATGGAGCGGCCTTGAAGCGCCAGGCGGTTTGCATCTGCCCCGTCGCCGATCCGGGCGGAGATGTCTTCCGGCGGCCGATGATGGGATGCGCTCGGTCCGGAAAGCGGATGGACCTGAACGAAGCCCTTGTAGGAGGACAGTTCGACATCCACGCCGTAGACCTCCTTGATCAGCGCCGGCGAGTAGACGTCCGCGGGCGGCCCCTGTGCGATGACATTGCCATGGTGCAGGAAGACGACGCGGTCGGTGAAACGTGCCGCCTGGTTCAGGTCGTGGATGGCGATGACGGCCGCGACGTTCTTCTTGCGGGTGATCTCGCGCGCGACCGAAAGCGTCTGCCACTGATAGCGGATATCGAGCGCGCTGGTGGGCTCGTCGAGCAGCAGGATTTCCGGATCCTGGGCAAGTGCGCGAGCGATCAGGACGCGTTGCGCCTGCCCGCCGGACAATTCCGTCACCGACCTGTCGCCGAGTTCGTCGAGCCCCAGCATCTGCATGGCGCCCTCGACATGGTGCCAGTCCTCTTCGCGCGGACGCGTGCCGAAATAGGGCGTGCGGCCCAGCAGGACTGCTTCCTTGATGTCGAGACCGAAGGACAGCCCGATCGACTGCGGCACGTAGGCCACGATCTTTGCCAGCTCGCGCCGCGGCAGTCCGGCGAGGTCGATCGTGCCGTTCCAGGTGATGGAACCGCCGCTATGGCGGTTGATGCCGGCGATTGCCTTGATCAGCGTGGATTTTCCCGATCCGTTGGAACCGAGCAGCCCGACCAGCTCGCCCTTCCTGATTTCGAGATTGGCGCCCTTGACGACATGTCTCTTGCCATAGCCCACGACGAGGGAACTGATGTTGAGGGTCATTCGATCGCCTTTTGCCTGGTAAGGATGAGATAGAGGAAGATCGGGGCACCGACCAAGGCATCGATGATGCCGACAGGAATGACGCCCGGATTGATGACGAGCCTGCCGACCGCATCGGAAACCACGAGCAGCAGGGCGCCGATGATCGCCGAGAAGGTGATCAGGAAGCGGTGATTTGCGCCGACCACGAGCCTTGCAATATGCGGGGCGACGAGACCGACGAAGCCGATGATGCCGGTGAAGGCAATGGTCACCGCCGTCAGGGTCGCGGCGATCGCAATGGATTCCAGTCGGACCCTCTGCACGGCGACGCCCAGGCTCTTGGCGGCATCGTCTCCGGCAAACGCGATGGCGTTGAGGGCGCCGCTGCGAAACCGGATATAGGGGAAGGCCAGCACCAGCAGACCGAACATCACCAACACCTGATACCAGGCGGAATTGTTGACCGAGCCCCAGGTCCAGCGGACGATGGCGGCGAGGATCTCGTCCTCCGCGAAATACTGGATGCAGGCCGTCAGCGCGCCGAAGAGTTGCGACAGCGCAATGCCGACCAGGATGAGAGTGGTGGCGTTGAGGTGCCGTGTGGAGGCGAGCGTCAGCACCAGCGCGGTATTGAGGAAGGAAAAGAGCAGCGCGCCGAGGACGAGCGGAATGGAGGCGCCGCCGCCGGTCGCACCGAACAGGACGATGGCCAGCGAGGCCCCGAAGGCGGCGGCGGGGGCGATGCCGAGCGTGTAGGGGCTGACCAGCGGGTTGCGCAGCAGTCCCTGAAACAGCGTCCCGGCAACGGCCAGAGCGCCGCCACCGAGGATCGCCAGTGCGACGCGCGGCACCCTCAGTTCCCAGATGATGTTCTGGATCTGCAGGGTGGCGCGGTCCGGGGCGGCGGTGCCTGTGATCTTCGCCCAGAAGGTCTGCACCACATCTGTCAGCGTCGCCCCCGACGTGCCGATCCTGATGCCGATCACCGCGGCAAGGAGCACCACGACGAGACCGAGCGCGATCGCCGTCTTCTGGAAGAAATACCTGTCATGGGGCCGCCGCCGCCGGGCGACCTCCTTTCTGTTGGCAAGCGCCACGCCGGGCTCCGTTTCGATCGTGCTCATATTGGTCTCCGACTGAGAGTTCGCGGACGGACGACGGCGGTCAGCCGTTCACCTTGTCGAGCTTGTGGATGTAGTCGGAGGCCGGGCGGGGCTTCACGCCTTGCGCATCTAGCCAGCGGGCGAGATAGACATCGAGGTCCACATCCGCCAGTTGTTCCGGATAGAGCCATTTGGCGACCGCGAGCGCACCGACCTGCTTTCCCAGCGCAGAAAAGAAGAAATTGCTGAAGACGAAGACATTGCCGTCCTGCACCGCCTTGATGGCGTTCCAGCCCGGGCGGCTGGCAATGCGCTTGGCCTGGTTCTCCAGCTGGCTCTGATCCCACGGTTCGTAGCCCGAGGCCTGTCCATCGATACCGTTGTGAATGATCACGTCGGGATTGCGCGCGATGATTTCGACCGGATCGACGGTATAGGTGTGAACGGAGGCGCTGCCATTGTTGGCAATCGCAACATCGGCAAAGATGTTCTTGCCGCCGCCCAGCACGATGGTGTCATGCCAGCCGGATCCTGGCACCGAGGTCACGAAGTCGGCATTGTTTTCGAAATAGACGGTCTTGGGCTGAACGCCCTTCAGGCGCTCGTCAAGAACCTTGTCGATGTCGTCATAGAGCCTTGCGAGATCCGCCGCGCCCTTTTCCGCACCGAATATCGTGCCGATATTGGGCAATTGCGCGCGCAGCACCTTCGGGTCCCAGGTGCTGACGACGACGACCTGGATGCCGAAGGGTTTCAGCTTTTCGACGGCGTCCTGCCAGGGCGAGTTGCGACGCGCAAAAAAGACTTCCGCCCCGGACGTGGCAATCGTTTCCCAGTTGGGGCCGTTGTAGTTCCCTGCATCCGGAACCTTGGCGAATTCGGCAAAATAATCCTTGTTGGCTGCGTTCTTCCTGGGGTCGGCGGTCTGATCGACGGCGACGATCGTCTTGCCGGCACCGATCGCCCTGACGATTTCGGTCTGGTACCAGAGGTCGGGGTAAACGGCCTTCACCGGGACCTTCACCGTGACGTCGCGCCCGAGTTCATCGGTGATCGTCACGGTCTTGCGGGTGTCCGTCTCGGCACGGGCGACGGAGCGCTGCAACCCGCTCGACAGGGGCAACCCGGATAGAAGCAGAGCAGACGCCAGAATGGCAGCTGCACAGCGCGCGGGGCGCGACGATCTCGTTTGTTCTTCAGGCATGGCGGCTCTCTTCCTCTTGATCCGGTTGCTTCGATCACCGACAGCGCTGGGCACGGCGATGCTTGACAAAAGTCAGGCTAGGGATCGTGGCGCCCTTTAGAAAGACAGGTCATTCTTTATCTACTAAATTTGTAGAATATTATGGCGTAGTTGGTTCTTGTTGAGGATGGAGAGCGGTGTATTGGGTGCAAATATGCACCGTCTGATTGTGTGCTGAGGGGCGGATTTTCAGGTGACGACGCCGGTCGCAAAAATCGACTAGGGGATCGAAGACCGTGTCGTGCCCCGTGGTGGAACTGACGAGGGTGGTTCCGGCAAGTCCGTTCAGCGCTGAATAGCGCGACTGACCTGTCGTGACGTCAGCGGCCGGCAAGTCTCGCCGTCGATCAGTGCAGCGCACGCCTCCCACCCTTCGGCATCATCTACCCGTATAATTGATCCGAAAATGTGGATGTGATCCTCTGCCGAAGTTGCTTTGGCAGCGTAGAGGGGAACAAAGATGCGCATCCACCATCTCAACTGCGGCTCGCATTGTCCTCTTGGCGGCTTCCTGTTCGATGGATCAAGCAAAGGTCTGTTTGCGGATATCTGCACGCATTGCCTGCTCGTCGAAACCCGCAACGCCCTGGTGTTGGTCGATACCGGATATGGCATGAAGGACCTGCCGCAGACGTCTCCCCGGAGACTGCCCCGAACCTGGCCGTTCATTCTCAACACGCGCCTTCGCGCGGAAGACACCGCGATCTACCAGATCAAGGCAATGGGCTTTTCGCCGCGTGATGTGCGCCATATCGTCCTCACGCATCTTGATTTCGACCATGCAGGTGGGATTTCAGATTTTCCCGAGGCGACGGTCCATGTCATGGCCAAAGAGCGGCAAGCAGCCGACCATCCCGCCGGCTTCGTGCCGACCCAGCGCTACAGGCGCGCGATGTGGCGTGACGTCGCGCAATGGCGGATGTACGAGGACGCAAGGGAGCCGTGGTTCGGCTTTCAGGCCGTTCGGGATCTGGCGGGCTTCCTCCCGAGATCCTCCTGGTGCCGCTGCCCGGTCACACGACGGGACATGCTGGCGTCGCGATCCAGTCGGAGGGCGGATGGCTGTTGAACGCGGGAGACAGCTTCATGCATCACGGCCAGCTTGACGGCACCGAGCCGAACTGCCCGGTCGGACTGCGCATCTATCAAGCCATCATGAGCATGGACCGAAACGCGCGACTGTCTAATATCGAGAGGCTTCGGGACCTGAAACGGGATTTCGGTTCGCAGATCCAGATATTCGCCTCGCATGACAGTGCGCAACTGGCTGCGATGCGCGGCGGTCTGGTGGCTGACTGAGGCTGACAATACGGGGCTGAACCGCAACCATTGCGAAACAGATGACCGCTTGATCGCGACAGCGGTTCCATTACGCGACTGCTTCCTTTGACGGGGAGGGGGCAGCCTGCTTCAGCATCTCGGCCATGCGCACCAGCTCCGGCAGCGTCTTTGCGCCCATTTTGCGCATGGCAGTACCGCGATGGATCTTCACCGTAATTTCGCTGAGGCCCAACTGGCCGGCCACCTGCTTGTTGAGAAGGCCTGCGGTCACCATCGTCATGACCTGTTGCTCGCGAAGCGATAACGACTGGAATGCCTTGGCCACTCTGGATGCGTTGGATGCATTTTGCCGGCGGGCCTGGTCCTTTTCGATGGCTGCGCCGACGGCATCGAGAAGCTCCTGTTCCTGGAAAGGCTTTGGCAGAAAGTCGATTGCTCCTGCCTTCATCGCTCTGACCGTCATCGGGACATCGGCGTGCCCGGTCATCATGACGACGGGAAGATCGATCCCGTACTGGGCAAGCCTTGGCTGAAAGTCGAGGCCGTTTATCCCCGGAAGCCGGACGTCGAGGAGCAGACATGCCGGTTCCGGTCCTCGCCTTGCGGCGAGAAACTCCTCCGCATTGGCAAATGTCGAGCAGCCAATGCCGACGGATTCAAAGAGAAGCGACAACGACTGAGCAAGCGACTGGTCGTCATCGATGACATATACGGTTGATGCTGTCTCAGACATTGCCGTATCCCTCGGGTCCAACGACCTTTCCGGTCGCTTTTGGATCAAAGACAATATTCCATAGCCGCAGCCGCGAGGCGAATTAAAAGTTGTAAAATCTGACGACTGATAAGATCTGCGTCCTCGCCAACCTGCAGTTTACTTTTGTCGTGCCCGTGGCAGCTTGATGGTAAAGAGTGCGCCGGAGCCTGTGTTTGTCACCGTCAGCGTGCCGCCATGGGCGTCGACGATCTGTCTGCAGATCGCAAGTCCCATGCCGAGGCCGGTCGTCTTGGTTGTAAAGAATGTGTCGAACAGACGCGGCATGTTCTCGGCGGGCACGCCCAAGCCTCTGTCTTCGATCCCGACCATGACCTGATCTCCATCCGGGCGGGTCTGCACGATCAGGGCACGGCGAGCATGCGGAACCTTCTGCATTTCCTGGATTGCGTTCACACACAGGTTCACGATCACCTGCTGAAACTGTACCGGATCAACCGACACCTCTGCGCCACCGTCAGCCAAGGTCTTTTCCAGGCGAACCGAGTTGGTCTTCAGATCGTGCTCCACGAACTTCAATGATTCCTCGATCAGCAGGGCAATCGGCCTGACCGACGTGTCAGCCTGCCTGCCCGTTGCCATGTTTCGGGTCCGGATGATCACGTCGGCTGCCCGGCGTGCATCCGAGATGATATTGTCCTGGATCGTGCGGAGCTTGTCCCGGTCTATGGTGGGACGTTCCAGCATGCGGCGCCCGGCAGCCCCGTAGGTCATGATCGCGCTGAGCGGCTGATTGATCTCGTGGGATATGGATGCCGTCATTTCGCCGAGAAGGGCAAGTCGCGTGTGGTGTGCGAAGGACTGCTTCAACTCCGCCAACGCAGCTTCAGCCGCCACGCGCTCGCTGATATCGATCATGCCGATCAGGAGGCGCCCTTCGGCTCGGAGCGCCGGGGACGGATTGAACGACAAGTGAACGGCAATCGGCGTCCCATCCAGACGCAGCTGCTCCGTCTCTTCCTCGAAACCCGGTTGGAGATAATAGCCGGCTTCCAGCGCTCGCAGGAAGGTCCGCATTCCCTTCGGCGACCAGAGGGCCTTGACCGTCGTCCCAACGAGGTCGCTTGCCGATCTTGCGCCATAGAGCGTCACTGCCGCGCTGTTGACCTCGGCAATGACGGTCGCCTCCATCGCCTCATCGATGATGTGCGGATGGGTTTCAAGATGCGCGCGCAGGTCCAGAACCCCTTCCTGCTTGAGGCGATTGAAGATCTGCCAGAGCCGCCGGGTGTCCAAATGCACCAGGCCCATGCTCATGGCCTGGAAAAGCTCGCGGTAACGGGCCTCGCTTGCGATGAGCCGGGCCTCCGAGCGCTTGCGGTCGGAGATATCGATCACGCCGACCAGCACCGAACCTTTGCCTTCATGACCGGGCGGCCAGCACACGGTAAAAAGCGCGTTGAACGGTGTCCCGTCGACGCGCGTCAGGATCGTCTCCGCGGACAGGCGCGGCTCCCGTCGGACGGCATGAAGGAGAGCATCCGCAAACACGTGCCTGCTCTCCTTGGGCCAGGCCGATTCCACGTTGCCGCCGATCATGGCCTGGCGGCTCTCCGCGCCGAACATCTCCACGGTCTTGTCATTGACATCGAGCACGATCGTATTGCGTAGCGCCAATTCGAGCCACGCCTCATCTTTATGGAAATGCTCCGCGAAGTCGGTGACGCCCGCCTGCATCAGTTCCCCGATCATGCGGCGGACACCGGAGAAATCCAGCTCCCAGAACGAGGCGGCCATGGCCTGGAATATATTCTCGTATCGGTGTGACGCGATGCGAACCTGTTCGGCGATCTCCTCGATGCGGCTGAGGTCACGGCTTCGTTCGACAACAAAGGCAGGAAAGCTGTGGTCGGCATCGTCAAATTGCAGTGTCCAGTCGACACCGATCTTCAATTCCGCCCCGGTCGCCGAACGTCTGTAAACTTCGCCGGACCACTGGCCGGCGTCCAGAAGCAGTCGTTTGATCGTGTTGAGGCCGTGGGGATGCCGCGTCAGCAGGAGATCGTCAACATTGCGCCCCTCCATGGCCGAGATTGAATGCCCGTAAAGCGAAAGCGCTGCCTTGTTGAAAAACTGGATTGGGCCCTGGAGGTCAAAGATGATCACGGAGTCCGGCAAGGTGTCCAGCACGGAGGCGAGCGTCCGCAGATGGGAAGACCCGGTCACCGACGTCATCAGCGTGTTGGTCCGCATCCCCTGTTCCTCCGTCAACGCTCGGCGAAAACCTGATCGAGACATTCGAGCAGCCGCTCGCTCTCGAAGGGTTTCGACAGGAGACAGATCGGGTCAGCCGCAAGGGCGTCGCGGATCGTGGATCGCTCTTGCAATGCCGTCATCATGATGACGGGCAGCGAGCTTCGTCGCACGGCCATGGCCTGCTTGAGCTCAAGGCCGTTCATTCCCGGCATATGGATGTCGGTGACCAGGCAATCGACCGTGTCCACCTCGGTCGATCTCAAGAAGGCTTCGGCGTTCTCGAAACCGGTGGCAAGATAATCCGACGCCTGGAGCAGGGCGACCAATGCATTGCGCAGAGATCTGTCGTCATCGACGATGGCAATCGAGATGTCTGTCACGGAGCTATCCTATCCACGTGCGCTGACGACCAGCATGCGCCATCCCGACAAACTTCGGAATTATACGATGGTTTATTTTTGCGCGTCTGCAATCGATCGGTCGCTTAGGAGAAAGGCTGACGTCCCGCCGATTGCGGGACGCCTTACAGTGAGCCTCCAAAATCAGAGTTAATGCGGCAGCGTGCTCAGATAGCGCGCGGCGGGCCTGTCCAATGAGAGGTGCGGGCCGAGCTGATGCCTTGCATCGTCCAGCGCCTTCCAGAGCCCCTCGTTGCCAAGAGACGGGATGGTGACGGTCTCACCCGCATCGAAGCCGGTCAGTGCCGCATCGACCATCTGGCCCGCATCCATCATCATGCTTGCGGGAATGGCGGAGCTGTCATAGCCGGCCCGTTCGAAGATTTCGGTTCTGGTGAAACCGGGCAGGACCGCCTGGATACGGACCCCTTTGGGTTCCAGCTCGACATTGAGTGCCTGGGTCAGCGAGAGCACGAATGATTTTCCCGCCGCATAGCTCCCGTTGAAGCGCTCCGGCATCAGTGCGACGACGGAGGCGATGTTGATGATCGCGCCGGCGCCCTTTGCGGCAAATGTCTTCGCAGCGGCAACGGTGAGGGCATGCAGGACATTGACGTTGAGATGGACCATGCGATCGAGCGTGCCCTCGTCGGAGCTCAAGACGCCGCTGCTCGGCCCGATGCCGGCGCTGTTGACGAGGAGTTCGACAAGCCTGTCCGTGCGGAGACGTGTCAGCAGGAGGTCGAGGTCGCTCTGCTGGCTCAAATCGAGGGCGAGCGGCGTGGCCGCGATGGCATATTTGCCGGTGAGGTCATTTGCCGAGCGGCGAAGTCTTTCGAGGTCCCGGGCGACCAGAACGAGGTCGTAACCCCGAGCGGCAAGCCGGTCAGCGTAGACGGAACCGATACCGGAGGACGCTCCGGTGACGATGGCGATTGGCTTTGTCATGATCATCTCCTTGATCTGGGAAACTTGGGATTGGTTGGGGCCACCTCAGGGTTCAGGCGGCGTTTCCGATAGGATTTCCGGGCAAACTCGTGGGGACGGAGCGTACGTGTCGCACCGCCCAGTCCAGGGCAAAATCGGCGACCTGCTCCCAGCCGACGTCAATGCATGTGAAGTGTGAGCGGTCGTCAAAGATCTTGAGCGCCGTGACGGACCGCGCGCGCTTCTGCTTGTCAAAGATTGCCCGTGTCATGCTGGCGTCGGCGATGAGGTCGAGGCCTCCCCCGGTCAGGAGGAGTGGGGCCCGATCGGGATTGTCCCACCGGATCTTGCCGACCGAACTCAGAATGCCGTCCCAGTACACCTTGCCTGCGGTCGGCACGATGTAGCGGTCATAGTAATCGTCCACCTTGTCCTTCGGCAGCGTGTTGGCAAAGCGCTTGCCGAAGAAAGCGCGCGACATGTGCATGGTCCGCTTCCAGCTTCCCCATGCACAGAGGACCGGCAAGGCGGAGACGATCGCGTGGGCGCCGAGCCCAACGCCCGTCGTCGGAGCTGGATCGATGGCGACGCCGGCAGCGCCGAGGCCGCGGTCCAGCAAGATCTGCGTCCAGACCCCGCCTGCCGAATGGCCGATCAGGATCGGCGGCTCCGGCAGCTTGCGGATCTCGGCCTCGAAATGGTCGACGATGCCCTGCACGCCGACCGTCTTGAGCATGGGGTGCGGATTGGCGCGCAGAGCGGCCGGTTCGCCGTCATCGTAAGGCCAGTTCGGCGCGACCACGGTATAGCCTTGGGCCTCGTACCGGGCCTTGAAACCGTCCCAGCTTCTGGCGTTCAGCCAGGCCCCGTGGATGAGCATGATGGTTTTCGTCATCGGATCTATCCTTGCAAAGCTGTTGTGGGAGACGCTCAGGCCGACGTTTTGAAGAAGGACAGGAGATCGGCGTTGATCACGTCCGGATGGGTCGTGCACATGCCGTGCGGCAGGCCCGAATAGGTCTTGAGCGTGCCGTTCTTGAGCAGCTTTGCCGACAGCGGCGCCGAGTCGGAATAGGGGACGATCTGATCGTCGTCGCCGTGCATGACCAGCACCGGAAGATCGATCTTCTTGAGATCCTCGGTGAAGTCGGTTTCCGAGAAGGCCTTGATGCAATCATAATGCGCCTTGGCTCCCCCCATCATTCCCTGGCGCCACCAATTCTGGATGACCCCTTCGGAGACCTGGGCACCCGGGCGATTGAAACCGTAGAACGGACCTGCGGGCACGTCGCGGAAGAACTGGGCGCGGTTGGCGATCAGTGCGGCGCGGAAGCCGTCGAAGACTTCGATCGGAAGCCCACCCGGGTTCTTTTCCGACTTCACCATGATCGGCGGCACCGCACCGATGATGACGGCCTTGGAGACGCGGCCCGGCTTGGCGCGGGCGACATAATGCACGACTTCGCCGCCACCGGTGGAATGACCGACATGGATGGCCCGCTTCAGGTCGAGCTTCTCCGCCAAAGCCGCAACGTCTGCGGCATAGGTGTCCATCTCGTTGCCCGTGTCCGTCTGGGTCGAGCGGCCATGCCCGCGCCGATCATGGGCGATGACCCGAAAGCCCTTATCGAGAAAGAACATCATCTGGTTGTCCCAGTCGTCGGCCGAGAGCGGCCAGCCGTGATGAAAGACGACCGGCTGCGCATCGCGCGGGCCCCAGTCCTTGTAGAAGATTTCGGTTCCGTCATGGGTCGTGATGTAAGACATGATGAAGTTCCCCTGTTCGGTTGCGTTTGCGGTGGCGGCGGCCGGAGCCGTCTTCGGGAGAGCCGCGGCAGCGAGGGCCGCGCTTCCTCCAAGAAGCAGATCCCGCCGGGTTGCAGTGATCGAAAGCTGTGCGATTGCGGTGGCGTTCATGCTCGTCGCCTCGGCTGCTGAAATGCCTCTGTTGTACGAGATGAAATCTGGCGGAAGGAGCCGCAGACTGCGAGTAAAGGGTCGTAAATCGGTGATAATCGAAGTTCAGGCCAAGATGATCTTCAAAGAACAGGCTGGCTCATAAAGAAAAGGACCCGGCTTTCGACCGGGTCCTTGGAGATCTTCATCATGCGTGTATCAGCCCGCCACGAACCGATAGGCGCCTCCGGCGCGTTCCGCGTAACCCACACCGGGGTAGCTCCAATGGTAGCCGAGAAGCTTCAGCTTTTCATGTGCGGCGCGATCAAGAAGCGTGCGGCGGTTCTTAAGGGCAAGATCGGCATCGGTGTCGAAGCCGAAATGCCATTCCGGATGCTGAAAGAAGATCACTTCGCTGGTGCAGGCGTCACCGGTGATGACGAGGTTGTCGCGGCCCGCAAGCTCCAATGATATGTGGCCGGGCGTATGGCCGGGGGTGTTGATGACGGACATGCCGGGCAGGATTTCGTCGCCGTGCCTGACGCGGGTGATGCGGTCTTCCACGGCAAGCAGGTCTCGCTGCGCCCCCTTGGCGAATTCATGAAGGGCGGCGGGCCGCCGGGTTTCGAAATTCTTGTCGGTCCAGAAGTCCCATTCGGCCTCTCCCACATAATACTGCGCATTCGGGTAGAGAAGGTGTCCGTCGGCCAGGGTGGTTGCACCGGAATGGTCGGGATGAGCATGGGTGAAGACGATCTTCGTGATGGACGTCGGCTCTATGCCGATCTCTTTTAAATTGTCCGCGAGACGGCCGGCACTGGCCTGAAAGTTGCCGCCGGCCCCGGTATCGATGAGGACCAGATCATTCCCGTGGCGGATGAGCGGGACATTGGCGCGGACCTGTGCTCCACTGAGGTCGCCACCCATGGAGGCCAAGATGGGAGCGCGCACCTCCGGTGATGCGTCCGGCAGCAGAATGTCTGCGGAGAGCGTCAGGAACCCGTCGCTCAGCACGGAGATGTCGAAGTCTCCATGAACAAAGCGGTGGGGTTTTGCCGCAAATGCAGGTGGGCCTGCAAGGCTTGCGAGCGCCGCACCGGCGCTGAGGGAAAGCAACTCTCTTCGGTTGATCGAAAGGGGCGGAAAATTGGTCATCGACCTGTCTCCATCAGGTTTGAGAAGGCAAAAGTCCGCCGGCGCTCTGCACCCGGCGGACCGGTTGGATGCTCGTCAAGTCCGGGAAGCCGTCTGGCCTTAGCGCAGCAAATGCTCCAGCCAATCCAAGTCGGTGGCTGAACTGCGAACGACGATTTTTCCCTTTGTCGTCTGTTCGGCCTGCCAGCCCGCGGGAAGCACAACTGTCCGGCCTTGATCCAGAAAGGCCTGCTTCAACGCCGCGGCGGGTCCAAGATCGGGCGGGTTCGTCGGAAAGAAGACCGCAGCCTCGAAGTCATCGACGACAATCTGCTCAAGGGCGAGCGCGTCGGCGATATCGCTTCTTGCAAGATAATCATCGAGAAAGCGTCCGATGATCCCCTCATCGGAGAATTTTCGCATGGAGCATGCCACAGGCGGAAATCCGCCCCCATGACAGGTGAACACCGCGTCCGCATCCGATCCCTTGAGCTTCAGATAGACTGCCGCGACACTCATCGCGAGTTCCCTGTCGGGTAGGTCTGGATGCTCTTCCCCGTCGAGGACGATCAGCACACACAGTGGAACGGTCGCCATAGTCTCTGCCTCTGTTGCGAAAAGAGTATGGGGCCGTGGTGCCGTGAACCAGTGAGGCGTTGTAAATCAATGTAAATGCGCCGATTGGCGAAAGCGCAGCTATCCCACAGAGACCCGTAGAGCCGATGCCGAACGGATTGTTTAGACGGCCATGGCGCCGGCATTCGGCCCGCTGTCTTCGTGCATGCGGGAGAGGCTGGCCAGGGCACGCACCTCCCAGGCGACGGCGCCCTGAGAACGTGCCTCTTCGCAGGCCATCGTGATCCACCGCTCGGCGATCGTCAGCCTGTCCGGCCCATTTTCCTCATAGGCCAACTGCCCCTTCATCCGGAGCAGTTCCGGTTTGCACCATCGTTCGCCGGAGGAATCGCAGTGTGCGAGCGCTGTCTCGATGATGCAGGCTGCTTCGGCAAAACGCCCTTTTCTGGAGAGGGCTTCCGCTTCAATCGACTGGAAATAGGTTCTGAACAAGTTGAACCCCGCCTTGTCGAGAACGGACATGCTCAACCGGAGTTCGGCAAGACAATGATCGGCTTGCCCCTCCCGAAGCTTGATCTCGGCCTCGAAGCATTTCGCATAGGAATTCCACACGTCGAGGGACAGCGATTTCGTGTGTTCCTTGAGGAGTGCGATGTAATCCCGCGCAAGATCCAGCCGCCCTTCCAAAAGGGCAAGCGGGCATGCCGCTTCAGCAAGGACATTCGCCAATGACAGCTCATGCCCGAGCAAGATTGCATGCTCGATGCACGATTGCGCCTCAGTCAAAGCGCGCGCGCCATCGCCGAGCATCCAGATATCACGGGCAAGGATAATTCTGGCCGTGATCCGCTGGTCGAACTGAAACCGCGTCGTGTGCGCGGAGGGCAAGGCGTCATACTGGAGGATCATCTGTTCAAGGAGGATCCGGGATTCCTCGTGGCGGCCCAACCAATGCAGGGTGGCCCCCAGGATGCGGCGCGCGACGACCTCGTCGACGGGATCGGTCGATCGAGCGGCAACAGAGCCGAATTTGTGCGCCATCTCCAGCCCGGCACTGGGGGCCGCCCGGTTGATCGCGTCGACCCACATCGCCCAGATTGCCCGAAGCTGGTAATCGACATCGTCGAGACGCTCGGCAATTCGCAATGCCGCAGCCCAGGCGTTGACGCCTTCCTCCGGCGCATCGGTTGATCGCATCTGCGGCCACCCCAGCGCCGTGTACAGCTTCATGCGCCGCCGCTCGTCGAGATCCGGATTGGCGTCGAGGTAAGCGATCGCCTTGGTGACCGAGGCGAAGCACTCGTCGAGCAGCGAAAGCCGGAAAAACAGAGGCAGGGCAGCAACGGTCAGCTTCACGCCCAGCATCTCGTCGCCGCCCGCCTCGAAGGCCCATTCAAGCGCAAGCCGCAAGCTCGCAACATGTTGGCTGAGTTCTTCAGGCCAATTATTGGTGAAGGCCGTGTAAAGCTCCTGTTCGCTGGCCTCGAGCAGTTCGGAAAGATACTCCGCCAGTCGTGCCATCACAGTCCGGTACTGCCCGCTCTCCAGAAGCTTCTCGGTGGCGTAAAAGCGCGTCGTATCAAGAAGACGATAGCGCGTGTTCTCGGATAGAGGTTCGGCAACGACCAGCGATTTCGCGACGAGGTTTTCCACCGCCTCTTCGGGTTCGTCGAGAACGGCCGACGCGGCGTCCGCCGTGAACCAACCCCTGAAGATCGACAGCTGCTGCAGCGCCGCTTGCTCCTCTGGCGTCAGGACGTAGTAGCTCCAGTCGAGCGTGGTGCGAAGCGTCTGGTGACGCAGCAGCGCCGTCCGCCGTCCGCGGCTGAGAGCCCGGAAACTATCCTTCAACGACAATGACAGCGCTTTTGCCGACATCGTGTCCATTCGTGCCGCTGCCAGTTCGATTGCGAGTGCGATCCCGTCAAGCTGCCGGCAAAGCTCCACGACGTCGGGGAGATCCGTTTCGCTGAGGATATAGCCACCGCGGCAGGCCGCAGCACGCTCCACAAAGAGTTGTACGGCGGGTGAGTTCATCGCATCGGCCATCGTCGTACCTGCGTGCGGCAGGTCGAGCGGGGTCAGGCGGTGCACCCATTCTCCTTCGGCACGAAGTGGCTCGCGGCTGGTCGTGAGAAACCGCGGCGAAGACGTTCGCGACAGAATCGATTCCACGAAGATCGCCGCCTCCTCGACGACATGCTCACAGCTGTCGAGGACGATCACGATCTCGCGGCTCATCAGCGCAGCAGCGATCTCACCATCGATATCATCGGTCCGCGACAGGATATCGAGCTTCGAGGCCACCTCGGTCGAAATGAGTTCGCCGGAGCTCAGCTCCGCCAGATCGACCCAGACAACTTCCGTATCGAGCTGCGCAAGCACGGCACGCGCCACGGTCGATTTGCCAATGCCACCCGGCCCGACAATCGTCAGAAGACGGGACTGGTTCAACTGGTCATAGAGCGTTCCGACAATTTCAGACCGTCCGAAGATCTTGGCGCCGGGATGGCGCTCGAAGGGCGCAGCATGCGCTGCAGCCGGTCGGCGCATCTCGGGCGCACCATTCTTCTTCGTCGTCACATCCGCAATGAAGATGTAGCCGCGGCCGGGCACATTGGAGATATAGACCGACTCGCGCTTCGTATCCCCGAGCGCCCGGCGGATGGCGGATATGTGGACGCGAAGATTGGTCTCGTCGACAAACGTATCCGGCCAGGCGTAACGGATGATTTCCGCGTTGGTCAGAAGCTTTCCGGCGTTCAGTGCAAGGCAGGCGAGAATATCCATGGCTCTGCTGCCGAGAGCCACGGAACTGCCATCCCGCAACAGGGCGCGCCTCCCTGTGTGCAAGAGGAAGGGGCCGAAACGGACCTCGTCTTCCACGCCTAGCCTCCTCCGGACCACCCAACCTGGCCGTGTCGCCACCCATCGATCAATAGTTGAGAATAGCCTGCTTCCCGTCACAGGCAATACAGGAGAAAAGCTTCACCGGACCGTCGGTACCGCCCCATTCGTTCAACCGAACGCTGGGTGCCGCAGATCCGCAGGCGAGCTTTCCGTCGGCGACGTCGCCAGCACCATGTGCTCCGACCGGTGCCGTGAGGAACGATGCACATGGGTCTCCCCAGTCTCCCGGAAACCCTTATGTCGGTCGCGCGTTTCGTCCCATACGCAAACGATTGAGGAGACGAGGCGATGGCAGACGATACGACGCTGACGGTTACGGCGACATTCCAGACGCGGGCGCAGGCGGACCTGGCGGTCGAGCACCTGGTGCAGCAGCACGGTATTGCAAGGCCGGACATCTTCGTCCAGGCGGTGGGCGCCGACAATACGACGGGATCGAGGCCCTCGGGCGGGGATGCGTCCCATCAGAACGGGCCGCGCGACGATGCGCCGCTTTCCGGAGAAATCGAAGTCTCTGCCGACATTGCCGAACGCGCGCTGGACACCGTGACTCGCAGCCTTGCAGAGGCCGGCGCGATCCGGGTCACGGAGCGATAACCGCGTCCGCCCACGCGCGCGGCTCTGCGGCAGGATTGGATGGAAGGCCCCGGGTCTGCGTCAGGTCGGCGGGAGGGCGGCGCGTGCTGCCTTGACCTTGGACGCAGGATGAGACAAGGTTTTTGAAGGTTCAGCGTCAAGAGTTTCGCAATGATCAGGACTACGCCTTGCGCCATCCTGGCCCTCTTGACCCTGATGTCGCCCTTCTCCGTCCTTGCCGCTCCTTTGGATCGTGCGTCCGGCGCGACAGATGCGTCGGATGCCGCGAACGAGACTGATCAGGATCAGGGCGGGTGGATTGTCACGCTCGGCGCGAGCGGTGAACTCGGGCCGAAATTTCCAGGCGCTGCCCATTATGGCGCAAGCGTCATGCCCTCCTTCGATATCCGCCGCTTTGGCGAACCGGCTGAAAATTCCGCGGCCGACGACAATATCGATTACGGTCTTTTCGATATTGCGGGCATCGAGATCGGCCCGGTCCTTGGCTTTCGCGATAGCCGCTCCAGCAGCGATGACAGCCGCCTCAGGGGGCTGCGTACCCTCAACTGGGGCGTGGATGGCGGTCTCTTTGCGCAGGGCTGGCTGATTGCGGATCGGTTGCGGGTGCGCAGCGAACTCCGGCAGGCGCTCAACAATGATACCGGACTGGTGGTTGCTCTGGGCGCCGACTGGTTCCAGCCGCTGAATGACAAATGGTTGCTTTCGGCAGGCCCGCGCGCCACGTTCGGCAACCGGACCTATATGCGCAAGTATTTCGGGGTGACCGATGCGGAATCGGCGGCCAATGGCGTCCTGCCGTCCTTTCAGGCAGAAGGCGGGCTGCAATCCGTGGGCTTCGTCGTCTCGGCCTCCTATGCCGTGACGCCGGATATGACCGTCGAGTTCTACAACCGCTTCGATCGGCTGACGGGCGATGCTGCCGACAGTCCCATCACCGCGTCCTTCGGCAGCCGCAACCAGAATGTCTTCGGCATTTCCATCTCCAAGGCTTTTGCGGTTCGCTTCTGAAGCCTTGTCGTAAAACGGTTCAGGCCGAAGGGCGGCTTGCCGTTGCAATAAGCCAGGTGCCGGCAAGGATGAGCAGGCTGCCCATCCCTTGAAGGGGCTGTATCGGTTCCCCAAAGGCAAACCAGGCGGTGGCCATGATAAGGACATAGCTGACGGCCGACAGCGGAAAGGCCTTGGCCAGGTCCACATGTGAAAGCACCGTCATCCAGATGCAAAAGCAGGCTATTTCCGCTCCGATCGCCGCCAGGAACCAGGGCGAGGAGAGAAGGGGCGCCAGCCAGGAGGCGCCCGCGTCAGAGGTATTCTTTGGTGCCGCATCAAGCGCGCTCAGCTTGAGCAGGATCTGCTGGAGCGCATTTAAAAACGGCACGGCAAGCCAAAGCGTGCGCATGGTGGTCACGCCGCATGCTCGTCGGTGCCGTCCGCGGCAAGCCATCCGGAGACCCATTTCAGGATCACCTGCATCAGCGGATTGCGGTGGCGAAAGAAGAGTGCGTTTTCCGTCAGCTGGCTGCCGAGCCGCACCTTGTTGCGATAATAGGCCTGTCCGCTCTGGTAGCAGCTCAGCCCGTGGCGCAGGCAGTAATCAAGGTTGGTGAACCAACTCAGATAATAGAGATTGTAGGGCCTTCCAGCCTCGGCATCCATGCAGAAGAACTTGTCGATGAGGCGGTCTTCATCGTGGACCAGAAGATTGGCGGCCAGCAGTTCGTCACCGACGAAGTAAAAAACGCAGAAGGCATTGTCCGGCATGCGCTTCAGGATACCGTCGAAATAGGCGCCCGTCAGCGCCTCGAACTGCCATTCGCTGCGCGCGCGCGTCTGGCGATAAAGCTCCATCACCCTTGGCAGGAGGGGGCCGAAATCGGTCGTGTATTCGATGCGCACGCTGTCGCGGCTGCGCAGCTTGCGGCGCATATCCTTGCGCGTGCCTGGGGAAAGAGTGCCGAGATAGGCCTCGATCGTCTCGAATTCGATGTCGAGCCAAGCCGTCGGCATGCTGTCAACCGGGCTATAGCCGCGCGCCAAAAGCGTCGACTGGAGATGCGAGGGCAAAGGCAGATCCTTGATGGCCGTCAGCGCACAGCCGTTGGCGGAGGCATGGGCCTCGAACGCGTCGAGCAGGGCGCAAAACAGGGCCGGCTGGCGCTCCGCTGCCACGCGCGGATGAAAGCCGACAAGGCCGGCCTCGGTGCAGGGCGAGCCCAGGCAGGCCAGACGAAATTTGAGAAAACCGTCGAACACGCGGCGGACCCGTTCGATGGCCTGGCGGATGCGGCCAGTCTCCAGCGTCGTCTCCAGAGCGTAGTGGCACAGGAAGATTGGCATGGCGGCCAGGATCTCGCCGCCTTCCCGCACGACGACATAATGCCAGTCAAAGCCGTCGAGCCCGGCTTCCTCGACAGCCAGCAGGTAATCATAGGTCTCGATTTCGCCGGCAAAGCAGGTATTCCACGCCTCGCGTCCGATCATGCGGATGCTGCTGAAGACGGCGGCTGCGGACGCTGACGTGGCGCCTGCCAGCGGCAAGGGGGCGGCGATGTCAATTCCAAGTGCTTGATGCATGGTCTGCCTCGAAGAAATCTGCCGTCAGATCGGCCACCTGCCGGTGCTGCCGGTCGACATGGATCATGTGATAACTGTCGTCGAGCCAGTGAAGCTCGCGCCTGCCGCCGAGATGGGCGGCAATATATTCGGCATGGGTCGGGCCGCTCAGATCATCCTCGCGCGAATGCAGGATGAGGGTCGGCGTACGGATTTCGGGCAGGTGTGCCTTGAGCGCTCGCCCGAGCCTGTACATCTCCACGAGGCCGCGTCCGGGAAAGCTGTCCAGCATGCCTTCACCGGTCATGCTGGCCACCATGCGGCGCATGCGGGCATCCTTGATGCCAAGCGAGGCGGTTTCTCGAAAGTTAAGCCGGTCCAGGAAGGGAATATGCGAGATCCAGCCGATATGCGGCGCAAGCAATGCGTAATGGCGCGGAACGTCCCAGCCGTCATAGTTGAAGCAGGGCGAATAGACGCCGACGGCACGGATGCGGTCGGGATTGCGGTAGGCGGCCATCATCGCAAGCTTGCCGCCGACGCAGATTCCGGCCGCAAACACCGCATCGGTGCGTGCCCCAAGCCACGCGCTTCCCGCCTCGACGCTGTCCAGCCAGTCCTGCCAGCGCGAGCGGCGCAGCACGGCAGCCGTCTCGCCGTGGCCGGCGAGCAGCGGTGCGTAGACACTGAAGCCGCGGCGATGGAATTGGCGGGCAACCAGCCGCATTTCGGCGGGCGCCCCCGTCAGTCCGTGGACCAGGACGACACCCAGGCCATTGGTGCCCTCCAGGAAGAAGGAGCGTCCATCAGCCGGCATGGGGAGCTTCCTCCTGCTGGCGGTTTTCCGGCGCCATGAAGCCGAGCGCGTGGCAGGTGCTGATCACATGCGTCCCGGCCGCCTCCTGCTCCTGCTTGATCTCATCATGGAAGGCGCGCAGCTTCGTCCAATGAGTCTTTGGCCGGTAGTGATGCTCGGCATGGTAGCCATTGCCGAACCACAGCCAGTTGTAGAAGCTGTTATGGCTGCTGACGCCCCAGGCGATCGGCTCGTCGGGATCGCCGTTCAGATGCTCGTAATAGCCGTTGAGCGAGGAGAGGCAGTTACCGAGATAATAGAAGGGAAGAAAGAACAGAACGGCCTTCCAGTCGACGAGGAGCGCCAGCGCCACGAAGCCCAGGAAGGAGATCAGTTCGAACCGGCCGAACTTCGCCTCGAAGGGCCGCTTGGCTGCGATCGCCTTGTGGATGTCGCCGATATCGTCGCGGAAGAAGCTGAGGAAGGTGTAGGAGAAGACATTTTCCGGCTCGCCATTGCGGCCGTGCCGGTAGATGGACAGAAGGTCCACCGTTTCGCCCTTTTCGTTCGGGCGGTCGCTGTTGCCCGAATGGTGGCGCATGTGGATCCAGTGATAGTAGACCTGAGAAAAGCCGATGGTGACGGATTCCAGGAGGCTGAAGGCATAGTTCATCCAGCGCGGCCGGAAATAGGGCGTGTGGATAAAGTTGTGGGAGATGCTGTTGATGTTCCAGGAGATCGACACGGCATAGACCGCGCCGAGCACGGCCGATAGCCAGAGCGGGCGGCTTTCAAAGCCGAGGATCAGGGTGATGTTGAAGGCAAGGTGCGCAAGGGCTGCAAGCACCGGCAGGATATCCCATCTGGTATGCGCAAAGATTTTCATAGTCCCGTTGCTCCGACACAGACCACGCCGATCGTCACCAGACAGATGCCGAGTGCGTGGCGCGGGTTGATCATTTCCTTGAAGACGATGGCGCTTGCTGCTGCGATTGCCGCATAGCTCAGAGCCATCAGCGGAAAGGCGACTGACAGCGCCACCTTTTCCAGCACCCGCGTCCAGGCAAGCAGTTCGACGGCCCAGAACAGGATGCCAAGCCAGACGACCGGCCTTGCCAGCGCCTGGAAAAGCGTGCCTTCCGCCCCCAGCTTGAAGCACAGCTCGCGTGCCGTTTCGGCAAGGATGCAGAAGAGGATGAGTAAGAGCGTGCCGATGGTGAGTGTTGCGGTCACGGCATCACCTCCGAGAGCACTTCGAGCAGCGCGTGATTTGCCGCACTGTTGATGGTGCGGATGGCCTGGACATCGCGCGAACGGCGCGGCTGGTCGATCAGCACCTCGGCCTGTTTCAGAAGGCGGGTGGCGAGGCTGCCGCCATAGCCGGGCGCCGAGTAATCGCCCGTCACATCGGCGCCGATGACCCGGTGCCGCTCGCCAATCGCGCGCAACAGTTCCAGCACATAGGGCAGGCTCATCGAGCCCTGGTCCCAGTTGGTCACCGCATCGGCCGCGCAGAGCGCGTCCTTGTCGAGCGTGATGTAGACGGCTTCGGTGTCGATGCGCGACAGAAGCAGGTCGATGAAGTTCTCCTCGCCCAGATCGGCGATCGACTGCCAGTGAAGCGCACCGTCGACCTGGCGAAAGCCCGGGCCGCAGCCGTAGGTGCGGCGCACCTTGCTCGGCGCGTGCCGGTATGGGTAAAGCTCCAGCCCGCCGCCTGTCAGCAGGGACAGGTTGGCCCCCTTTTTCTCCGGTGACGTCAGATCGTCGCTGCACACGCCAAGCGTGATCACCTTCGTGACAAGAGGATGCGCCAGCGCGCGGTTCACCCAGGAGCCGCAATGCATGCCGCTCTGGAAATGCACCCAGTCCGGATGGTTGTCGATGTGGATGACCGTCACCGGTTGCGTCATTGTCTCCAGCGCTGCCGCAAGGAGCAGCGCCGTGACGTGATGAAAATCGCCGGACCCCATGAACGAGAGCCGTGCGCCTCCGTTCCTTTTCGGCGGGGTGCGGCACAGCGCCTGCCAGAGCGCATCGAGCCCCGGCTCTCTGCCCCAGAGGCGGATGGCGCGGCCGCTGTCCTTGGCGGCGATCTCGTGCGCACCGGCCATCAGGCAGGCTTGCGCGAAGCCGGGCTGCAACTCCAACGCATCATCGAGATGAAGAAGAAGGAGTTGCACCGTCCTACCTCCGCTCGGCGCGCGTCAGCAACTGGTCGAGCAGAACCAGCGCCAGATCGATCTCGGCATGGGAGATCATCAGGTTCGGGGCAAGGGTGATGACGTTCTTGTGGTAGCCGCCGACATCCAGCACCAGACCATACTTGCGGCCATCCACCAGAAGATCGCCCTTCATGCCCTCGTCCGACATCCAGTCGAGCGTGGCCTTGTCCGGCGTATAGCTGTCGGACTTGCAGATCTCCATGCGCAGAGCAAGGCCAAGACCATCCACTTCGCCGACGATGGCGTGGCGGCTTTGCAGATCCTTCAGGCCGTCGAGGAAGCGGGCACCCTTTTCCATTACGCCGGCGCCAAAGTCCGTTTCGCCGACCATCTTGAGGGTTTCGAGCGCGACAGCCGTGCCCATCGGGTTCGACGCGAAGGTCGAATGGGTGGAGCCGGGCGGAAAGATGGTCGGGTTGATCATCTCTTCCCGGGCCCAGATGCCTGAGAGCGGGTTGAGGCCGTTGGTGATCGCCTTGCCGAAGACCAGCACGTCCGGCGAGACACCGAAATGCTCGACCGACCACAGTTTTCCGGTGCGGTAGACGCCCATCTGGATCTCGTCCACCACCAGGAGAATGCCGTGGTCGTCGAGAACCTTCTTCAGCTCCTTGAAGAAGTTCATCGGCGGAATGACATAGCCGCCGGTGCCCTGGATCGGCTCGATGTAGAAGGCGGCATATTCCGACTTGCCGGCCTTCGGATCCCAGACGCCGTTATACTCGCTCTCGAACAGGCGGGCGAATTTCTGCACGCAGGCGTGGCCGTATTCCTCCTTCGACATGCCCTTGGGGCCGCGGAAGTGGTAGGGGAACTCGATGAACTGCGCACGCTCGCCGAAATGGCCGTAGCGGCGGCGATAGCGATAGCTCGACGTGATCGAGGTCGCCCCCAGCGTGCGGCCGTGATAGCCGCCCTCGAAGGCGAACATCAGGCTCTTGCCGCCGGTATAGTTGCGCACCAGCTTCAGCGAGTCTTCGATGGCCTGGGAGCCGCCGACGTTGAAATGCACGCGGCCCTTGTGGCCGAACTTCTCTTCCGCATCGCGCGCGATGAGCGCTGCCAGTTCCACTTTCTCGCGGTGCAGATACTGCGACGCCACCTGCGGCAGGCAATCGAGCTGGCGGTGGGCGGCCGCATTCAGGCGCTCGTTGCGATAGCCGAAATTGACCGCCGAGTACCACATCTGCAGATCAAGGAACGGCGTCTCGGTTGCATCATAGACGAAGGAGCCTTCGCAGCCGCTGAAGAATTTCGGCTTGTCCGTGTAATGGACGGTATCGCCATGGGAGCAATAGGTCTCCTCGAGATGACGCAATTCGTCTTCGCTGAGGGCGGGCACTGCAGGTTCGGCCAGTTTAAGGTTGGAGCGCATGGAAACCTCTTCTCACGCAGATTTTGCCAGCGGCCGTGCAAACGGCTGTCTGGACGGGGTGGAAAGCATGGCTGCGACGGCGGCCTGGACACCGGCAAATCCATCGTAGGGAGTGAAAGCGATGCGCTGGCTTGCGCAGTAATCGGCGAGTTTCGCCTTGGCAAAGACAACCGTCGCCATGCGGGACACGCAAAAATCGCTGCGCCCGTCGCCGACATAGACGCTGTGGGACGAGGGGGAGACGACCGCGCATTTGCAGACGCCCGAGCCTGCGGCGCAGTCTGCCCGCATGAAGGGAAAGGCGAGATCAAGACCGCCGGATGCCGCCGAGGCGACCAGACGGTTGGCGATGACAGGAATGTCGGGCATGCCGTGGCGCGACAGGATACGGCGGATAAAATACTCGACCCCATCGCTGACGATGGTGAGCGGCAGGCCATGGGCGCGGCAGAAATCGCGGAACGCAACGAAGCCTTCATCGATCTCGACCGTATCGAGAAAGGCGTCGATCGTGTCGCGCTCGGCGCGGATGAGCCGGATCTGGCGCTCCATGCACTGGGCAGAGGTAATCCTGCCGGCGGTCCATTGATCCTCGATGGCGTGCCATTCGGGCAGCGCAAACTGCTGCAGCACGAGATCGGTCACATCCTTTTTGGAAATGGTCCCGTCGAAATCGCAAAACACCTGCATCGCATTCTCCTTCTGTCGAGGAAGGGTCTAGCGCCGGCGGCTGAAAGCAGGATGAGGTGAAGATGAAGCGAAACTGAATTCGTCAGGACAGGATAGGGCGGCGGATTTGGCTTCCCCGGGGGCCGCTCAGGCCGCGGGGATATCGAGATCGATGCGCAGGCCCGGCCCCCAGTCGGCCGCCGAAAGTGCAATGGCGATCTCCAGCCGCTGGGCGATATCGGCCACGATCGCAAGGCCCAGTCCGGCCCCTTCTGCGGCACTTTCGCCGAGCCGGTTGAAGCGCTGGAAGGCGGCCTGGCGCTGGTCCGGTGCAATGCCGGGGCCGCTGTCCATGAGGGAAAGCCGCCAGCCCCCTTCGCGTCTCTCCAGCGAAAGCGCAATGCGGCCACCGTCCGGAGAATATTTGATCGCATTGTCGAGCAGGTTGTCGATCATGATCCGCAGGAGTGCCCGGTCGCCACGCACCGTCGCGTCTGCCGGCCCGCTCAGCGAGACATCGAGATTGCGATTGTTGATGATCACGCCGAAATCGGCAATGGCTGCGGCCGCCACGTCATGAAGGAGAAGGGGTTCGAGCCGCACCGCCTGATGGCCGACGCGGGCAAGCCGCAGCAGCTGCTCGGTCATGTGCATGGCCCTTTCGTTGCTGACGACCAGATCCTTCAGCAGCGCCGTGCGCTCTTCCTCAGTATCAGCCCGCGCAAACATCTGCAGCAGAAGCTTGATGCCGGCCTGCGGCGTGCGCAGCTGATGGGCGGCAAGGTCGGAAAATCGGCGCTCCATTGTCAGCGACTGGCCAAGCTTGCGCAAGAGGTTGTTCAGGGAATGGACAACCGGGGCAAGGTCGCGGGGAAGGTTACGCGTCTCGATCATCGACAGGTCGTCGGGCGTGCGGGCGCGGATCTCCGACACAAGTTCCCGGATCCTGGCAATGCCGTTATAGATGGCAAGCCAGATAATGATGGCGATGACCGGCACCAGCACGAGCAGCGGAAAGGCGAGGTTCAGAACGATGTTTTCGACGAGCCCTTCGCGCAGGTCGATGTTTTCGGCCACTTCCATGGTGATGGTCGTATCGGGAATGGGCAGCGAATAGACCCGCCAAAGCTCACCCTGGTAGGTGACATCGGAAAAGCCGGCCTTCATCCGTTGAACCTTGGCGGGAAAGGCATTGCTGCTGGCGATCGCCAGTGCATCGTCCTTCCAGGCGCGGAAGGAATGGGCGTCGGCGTAATCGTCGGCATCCTGGTTCAGCGCCAGCTGATTGTCCATGTTGAAGTCGATATCCGGCACCTGCACCGTCGGTCTGCTGCGGCGCTCGCGCAGGAGAGGACGTTTCATCACCGACCACAGCACATTGGCATCGTTGATCAGCTGGGCATCGTAGATGTTGTCGATCTCGCGGGTGGCGCTGCGATAGGCGAGGAAGCCTATGACGGCGATGGTCACCATCAGCGTCGGCAGGATGCGGAAGAACAGGCGTTGACTGAGCGTCACGGCTGGCGCTCGACCATGTAGCCGACACCGCGGATCGAGCGGATGAAATCGGGGCCCAGCTTCTTGCGCAGCGTATAGATGGTCACCTCGATCGTGTTGCTTTCGACGGAGACATCCGTGTCGTAGAGCGCGTATTCGATATCGCTTTTGGTCACGTAGCGTCCGGCCCGTTCCATCAGGAGGCGCAGCAGGTGAAACTCCTTGGCCGCCATGTGAAGCGGCACGCCGCGGCAGCGCGCCACCATGGCGGAGGGGTCAAGCTCCACCTCGCCGCAGCGGATCACCGTTTCGCTGCGGCCCTGACGGCGGCGGATAAGCGCGCGCAGGCGCGCCAGAAGTTCGTCGAGATCGAAAGGCTTGATCAGGTAATCGTCGGCTCCTTCGTCCAGTCCTGTCACCCGGTCGCGCACGCTGTCGAGCGCCGTCAGCATCAGGATCGGCACGTCGTCGCCGCGCGTGCGCAGGGCGCGCACCACGTCGAAGCCGCTCGCCTTCGGCAGGTTGACGTCGAGAATGACGGAGCCATAGGTGCTGTCGCGCAGCGCCTCGAGCGCGGTTTCGGCGTCGCGGAACCAGTCTACGCCATAGGCATGTTTCTCGAACGCCTTTTTCAGCGACGATCCGAGAATGCGGTCGTCTTCGACAAGCAGGAGGCGCAAGGGCTCATCTCCGGGAGGTGATTTGCCAATCTTTGCCCACGCCATTGTGGCAGAATTTATCCGATGTGCGAGTGGATGTCCTCGCAGTGGCGGTGCGGGCGGGGCAAGGCGCAAGGCGTCGCAAGGGGCGGGGGAACGGGCCGCGTGACGTGCGCCGTCCTGCCACAGCGTTTGTTGATTCAGATCAAGGTCTTGTCTTCACGAAAATGAGAACTCTCCCCATCAGGCGGGGTTTGTCGGCACATCGATGACACCCCTCTTCCATTGTTCGCCTCTGGGGGATGTTCAAGATGAACAATACCGTACCGATCGTGGCGCTGACCGTGGGCGCCTTCCTGGCGCTGCTCGGTGCAGGTTTTGCCCACGATGATCTGTTTTCAGCCCATATGTGGGTGCTTTTCTTTACCCTTGCCATCTTCACGGTGGTACTTCTGCGCCGGGTGCGCTTTGCCCCGGCTGCCGTGCCCGCACCGGCAAGGTCCGGCGATGCGCCGGTCTATTTCGACGAAGTGGTCAAGTATGGCACCATCGCCACCGTCTTCTGGGGCGTTGTCGGCTTCCTCGTCGGCGTCGTCGTGGCGCTGCAGCTGGCCTTTCCGGATCTCAACTTCGGCCCCTGGTTCAATTTCGGCCGGCTGCGGCCGCTGCACACGTCGGCCGTCATCTTTGCCTTCGGCGGAAATGCGCTGATCTGTACGTCGCTCTATGTCGTGCAGCGCACCTCGCGGGTGCGGCTGTTCGGCGGTGACGGGCTCGGCTGGTTCGTGTTCTGGGGCTACCAGCTGTTCATCGTCATGGCCGCCACCGGCTATCTGCTCGGCATTACGCAGGGCCGTGAATATGCCGAACCGGAATGGTATGTCGATATCTGGCTCACCGTGGTCTGGGTCGCCTATCTCGTCGCCTTCCTCGGCACGATCCTGATGCGCAAGGAGCCGCATATCTATGTGGCCAACTGGTTCTATCTCGCCTTCATCGTGACGATTGCCATGCTGCATATCGTCAACAACCTGGCGGTTCCCGTCTCCTTCCTCGGCGTGAAGAGCTATTCGGTCTTCTCCGGCGTGCAGGATGCGCTGACGCAGTGGTGGTACGGCCATAACGCCGTCGGCTTCTTCCTGACGGCGGGCTTCCTCGGCATGATGTATTATTTCGTGCCCAAGCAGGCCGGTCGCCCGGTCTATTCCTACCGGCTGTCGATCATCCACTTCTGGGCGCTGATCTTCATGTATATCTGGGCCGGCCCCCACCACCTGCATTATACCGCGCTGCCCGACTGGGCGCAGACGCTCGGCATGGTGTTTTCCATCATGCTGTGGATGCCCTCCTGGGGCGGCATGATCAACGGTCTGATGACGCTCTCCGGCGCTTGGGACAAGATCCGCACCGATCCGATCATCCGCATGATGGTGATTGCCATTGCCTTCTACGGCATGTCGACCTTCGAAGGCCCGATGATGTCGATCAAGGCGGTCAATTCGCTCAGCCACTATACGGAATGGACGATCGGTCACGTGCACTCGGGCGCGCTCGGCTGGGTTGGCATGATCTCCTTCGGTGCGGTCTACTTCCTCGTTCCGAAGCTGTGGCACCGCAACCGGCTTTACAGCCTTGCCATGGTCAACTGGCACTTCTGGCTCGCCACCCTCGGCATCGTCGTCTACGCCGCCGTCATGTGGGTGGCCGGTGTCCAGCAAGGCCTGATGTGGCGCGAATACGATGATCAGGGCTTCCTCGTCTATTCGTTCGCCGAAGCCGTTGCCGCCATGTTCCCCTATTACGTGCTGCGGTCCGTGGGCGGCATCATGTACCTCAGCGGCGCACTGATCATGGCCTACAACATCACCATGACCATCCTCGGTTACGAGCGGCGCGAAACCCTGCCGGGCGGCGTGCCGTCCGGCCTGCAGCCGGCCGAATAAGGAGCGCAACCCATGTCCATTCTCGACAAACATCAATTTATCGAGCGTAATGCCACGCTGCTCCTGGTGGGGTCCCTGCTGGTCGTGTCCATCGGCGGCATCGTGGAAATCGCGCCGCTCTTCTATCTCGAAAACACCATCGAGAAGGTGGAAGGTATGCGGCCCTATTCGCCGCTCGAACTGGCCGGACGCGACATCTACATTCGCGAGGGCTGCTATGTCTGCCACAGCCAGATGATCCGTCCGTTCCGCGACGAAGTGGAACGCTACGGGCATTACAGCCTGGCGGCGGAATCCATGTATGACCATCCGTTCCAGTGGGGCTCCAAGCGCACCGGGCCGGATCTGGCCCGCGTCGGCGACCGCTATTCCAACCAGTGGCACGTGCAGCATCTCACGCGTCCACGCGACGTGGTGCCGGAATCGGTGATGCCGAGCTATGCCTTCCTCAAGGAAACGCCGCTCAAGATCACCGATGTCACCATGGAGCTGAAGGCCAACCGCACCGTCGGTGTGCCCTATACGGATGACATGCTCGACAATGCCAAGGCGGACCTTGCCGCCCAGGCCGACCCGAATGCCGATACGGCCGGTCTTCTGTCGCGCTATCCGAAGGCCAAGGTCGGCGATTTCGACGGCGATCCGACCAAGCTCACCGAGATGGACGCCCTCGTTGCCTATCTCCAGATGCTCGGCACGCTGGTCGATTTCTCCACCTATGACGACGCCACCGGTTACCGCTGAGGAGATGGGAAGATGGAAGTCTATACCGCAATGCGCCACTTCGCCGATAGCTGGGGTCTGCTCGCCATGACCCTGTTCTTCCTCGGCGCCGTGTTCCTGACCCTTCGTCCCGGCGCCAAGAGCCTCGCCGACGAAGCGGCAAAAATCCCTCTGAAGGAGGATTGATCATGGCGGACAAACATATTGATGACATCAGCGGCGTCGAAACCACCGGCCATGAGTGGGACGGCATCCGCGAACTGAACAACCCGCTGCCGCGCTGGTGGCTGTGGACCTTCTATGCCTGTATCGCCTGGGCGATCGGCTATATGGTGGTCTATCCGGCCGTGCCGCTTTTGACGGGCGCGACCCGGGGCGTGCTGGGCTATTCCAGCCGCGCCGAGCTGTCGGCCGAGCTGGCGGGCGCCAAGACCGCGCAAGGAGCGATCGTCGAGAAGATCTCGACCTCGTCGCTGCCGGAAATCCTCGCCGATCCGCAGATGGCGCAATTTGCAACGGCGGCCGGCGCTGCCGCCTTCAAGGTCAATTGCGTGCAGTGCCACGGCTCGGGCGCGACCGGCGGTGCCGGCTATCCGAACCTCAACGACGACGACTGGCTGTGGGGCGGCAAGATCGAGGACATCCACCAGACCATCGCCCATGGCATTCGCTATGCGGACGATGCGGAAACCCGCGTGTCCGAAATGCCGGCCTTTGCCGATATCCTGAAGCCGATCGAAATCCGCCAGGTGGCCGCCTATGTCGTCAGCCTCACCGGAACGCCGCATGATCCGGCAATGGTGGAACCCGGCAAGGCGTTGTTTGCCGACAACTGTGCCTCCTGCCATGGCGAAGACGCCAAGGGCAACCGCGAGTTCGGTGCGCCGAACCTTGCCGATGCCATCTGGCTGAAGGTGAAGGGCGAGGAGCAGATCGCCGGCCAGGTGCGCCAGCCCAAGCACGGTGTGATGCCGGCCTGGCAGACCCGCCTCGGCGATACCACCGTCAAGGAACTGGCCGTCTACATCCATGCGCTGGGCGGCGGCGAATAATTCGTCGCCCGCTTCTGCAGTACCTTTGAAGCCGCGCTCTTCGGGCGCGGCCTTTTTCGTTTCGGGAGCAGACGCTGCGACATCGGCGCGCGCCCTCCTGGAACTTGACCCAAGTCAAGGATCGCCGGGCGGATCGATGGGAAAACGGCGCCGATGAGAAGTGGATCAGCCCCCATGAACCTTTATACCGCCAAAGACCCGAAGGCCGAACAGAGCGGCGGAAAGCCGCCGTCGACGCCCAACGAGCCGCTCTATGCCGCGCGCAAGAAAATTTTTCCCAAGCGGGCGGAGGGGCGTTTTCGCCGGTTCAAATGGCTGGTCATGCTGATCACGCTCGGCATCTATTATCTGACGCCCTGGATCCGCTTTGACCGTGGCCCGTTTGCGCCTGACCAGGCGGTGCTGGTGGATCTCGCCAACCGGCGTTTCTATGTCTTCTTCATCGAGATCTGGCCGCAGGAATTCTTCTTCGTCGCGGGCCTTCTGGTCATGGCGGGGTTCGGCCTGTTTCTCGTCACCTCCGCCGTCGGCCGGGCCTGGTGCGGCTATACCTGTCCACAGACCGTCTGGGTCGATCTGTTCCTGGTGGTCGAGCGCTTCATCGAGGGCGACCGCAATGCTCGCATGAAGCTCGACGCCGGTCCCTGGACAGCCGACAAGATCGTCAAGCGGGTGACAAAGCATGCGATCTGGCTGCTGATCGCGGTGGCAACCGGCGGCGCCTGGATCTTCTACTTTGCCGATGCGCCCTCCCTTGCCTTCGATTTCCTGACGGGCCAGGCGGCTTTCGTTGCCTATTCGACCGTCGCCTTTCTCACCGCCACCACCTATGTGCTGGGTGGGCTGATGCGCGAGCAGGTGTGCATCTACATGTGCCCCTGGCCGCGCATCCAGGGCGCCATGCTGGACGACAATTCGCTGGTCGTCACCTATAATGACTGGCGGGGCGAACCACGCGGCAAGCATCAGAAAAAGGTGGCGGCCGCCAATGAAGCCGTCGGCGATTGCGTCGATTGCAATGCCTGCGTTGCGGTCTGTCCCATGGGCATCGACATTCGCGACGGCCAGCAGATGGAATGCATCACCTGTGCGCTCTGCATCGATGCCTGCGACAGCGTCATGGACAAGCTGGAGCGTCCGCGCGGGCTGATCGGCTATGCCACGCTCAACGAGTACCAGTCGAACATGGCGCTTGCGACAGACAATGGGCAGACCGCCATCCAGCCCGCCCGGGTGCGCAAACCCGACGGCATGTTCAGCGACCGCGTGCGCCATTTCAACTGGCGCATCATCCTGCGGCCGCGCACGCTGCTTTACATGGGCGTCTGGACCGCCGTCGGGATCGGCCTCATCATTGCTCTCCTCAGCCGCGACCGGCTGGAGATCAATGTGCTGCATGACCGCAATCCGCAATATGTGCTGGAATCGGACGGATCCATCCGCAACGGCTATACGATCCGGCTTCTCAACATGATCCCCGAACGGCGCACGGTGCTGTTGTCAATGATGGGGCTTGCCGGTGCCGAGATGAAGATCCCGACGCTCACCGACACCTCCGACCGCGTCTTTGCCATTCCGGTGGAGCCGGACAAGGCGACCACGCTGAAGGTCTTCGTGACGCTGCCGAAGGGAGCCGTGGGCGATGCCCGCGAAGGCTTCAGCTTCATCGCCGAAGACCGCGCCAGCCATGAAAAAGATGTCTACCGCGCCAATTTCAATACTCCGGGAGCCAAGTGATGACCCACACCAAGAGTTTCGTCTTTACCGGATGGCATATGATGGGCGTCGTCTGCCTGTTCTTCGGCACGATCATCTCGGTCAATTTCTACATGGCCTATCAGGCCGTCCATTCCTGGAGCGGGCTGGTGGTGGAAAATACCTATGTCGCCAGCCAGCAGTTCAATTCCAAGGTGGCCGAAGCCAAGGCTCTGGGCGCAAGCGGCGTGACAGGCACGCTCTCGGTGGAAAAGGGCGTGATCCGCTATGTGATTACCGGCCCGGACCAGAAGCCGGTGCCCATCGATACGGTCACGGCCACCTTCAAGCGGCCCGTAGGCGACCACCAGGATTTTTCGGTCACCCTGTCGGATGTCGGCAACGGCACCTATGAGGCGGCGCGCGAGGTGGCGACCGGCCACTGGATCGTCGATACCAGCGCCATGCGCAACGGCCAGCGTATTCTCCACCACAACAAGCGCATCGCGGTGATCGGAGAGGTAAAATGAGCTGCTGCGCACCGGGAACGGAAGGCTCGCTGGACATGGCGGGGGCGACGCTTGCGCTGCCATCGGCCGAGGAACTGATGCTGGCAAGCCGCGATCTCGGCGACGGCCTCTACCAGCTCGACCTCAGCGTGCCCGGCGTGCACTGCGGCACCTGCATCAGCGCCGTCGAGCAGGCTCTGATGGCGCTCTCTCCCGTCTCCAAGGCTCGCGTCAATCTGTCGACTCGCCGTGTGTCCATCGTCTGGCAGGTGCCGCAGGACGAGACGGCGATGGATCCGGTCGATCTGGTGCGGGCCATCAAGCGGGCGACCGGCTATGACGCGCATCTGCTGTCGGCCGCAGAAGAGGCGGGCGATGTGATGAAGGCGCAGCTCATTCGCGGCGTTGCCGTCACCGGCTTTGCCGCTGCCAATATCATGCTGCTGTCGGTCTCCGTCTGGTCGGGGGCTGAAGCGTCGACGCGCGATCTCTTTCACTGGATCTCGGCGATGATCGCCGCCCCCGCGCTCGTTTATGGCGGCCGCTTCTTCTATCGGTCGGCCTATGCGGCGCTGAAACGCGGGCGCACCAACATGGATGTGCCGATCGCCCTGGCGATTACGCTGTCCTATGCGGTCTCGCTCTGGGAAACCCTTCATCACGGCGAGCATGCCTGGTTCGATGCAACTGTCTCGCTCCTCTTCTTCCTGCTGATCGGGCGCACGCTCGATCATATCATGCGCGACCGGGCGCGCTCGGCCATTACCGGCCTTGCCCGCATTTCTCCGCGCGGCGCCATGGTGGTGGCGGCCGACGGCAGCCGGGAATATCGTCCGGTCGAGGAGGTCATGCCGGGGGATCATATCGCCATTGCCGCTGGCGACCGCGTGCCGGTGGATGGGTTGGTCATCGAGGGAGAAAGCGACCTCGACCTGTCGATCGTGAACGGTGAAAGCGCGCCGGTTGCCGTGGGCCCGGGCGCGGCCGTGCAGGCCGGCACCGTCAGCCTCACCGGTTCGCTGCTGCTTCAGGCAACGGCGACGGCGCGTCAGTCCTTCCTGTCGGAAATCATCGCGCTGATGGAAGCGGCCGAAGGCGGGCGGGCGCAGTATCGCCGTATTGCGGACCGGGCCGCCCAGATCTACTCGCCGGCGGTGCATCTTCTGGCATTCCTCACCTTTCTCGGCTGGGGCTTCTTCGGCGGCGACTGGAAGCAGGCCATGCTGATTGCCATTGCCGTCCTGATCATCACCTGCCCCTGCGCGCTCGGCCTTGCCGTGCCGGTCGTGCAGGTGGTGGCGGCCGGGCGGCTCTTCCAGAACGGCGTCATGGTCAAGGACGGATCGGCCATGGAGAGGCTTGCCGAGATCGATACGGTCGTCTTCGACAAGACCGGAACGCTGACGCTCGGGCGTCCGCAACTCATTGAGACGGTGGGCACGCCGGCCAATATCGCGATGGCGGCAGCCATGGCATCGCGTTCCCGCCACCCGCTGTCGCAGGCCATCTACAATGCCTTTGCCGGGCCGGTGCCCACCCTTGGCACGGTGACGGAACTGGCAGGCGAGGGGCTTTCCTGCGACCGGCCCGAAGGGCGATATCGCCTCGGCAGCCGCGCCTTCGCCTGCCCGGAAACGGTGAGCACGCGTGATGGCGGTTCCGAAGTGGTGCTGTCTCTCGACGGGCTGGAAATCGCCCGCTTCCTGGCTGAAGACCGGCCGCGCCCCGATGCCGAGGCGGCGATTGCCACGCTGCAGCAGGGAGGGTTCGAAACGCAGGTGCTTTCGGGCGACCGGCGCCCGGTCGTTGCCGCCATGGCCGCACGGCTCGGCATCGATGCCTTCGAGGCTGAACTGTCGCCCGGCGGCAAGACGCAGGCGATTGCCGCCCTGCAGGGGGCCGGACGGCGGGTGCTGATGGTGGGCGACGGCATCAACGATGCGCCGGCGCTCAGCGCCGCCCATGTCTCTATGGCGCCGGCAACGGCCGCCGATATCGGCCGGCAGGCGGCGGACTTCGTCTTCATGCATGACACACTTGAGGCGGTGCCGATGGCAATCCGCATTTCTGCCAAGGCCGGCCGGCTGATCCGCGAGAATTTTGCTCTCGCCATCGGCTACAATATCATCGCCGTGCCGATCGCAATCGCCGGCTATGCCACGCCGCTGATTGCCGCGATTGCCATGTCGACATCCTCGCTGATCGTGGTTGCCAATTCCCTGCGGCTGAACCATGCGGCGCGGCAGGCAAAGGTGTCGCTTTCCGAACCGGATAGGCGGCGCCCCGCGGCGCTCACCGCAAAGGTCTCGCCCGCATGAACATGCTGATCTATCTGATCCCGGTTGCCCTGCTGCTCGGCGGCCTTGGCCTCGGGGCTTTCCTGTGGTCGTTGCGCAATGGCCAGTATGACGATCTGGACGGCGCCGCCTGGCGCGTACTGGAGGATGAGGACCAGCCGCGCGGATAAAACAGCGGCTGTATTACCCTGTCGCGGCAAAGAATACCGCGGCCCGTTTGAGAGCCGGCGGCCGGATGTCGTGAAGGGATTATCGTGCCGCCATACGGGTCGCGCCAGCCTGTGCCCCCGGAACGCGCCGCACGATTTCCTCGGCGTAGAGCCTTGCGTTCTCGCGGGCCTTGTCGAGATTGCTGATGCGCTCGCCATCCATCGTATGCAGTGTTCCGCCGCAGTCGAAGATGTCGCGATAGGCGGAGCGCTCGATGATCGGGGTGTTCAGCACATCGACATTGCGCTGTGCGAGAAGGCCCTTGACCGCGAGAAGCGCCCGCGTCGTCACCATGGAATTGACGCGGGTCAGCACCACCGAATGGGGCACGTGCATGCCGAGCTTTTCACCGAGATACTGAAGGAGTTCCAGCACATGGGCGCCGCCCTGCGCGTCCATGGCGCAGCCCTGGATGGGGATCAGCACGTGATCGGAAAGGCCGATGGCCTTTGCCAGAAGCGGGCTGCGGGCGCCCGGCAGATCGACCAGCACGTAATCGCTTGCCGCCTGCGCCTCAGCCAGATGGCGGTCGATCGAGGCTTGCGTCACATAGGAGATGACGGACAGGCGGGGAATGGATGGGGAGGCATCGAACCAGCGCGACATCCAGTATTGCGGATCGGCGTCGAGAACGGTGACGCGATAGCCGGCATGGGCAAGTTCTGAGGCCAGCAGCAGCACGGCCGTGGTCTTGCCGGCTCCGCCCTTGGTGTTTGCAAAGGTAATGACGGGCATCGTCGATCCTCAGGGAAAGGTTCGTGAGCCGGCATTGCTCGCAAAGGCACGCGCGTCATGGTGCCCTCGCACTATCCCGCAGCATGGTTAAAAAAGCGAAAAGGCGCGGATGTAAGAGATAGCGCCGGAGCGCTTCGCAGGCGTGCAGAAGGGGCCTTTGAAGGCCCCGTCGTCAGCATCGCCAATGCGGGGGACGCTCTCTTCAGTGGCGCTTGTCGGCGGCCAGGATTTCGCGGGCGATCTGGTCGAGCGGCACGATGCGGTCGACGCCACCGCGGGCGATGGCTTCCTTCGGCATGCCGAACACCACCGAGCTTGCTTCGTCCTGCGCCAGCGTGAAGGCGCCGCCTTCGTGCATTTCCAGCATGCCGCGCGCGCCGTCATCGCCCATGCCGGTCATGATGACACCGACCGCATTGCTGCCGGCCGCGCGGGCGGCCGAGCGAAACAGGACATCGACGGAGGGGCGGTGGCGGCTGACCAGGGGGCCGGCGCGGACGGACACATGATAGCGGGCACCGCGCCGCTCCAGCAGCATATGCTTGTCGCCCGGGGCAATCAGCACATGGCCGCGCAGAACCGGATCCCCGTCTTCGGCTTCCTTGACCTCGACCTCGCACAGGCTGTTCAGCCGCTTGGCAAAGGCTGCGGTAAATTTCTCCGGCATGTGCTGCACGATGATGATGCCGGGGGCGTTTGCCGGAAGCGCTTCCAGCAATTCGCGCAAGGCCTCGGTGCCGCCGGTGGAGGCACCGATGCACACCACCATTTCGGTGGTCTTGGCCATGGCTCCCACCTTCGGCGGCGGCAGGACGGCATCTGCCGTCAATTTCTGCGCCACCGGTTCGGGGCTCCTGAACCGACGCAGCTTGCCGAGCCGCGCCTTGGCGGCGGCCTTGACGGCCGTGCGGATGCGCTCCGCACTTTCGGCCAGATGGTCCGCCGCGCCGATCTTCGGTTTCTGGATGATGTCGATGGCGCCGGCTTCCAGCGCCTGCATCAGCGTTTCGGAGCCTGCTTCCGTCAGCGAGGAACACATGACGACCGGGATCGGGTGCTGCGACATCAGCTTGCGCAGGAAGGTGATGCCGTCCATCTGCGGCATTTCCACATCGAGCGTGATGACGTCCGGCACATCGTCGCGGATACGGCGGGCTGCAGCAAACGGGTCTGTCGCCGTGCCGATGACCTCGATTTCGGGATCTTCCGACAGGACCATGGTGAGCGTCTGCCGGATACTGGCGGAATCATCGACAATCAGGACGCGGATCTTCTTGGCAATCTCGGTGCCCATGGCTCACACCCGTTTGAAGACTGTATTGGCCACCTGCTTGATCGGCAGGCTGAAGCCGGTTGCTGTCTCCGAATGACCGATGAACAGGTAGCCGCCCGGCAAAAGGCAGTCGCATAGCCGGCTCAGGACATGCTGCTGTGTCGGTTTATCGAAGTAGATCAGCACGTTACGGCAGAAGATCACGTGCTGCATGTCCTTGATCGCGTAGGCGTCGTCCATCAGGTTCAGCCGGCCGAAGCCGACGCGCTGGCGAAGCTGCGGGGTGATGCGGACTTCCCCCCGCTTGGGGTCGACAGACTGCATGATGTATTTGCGCCGTGCCTCCCTGGAGACGGGGGCAACGGTTTCTTCCGTATAGATCGCCCGACGCGCCGTGTGCAGCACTTCGGTCGACAGGTCGGTCGCAATGATGCGGAAGTCGATGCCGGGCTTCTGGGCCAGGCAATCGGCCAGCACCATGGCCATCGTATAGGGTTCGGCGCCGGTCGAGCAGGCCGAACTCCATGCCCTGATCAACGGTACACCTTCCTGGACAAGCTCCGGAACGACAGTGCCGGCAAGGTAATCGAAGTGCTTGGGCTCGCGGAAGAAGTCCGTCTTGTTGGTGGTCACCGCATCGATCAGGTAGACCTGCTCTCTTTCGAGGCCGTTCTGATTGAAGAGGTAATCGCAATAGTCATCGAACGTCGCAATGCCGGTCACGCGAAGCCTGCGGCGCAGGCGTCCCTCCAGCATCGTCACCTTGGTCACAGGCATCTTGATGCCGCTGTAATCGTAGATGTATTTGGCCAGTTGTTCGAAGTTCCGCGTGCTCAGGCGGTCGTCGAGCGACTGGCGGGCAAGTTCCGGGGCTGCGGCCACGCTGGTCTCCTGCTCACGCCACCTGCAGGGTGGAGGTCACCCCGGCAAGCGCGTGGCTCTCGTCTGAAAACAGGCGGGCAAGATCAATGATGACGACAAAGCCGCCATTGCGCCGCACGACGCCCGAAATATATTCCGAGCGCCAGCGAATGCCGATATCCGGCGCGGCCTCGATCTGCTCGCGCAGGAAGGGCACGACCTCGTAGACCCGGTCTGCGACGAGGCCGAGCACCAGCACCTTGTTGCCGACGGGCACATCGAGCACCAGGATGCGGGTATGCGGCGTCTTTTCCGTGCGGCTGAGGCCGAGCCTCAGGCGCAGATCGATCACCGGAACGCCCTGTCCGCGCACATCCCGCAGCCCCAGAAGATAATCGGGGCCGTGGGGAATCTTGAACGGTTCCTCGTGGTCCAGGATCTCCCGGACCACTTCGACCGGAACGGCGAAGATTTCCTCGCCGAGGCTGAAAGTAACGAACTGGGCTTCCGATTGTATCGTCATGATGTCACGCGCTTTCCCTGAAATCGGCATCGTCGTCGTCAGGACCACCCATCGACATGTCCAGTGCAAAGCCCTTGGCGCGGGCCTGCTGGGCGGCAACCGACTGGCTGGCGGCCGGGCGCTGCACCGGCCTTGCCTTGGCAGCAGATGGCGCCGGCTTGGCGGATCTTGCCGGGCCGCGCTGCTGTGCGTTGCGGCCGGCATTGGCCTGTTCCACGCGGAAGAAGGCGATGGAGGCCTGCAGTTCCTCGGCCTGGGCGGCAAGTTCTTCGGAGGTCGCCGACATCTGCTCGGAGGCACCGGCATTCTGCTGGGTGACCTTGTCGAGCTGCTGGATCGCCTCGTTGATCTGCGAGGCCCCGATATCCTGCTCGCGGCAGGCCGCGGAGATCTCGGAAATCAGTTCGGCGGTCTTCTGGATGTCGGGAACCAGCCGGCTCAGCATCTCGCCGGCATCGGTTGCCACCTGGACCGTATCGCCCGAGAGGGCGGAGATTTCAGCGGCGGCCGCCTGGCTGCGCTCGGCAAGCTTTCTCACTTCCGAGGCAACGACGGCGAAGCCCTTGCCGTGTTCGCCGGCGCGGGCGGCTTCAACGGCGGCATTCAGCGCCAGAAGGTCGGTCTGGCGGGCGATTTCCTGGACGATGGAGATCTTTTCGGCAATCGTGCGCATGGCGCCGACGGCACGCGACACTGCCTGGCCGGAGGCTTCGGCATCGCGCGAGGACTGGCGGGCGATCTTTTCCGTCTGGGCGGCGTTATCGGCGTTCTGCTTGATGTTGGCGGCCATCTGTTCCATGGCGGCAGAGGCTTCTTCCGCCGCAGACGCCTGTTCGGTGGCCCCCTGCGACAGCTGCTCGGAGCTTGCCGACAGTTCCTGGCTGCCCGACGAGACATTGTCGCCGGCGGCCAGCGCATCACCCACGACGCCGCGCAGACGCGCAACCATGCTTTCCAGCGACTTGCCGAGCGTATCCTTGTCCGACAGCGGCTTGGGCGATACCGTCAGGTTGCCGTTCGAAATCTGGTCGGCAATGTCTGCGGTATTGCGCAGGTTGCCGGTCATGACCCGGACGCTTTCCACGACGTCGCGGATTTCGTCATTGGTCTTGATCTCGATGTTCTGGTTGAGATCGCCGATGGCAACGGCATCCGCAACCGCCTTGATCTTCTTCAGGCCGCTGTTGATGCCAAGCGCGATCCAGAGGGCGACGGCGGCGGACAGAACAAACATCACGGCAAGGCCGGTGATCAGGAGATTGCGCGAGGTGGTGTACTGCTCGTTGGTCGCTTCATCCGTCGTGCGAAGATCGGCAGCGATCGCTTCGTTGACCGCGTTCAACGAGATCAGAACCTCATTGAAGGCCTTGCGACCGTCTCCCATGGAAATCTCGCCCGCCTTGCGGTTGCTTTCGTCCGTGTTCTCGGTCGCAAGCTTGATGACCTGCTCATCAATCTGCTTCCAGGCCGGCAGCTGCCGGTTCATCTGAGCGACCTTCTCGATAACCGCCGGATTGTGGCTCTGCGCCAGCTTCTGCAGGGCCACATCCGCCTTCTGCAGGTTGGTCCGGATCTGTGTGACGAACGTATCGATCTGCTTGGGATCAGTATTGATGATCGCGTTCTTTTCGTCCCGGATCGCGTTCAGGATCGCCGTCGACAGGTCCGAGGAGATCCGCAGATTCGCTGCCGGCCCCTGTACGATGCCGCTGATGGCGGAATTCAGATTGCCGAGATTGATGATGGCGACAATCACCGTCGCACTGGAGAGCAGGATCAGAAAGCCAAAGGCCAAGGCCAGCTTGAGCTTGATGGTGAAACGCATGGTTATGTCCCACAGGAAAGAGAGATTTTACTTCAACTTTCCGCACCAGGAACGATGACATTCACCCTTGTGCGCACCGGTTGACCGGTATGATGCGGCCCCTGCATCGGGCCGCTTGAATTTGCTCAGTTTAGCCGGAATTGTGAAAGCAAGGGTTAAGCCATCTGCCTGAAATCCTGGTCTTCCTCGTCCGGCCCGCCGCCCGACATGTCGAGGACAAAGCCTTTTGCGCGCGAAAGCTGGGCCGAAACTGTCTGCCGTTTCACCGGTGCGGCCTTGCCCGCTGTCCGGGGTGCCGGTGCTGCCACCGCCCGGTGCGCGGTCGGGGCCCGATCGACGCGGAAGAAGGCGATGGAGGCCTGCAGTTCCTCGGCCTGTGCCGCCAGTTCCTCCGACGTGGAGGACATTTCCTCAGACGCGCCGGCATTCTGCTGGATGACCTTGTCGAGCTGCTGGATCGCCTCGTTGATCTGCGAGGCGCCGATATCCTGCTCGCGGCAGGCCGCCGAGATTTCAGACACGAGTTCCGCGGTTTTCTGGATATCGGGCACCAGTCGGTTCAGCATTTCGCCGGCATCGGTTGCCACCTGGACGGTGCTGCCGGAGAGCGAGGAGATTTCGGCGGCGGCCGCCTGGCTGCGCTCGGCAAGCTTTCTCACTTCCGAGGCAACGACGGCAAAGCCCTTGCCGTGTTCCCCGGCGCGGGCCGCTTCAACGGCGGCATTCAGCGCCAGAAGGTCGGTCTGGCGGGCGATTTCCTGCACGATGGAGATCTTTTCGGCAATCGTGCGCATGGCGCCGACGGCGCGGGAGACCGCCTGGCCGGAGGCTTCGGCGTCGCGCGAGGACTGGCGGGCGATCTTTTCGGTCTGGGCGGCGTTATCGGCGTTCTGCTTGATGTTGGCGGCCATCTCCTCCATCGAGGCGGAGGCCTGTTCGGCGGCTGCCGCCTGTTCGGTAGATCCCTGCGACAGCTGCTCGGCACCGGCCGAAAGCTCCTGGCTGCCCGACGAGACATTGTCGGAGGCCGACAATGCGTCGCCGACGACACCGCGCAGACGCTGAACCATGGATTCCAGCGCCGTGCCGAGAACGTCGTCCTTGGACTGACGACGGGCTTCGACCGTCAGGTCACCGGCGGAAATGCTCTCGGCCAGGTTTGCCGTCACGCCGAGATAGGCCACCATGTCCTGCATGGCATGGCCGAGCGTGTCCTTGTCGGAGAGCGGCGTGACCGACACCTTGATGTCGCCGAGCGCCACGCGGCTGGCAACCCCTGCCGTCTGGCGCAGATTGGCTGCCATGCGATTGACCGTGTCGACCACGTCCTTGATTTCGTCATTGCCGGAAACCCGGATCTCCTGGTCGAGGTCGCCCAGGGCAACAGCACTCGTTGCCTCCTGCAGGGACCGCAGGCCGCGGCCGATACCGCGCAGGATGAGGACGGCGCAAATGAGGCCGGAGAGCAAGGCGACGGCAAGGGCAATGCCGACCACGATCTGGGTCGTGGCGCGCGTTGCAACCGCATGGGCTTCCGCCTCCTGCATCTGGCTGCGATTGTTGGCAAGGCGTCCGTCGATCAGAGCCTCGACCTTGTCCATCAGGGCGTCATTGGGGCCCTTGGCGAGCTTGAGGGCGCCTGCCGAATCGCCGGCCCTGACCAGCGCCCGGATCTGCTCGTCGATGCGCGCGCCATCGCGCAGAAGGAGGATGATATCGGCATAGGCTTTCTTGCCGGCCTCCGTTTCTGCGGCATCCACGGCCCATTCGGCAGACTTCACAAGCTGCTCGTGCAAGTCGTCGGCCGTGCGAATCAGCTGGGCTGCGTCCTCGGCGTTGTGCGCCTCGATCAGTTCCAGCTGGGCCCGGCCGAGCTTCAGCTGCAGGCTGACCATGGTCATGGCGTTGGACTGACGCGCCACGGGGCCGGCCAGTGTATGATGGAGGGTCTCGCCGGCATCATCGATAGCATAGAGTCCATAGGCACCCATGGCCGCCATCAGCGACAACAGGAGGGCAAATGCAGCCGTGAGCTTGGTCTTGATGGTCATCCGCATGACAGCGTTTCCTCATGAAGTCTGTGGCCGCTCAAAACCCCGGGCAACATCCGGAGGTTTCGGCGGTAGTCCTCTCTGCCAGAGCGCCTTCAGGCGCTCTGGCGAAAATCGTGGTCGTCGTCGTCCGGGCCACCCATCGACATATCCAGCGCAAAGCCCTTCACGCGGGCCTGCTGGGCCGCAACCGATTGCTGGCTCTGGCGCTTCTGCTGTGGTTGAGCGCGATGGGTGGGGGTAGCCCGCTGCGGGGCCGCCGGGCGGGCGGCGGCCTTGTGGCCGTTTTCCACGCGGAAGAAGGCGATGGAGGCCTGCAGTTCCTCGGCCTGGGCGGCAAGCTCTTCGGATGTCGCCGACATCTGCTCGGAGGCGCCGGCATTCTGTTGGGTCACCTTGTCGAGCTGCTGGATCGCCTCGTTGATCTGCGAGGCCCCGATATCCTGCTCGCGGCAGGCGGCGGAGATCTCGGAGATCAGTTCTGCCGTCTTCTGGATGTCGGGAACCAGCCGGCTCAGCATCTCGCCGGCATCGGTTGCCACCTGGACCGTATCGCCCGAGAGGGCGGAGATTTCGGCCGCCGCCGCCTGGCTGCGCTCGGCAAGCTTTCGCACCTCCGAGGCAACGACGGCAAAGCCCTTGCCATGCTCGCCGGCGCGGGCCGCTTCAACGGCGGCATTCAGCGCCAGAAGGTCCGTCTGGCGGGCGATTTCCTGCACGATGGAGATCTTTTCGGCAATCGTGCGCATGGCGCCGACAGCACGAGACACTGCCTGGCCCGAGGCTTCGGCATCGCGCGAGGACTGGCGGGCGATCTTTTCTGTCTGGGCGGCATTATCGGCGTTCTGCTTGATGTTGGCGGCCATCTGCTCCATCGAAGCGGAGGCTTCCTCAGCGGCTGATGCCTGTTCCGTCGCACCCTGCGACAGCTGCTCGGAGCTTGCCGACAGTTCCTGGCTGCCCGACGAGACGTTGTCGGAGGCCGAAAGCGCATCGCCGACGACGCCGCGCAGGCGCTCGATCATGGTGTTGACATAGCCGAGCAGGTCACCGATTTCGTCCCTTGTGGTGATGGTGACAAGCTTGGTCAGATCGCCTTCCGCAACACTCTGCACGGCGTTCGTTGCGTTGCGCAGGCCGCGGTTGATCGACACGGCGATCCAGAGCGCTGCGCCAACGGCCACCAGAAGGGCAAAGCCGGCAACCGACAGCATGATCATGCGGGTCTGGAGATAATCTTCGTAGGCGCCCTGCTTGGAGTCATGCAGACGCTTGGTTTCCAGCGTCACCACGTCCTCGAGGACCTTGTCGATCTCGCCGGCGGTGGCGCGATTTTCCGTCGTGGAGATCTTGAGGGCGGCCGGCTGGTCGCCGCCCATAAGCAGGCTGCGGATCTGGTCGTCCTGGCGGCGGTAATCGGCGGTGAGGCCCTGCAGCTTGCTCCAGATCGCGCGGCCCTCCTGAGTGGCCTTGGCCTGAACCTCATTGAATTCGCGATCGAATTCGGCGCGTGCCTGGTCAAGCTTGCTGGTATAGTCGCGCGCGGCCGATGCATTGGTGGCCAGCAGCATGTTCTTCTGCTGGCGGATCTGTTCCAGCTGAAGATTGCTGAGGTCCTGTGCAAGCTTCAGCCGGGCAGCCGGGCCTTCCACCACGTTTTCCAGCTCATCGTTGAGGCTTCCGAGGCTGTAGACGCCGAGGCCGGCGACCGCCAGCAGAAGAAGGATGACGAAGCCGAAGGCCACGGTGAGCTTTAACTTGATGGAAGCGCGCATGATGAAATCTCCTGTGCCGGCCTAGGCTTGCAGCGGTTGGTTGGGCATTCGCTCTTGCTGAGCCGAAAAAATGGTATGCAGGTTGGGAATGATGATGAATTCGCCGCCGCGCCGCACCAGGCAGTCGATGAAATCCGGCCGCCAGCGCATGCCGACGCTCGGCGGTGGCTCGCCAGCCGCCTTCATCAGGGTCGTGACTTCGTTGACCTTGTCGGTGCGGATGCCGGTCAGCGTCGGTTCGTCATCGATATCCAGCTCGATCACGATGATGCGGCTGTCGATTGTCGGCTTGGTGGCCTCCATGCCGAAGGCCAGCCGGATATCGGCGAGCGGAATGACCTTGCCGCGAAAATTGATGACGCTGCCGACGAAGGGCTTTGCTCCGGGCACGGTGGTTTCCGGCAGGAGATCGAGGATTTCCTGAACCTTGACGGCCTCAAGCGCGAACATTTCGCCGGCGATGTCGAAGGTCAGGACCTCCACCTCTTCGCGGCCGTTCCAAAGGTCCTCGGCTAAGTTTCTCTGTGCTTGGCTCATCCTGCAGCGCGCAACTGCGCCTCCTGTTGCTGGCCTGCGGCGACCAGATGGCCGACGTCGAGAATAAGGGCGACGCCACCGTCGCCAAGGATCGTGGCGCCCGAGAAGGTCGCCACGTCATGGTGCAGCTTCGACATGCCCTTGATGACGGTCTGGTGGTCGCCGATGATCTGGTCGACGACGAGGCCCACCCGCTCGGCGCCGGTGGAAATGACGACGACTTTCTGGAAGGGGTCCGGCTTGGTCCCGGTGCGGAAGAGATCACGCAGGCGGATGAAGGGAACCAGGCTGTCGCGCAGCGAGATGAAGGAGCGACCGCGCGAGCGCATGTCCTCATCGAGCGACAGTTCCAGGCACTCTTCCACCGCCGAGAGCGGGATGACGTAGCGGCCATTGCCAACGCGCACCAGAAGACCGTCGATGATGGCAAGCGTGAGCGGGATGGCGAGCGAGATGTTGGAGCCTTCGCCGTTCTGGCTGGCGACATTGATCGTGCCGCGCAGCGCGTCGATCGTGCGTTTCACCACGTCCATGCCGACACCGCGGCCCGACAGGTTCGTCACCTGCTGGGCAGTGGAGAAACCCGGCTGGAAGATCAGCTGCAAAAGCTCCTGGTCGCTGAGGGTGGCGTTGGAAGCAATGAGGCCGGAGGCTTCCGCCTTGGCGCGCACCCGTTCGCGGTTGATGCCGCGCCCGTCGTCGCGAATGGTGATGATCACTTCGCCGGCCTGCTGGCGGGCGGTGAGATAGATGCGGCCGGCGGCCGGCTTGCCGGCGGCAATTCGTTCTTCCGGCGTTTCCAGCCCGTGGTCGCAGGAATTGCGCACCAGGTGCACCAGCGGATCGGCCAGGCGTTCGACCACGCTCTTATCGACTTCGGTGGTTTCGCCTTCGGTGATCAGCTCGATCTTCTTGCCGGTTTCGATGGCGAGATCATGCACGAGGCGGCGGAAACGGCTGAAGAGATGCGCAACCGGCACCATGCGCAGCACCATCATCGTGTCGCGCAACTCGCCCGACAGGCGCTCGACATCTTCCGAGACGGCGCGCAGCTGCAGGTCGGCGCTGGAATTGGCCAGCTGGCTGAGGCGCGACTGGGCAATCACCAGTTCACCGACGCGGTCCATCAGCTCGTCGAGGCGCTCGGCGGGCACGCGGACGTTTTCAGCCGATTTCGCCTGCTTGGTTTCGTTCTGGCGCGTTTCGGCCGGGACCGGTGCAGTTGCCGGTGCTGGTGAAGGTGCCGGTGCGGGGGCAGATGCGAGGGCCGGTGCCGGCGTGGGCGCTGCGACAACGGGTGCGGGGGCCGCGGACGATACGGGAGCCGCGACCACGGGCACTGCCGCCGACGCCGCAGCCGGGTTTGGCGAGAGCGCCGCGATGTCCAGCTGCATTTCATCCATCACGAAGATGAACACGTCCTCGATAGCCGAGCGGGGCTGGTCGGTCAGCAGTTCCACGTCCCAGCGGACATGCAGATCGCTTGCAACGATGAGGTCGAGGGAAGGGATGTCGGATTTGTCGGCGCGAATGCGGCAGGCGCCGAGTTCGGCAAGCTCGTCGAGAAGGCCGAGCGGATTGGTGCCATTGGCCATGGCATTGGCCGGAAGGCTGAAGCGGATGCGGTAGCCTACGTCCTGCGGCTTGGCGGGTGCGGCCGCCGCAGGCGTCTGCGAGGGGTCGGCAGCGGCGGCCACGGCGGCGCGAAGACCGGCCAGCAGGACCTCGCTTGCCGCTTCGTGATCGCCGTTCGGCGTTTCAATGAGCGCACGCATGTGGTCGGTGGCACCGAGAACGGCGGTCACCAGATCATGGGTTGCCGGCACGATGCCCTTGCGCACCTGGTCAAAGGCAGTTTCGCAATGATGGGTAAACGCGGCAAGGGCCTCGAAGCCGAACATGGCGCCGGAGCCCTTCAACGTGTGCAGGCCGCGGAACACCGCGTCCACTTGTTCCTTGTCGGCCAGGTCGTGGTTCAGATCCAGTAGACCGGTCTCTATCTGCTCAAGCAGCTCGGCCGCCTCGGTTCTGAAAACGGCTATCGGATCTGGGAAACTCATCGGCCAAGGACCTTTCTGACAATCTTTACCAGGCTTTCCGGATCGAAAGGCTTGGTCAGCCAGCCGGTGGCGCCGGCGGCCTTGGCCTGCTGCTTGATGGCGGCATCGGATTCGGTGGTGAGGAAAATGACGGGAACGCCCATATGGGCCGGCAGCTTGCGCAGCTCGCGGATCATCGTCAGTCCGTCCATGCCCGGCATGTTGAGGTCGGTGACGATCAGATCGTATTGTCCGCCCTTCAGCTTGGCGATGCCGTCATTGCCGTCCACCGCTTCGGTCACCTGGTAACCGGCGTTGGAGAGGGCCACGCGCGTGGTAAGACGGATACTGGCGGAATCATCCACGGTGAGGATGCTGGCAGTCATTGAATTTCCCCTTGATGTAACCAGAAACCGGCATCGTCCGCGGACATGTCCTCGGCAAATCCGGCCCTTTGCAAAAGCGAAAGGAGCCGTCCCTCGACGGGGCTTTCCAGGGCGAGCCGCTTGCCGGCAGTGCCGGCATAGATGCGCGCCGACTCGACCAGCTGCAGGAAGCTCAGATCTGCCTGCACATCGGCCGGCACCTGAACGATGACGGTGTCTTGGTCTTGAATGGCTTGCAGTAAATCGTCCCGCACGGACGCGATGTTTCTGATCGTCAGCGTGTCGGGAAGGGTGATCGTAAAGGAGGCAGACGGGGTGGAAAGCATCAAGGCTCCTCCAATTTGTATAAAGCGCGACGCATTGCTCTCGAAAGCTCCTCCCGGCCGATTAACGAACCCCTAATTCCCAGGTATGAGTTATGATGTGGAAGGAATCATCATGGGTTCCCGCGTGCGGGCACTCAGGAAAATTAACCACTCGCCCCGAAAGTGAACCTCGGTTTTTTGCCTGTTAACGTTGAGGCATCACAACAGGTTACGCGTCGCAATACAGGCGGCTCATCGGCTGCCTGACGCAGGTTCCATGGACTGCGGTGCGTGCAATTCTTCGGTGATGATTTAAGGGTGTAATGGCATTGTCAGCAGCGGCGAAACAGCTCTCGATCCTTGGCAGCAACAGCGTCCGGCATACCGTTGATCGCATGGAAGACGCGCGCTCGCGTATCGAGCAGCGCTTCCTGGACGGCGGCGGCGTGCTTTTGTCCGTTCTCGACATCCTCAACAAGATGATCGCCTCCCTCGATAATCTCACCGGATCGCTGGACGAGGGAACGGCGAAAGCCACCATGGGCGAGCTTAACACGACGGTCGCGGCGCTGTCGCAGTTGACGGCTGCCGAAGGAGAGCGCCAGGTCCGCTTTCGGGAAATCTCCTCCACCGAGCGCGTTCTGCGCCCCCATGTCAGCAGCATGCAGGAAACGCTGCGCTACCTGCGCACTTTTGCCGTGACCGCCAAGATCACCGGCGCCGGCATCGACGATTTCGCCGGCTTTGCCGAAGAGATCCTTCAGCGCATCCAGGAGGGTGCCCAGCAGGTCAACAATTTTTCCGACAAGCTGCGCGATCTCGGCGAAGGCCTTGCGCCCGTCATCGTCAAGGGTGACGCCATTCTCTTGCGCTATGGCCAGACGGTGCCGAAAATCGTGGCCAGCCTTTCCACCGGCGTCGACCAGATCCGCGATCAGCGCCGGCATCTGGCCGAGCGGGCTGACAAGGTTCGTATCATCGCGCGCGGTATCCAGAACAAGCTTGCCTCCACTTTGTCTGCCATGCAGATCGGCGATATCACCCGCCAGCGTGTCGAACACTGCCAGACGAGCTTCGAGATCCTGGAGGACTATCTCGCAACGCCGCAGGCGGCGTCGCTCACGGGCGAGGATCGCGAGCGTCTCTCTGCGATCATCCGCCAGCTTGTGTCGTTGCAGCTGGACCAGACGCGCGGTGATTTCGACCGCGACACCAGGAAGATCGTCGAGACGATCGAAAGCTTTCGCGAGGATCTTCTGGAGATTACCCAGATCCAGCAGTTGATGATGGGCGAGGGCGACGGCCAGTCGACCCATGCATTGCGTGAACTGGAGCAGGGCGTTTCGGAAGCCCGCGAGGCGGTGGCGGAAATCGATTTGGTGGCGCAGGCCGCCTCCAATCTCAGCCGCACCACGGTCGGCACGGTCCGCGACCTCCTGGACGGGATCAGCCTGGTCCAGGTGGTGCGCGGCGACATTCACTACATGGCGCTCAACACAAACCTGCGCTGCGGCAAGATCGGCGAAGCGGGCAAGGCGATTAATGTCGTCACCGCCGAACTGCGCGTCTTTGCCGGCCATCTCGACGAGGCGGCGGAAAAGATCCTCGCGGAGCTGCACGTCCTCGAAAACGCGGCACAACAGCTGCTGAACGATCCACAGGCACTATCGGATGAAGAGCATCTCGATGTCCGGCTGGAACGGGCGCTTGCCCGCATCCGCGCCGTCGGCGACAGCATGGATGCGGATCTGAAGGTCATGGCCGAGGAAGGCCGCGCCGGCGTCAATGCCATGAATGCGTCGCTCAAGCGTCTGGACTTCCATGCCGAACTCGGCGCCATCCTCAGCGCTTGCGCCGACGATATCGCCGTCGATCCACGCCAGGATCTGTCGGCAGCGGGTCTTGACGAGGCGCTTGCAGCCATCGGGCCTCAGATCGCGCAGATCTACACGATGGCGAGCGAACGGGAACTGCATGCCCATGTGCTGGGCACCGAGCTTGCGCCGGAGGAGCCCGTCACGCCACTCAGCGACGAAGACCTCGAGGACGCGCTTTTCTAGCGTGTCCCGCTTCGCCAACAGGCCCGCTATGTCCTGATCCTGCCTCGGGCCGATATCCTCAAAATGCCGTGCGGCGATCAGTCGTCCACGTGGTCGTGGCCGCCGTTGCGGCCCGGCCGCCAGTATCCTTCGGACGCAATCTGCGCGCGGGAAAGCCCGCGTTCGATCAGGTGGTGCCGCTGGGCGCGCACATTGCTGGTCTCGCCGATGATCAGCGCCTGGCCGTGGCCGTCCGGCAGCGCGAAGGCCTTGATGCGGTCCAGCATGACGGTGCTTGGGCCCGCTGGAATATCCCCGCGATAAATCCATTCCAGCACGGCCTGGCCCGAGGTCACCACCGGTTGCCGCCAGCTTTCGTCCTGAACCTCGATGAAGGCGAAGGCACGCGCGTTTGCGGGCATGGTTTCCAGAATGTGCAGAATGCCCGGAATGCAGGTTTCGTCACCGGTCATCAGATGCCAGTCGGCCTTGTCGTTGAACACGATGCGACCCCGCGGTCCCTTCACCTCCACCGTGTCGCCGGCCTTGGCCGAGCGGGCAAAGCGCGGGCCGACGGTATCGCCATGCATCACGAAATCCACCGCGATCGTGCCGGTTGCCCGGTCGAGCGCGCGAATGGTGTAATGACGGCGGCCGGTTTCACCGTTGCCCAGCGGCAGGAAGAAGACGATGTCCTGGCCCGGCCTGTAGGTGAAGTCCTCGATCCGTTCCGGCGCCAGAAGCACGCGGCGCATGTGGGGCGACAGATCGAAGGCATCCATGACGGTAAGCGTCCAGGCAGGCAGGTTCGGACGCTGGCGGGGCGGCTCGGTGGTGGGGGACACGGGCTGGTCCATGCGGAAATCCTTTCAACGCGCGTTGCGGCATCAGCCGCAGTGTGTGTCGCAGGGATAGCGCCTTATACCTTCAAATTAAAGTCATGTTTTGGTGTCCGAGCGAGGGACGGGCGCTCACGCCTGATTGGCAAACGGCAGCGCAATGCCATAGGCGACGGCAAAGCGGCGAAATGCCTCCTGCGTTGCCGGATCGAGCGGTATCCCGTCCCGCTCGCGCGCCTCGGCCACCTGCCATTCACGGTCGCCGGGCGCCATCACATGCGTTTCGGCACCCGCATCGGCGCGGACAGGCGACTGGCGAAGGCTCTTCAGGTAATGCGTCATGCCGGCGTCAAAGGTCGCCTGGTCGAGGAAGGCGGAAGGTTTGAGCGCCAGCACGAAGGCGCCAAGCCCGCGCGGTGTCGACAGATCCGGCCCGCCCATCGGCAGGATGTCGAAGCTGAGTTTCATGCCGGAGAGCACGGCACTCAGGATCTCGACGAGACCGGCAAGGGCTGCTCCCTTGAAGCCGAAGGCCCCACCCAGCGGCGCCAGCATGTCGGCCTTGCGCGGCTCGATCGTGTCATGGCCTTGCGCATCCGAGGCAACCCCGTCAGGGAGCGAGACCCCAAGGCTCTCGTAAAGCTTTACCCGGTTATAGGGGATGGCGCTGGTCGCCATGTCGAGAAGCCACGGTTCTGTTCCTGCCACCGGCACGCCAAAGGCAATCGGATTGGTGCCGTGAAAGCGCATGGCGCCATCATGCAGGCGCACGAAACTGTCGGAATTGCAGACGGTAAGCCCGATGAAGCCGCGCTCGGCGGCCTCGAGCGCATAGGCTCCCGCTGCCCCGAAATGCGAACTGTTGCGGATGGAGACGGCACCGATGCCAAAGCGGTCTGCAAGCGCGGTTGCCTTGTCCATGGCGTGATAGGTGGCGCGCGCGCCATGGGCATTGTCGGCATCAAGGACGGCAACGGCCCCGCCTTCGCCGGAAAAGCGCATGTCGGGGCAGCCGTTGACGCGGCCATGTTCGATCACGGTGACATAATGGTCCAGAAGCCGGATGCCGTGGCTGTCGACGCCAAGACGCGAGGCATGCAGCATGGCGCGGGTGGCCGCCTCGGCGGTTTCTGCGTCGGCGCCTGCAGCGCTGAGGACGGCGCGGCTATAGTCTGCCATCGCCTCCAGTGGCGCAAGGATCACGGCGGCGGATTGGGGCTTGGTCATGATGTGTCTCCTCCCTGAAACAGGACAGGCCCCGAAGGGCCTGTCGTTACTCTTATTGCTGCAGTGTGCGTCAAACGTGGCTGCTGCTCAACTCCGTATGCCCGTCGCGTTCCCGTTCGCGGCGGTTGTAGCGGATGGAGGACCAGAGCGAGAGGCCGATCAGCCCCGCCCCGCCAAGGCCGGTAATGACTTCCGGAATGTGGAACAGCGTCTGGATATACATGATGACCGACAGGATCAGGATGGCATAGAAGGCGCCGTGCTCCAGATAGCGGTATTCGGCAAGCGTGCCCTTCTCCACCAGCATGATGGTCATCGAGCGCACATACATGGCGCCGATGCCAAGGCCGATGGCGATGATGAAGAGGTTCTGCGTCAGCGCAAAGGCGCCGATCACGCCGTCGAAGGAGAAGCTCGCATCGAGCACTTCCAGATAGATGAAGGCGCCGAGACCACCCTTGGCCGCTTCGCTCATGGTTTTTTGCGAGGCATCCAGCACGCCGCCCAGCACTTCCACGAGAAGGAAGGTCAGGAGGCCGTAGACCGCCGCATGCACGAAGGTCGAGGCGTCTGCTTCCGGCAGAAGCTGCGAAAACAGCATGATCAGCAGAAGCACGAAGGCAATTTCGATGCCCTTGATGGAGGAAAAGCGCGCGACACGGCTTTCCAGCACCTCGATCCAGTGGACGTCCTTCTCATGATTGAAGAAGAAGGTGAGGCCGACCATCATCAGGAAGGTGCCGCCGAAGGCTGCGATCGGCAGATGCGCATCGTTCATGATGCGGGCATATTCTTCCGGCTTGGCGGCTGCCAGAATGATCGCATCGATCGGGCCGATGCCGGCGGCGATGACGACGATCAACAGCGGGAAGACGATGCGCATGCCGAAGACGGCAATCAGGATGCCCCAGGTGAGGAACCGCTGCTGCCAGACCGGCGTCATGTCCTTCAGCTTGTTGGCGTTGACGATGGCATTGTCGAAGGACAGCGAGATTTCCAGCACGGCAAGGACCGCACAGATGAAAAACACGGTCAGCATGCCGCTGATCGTGCCGCTCGACTGCCAGCCGAGAATGCCGCCAAGGATAAGGCCGATGACGGTGACGATGAAGGCCCAGCGGAAATAACCGAGGGTGGAGCTTTGGGATGTGGGCTGGCTCATCTGCGCACCTCTGCCTTGAGAGCTTGCGGAAAAGCAAAACGCGGATGCGCGCAGTGAGCGGCATCCGGCATTCGGATACTAATCGATTTCATGGGGTTCAATCCGCCGGCTTGCTTGCAGGCGGTACCGACATCGCGAGAGCGCCGTAAAACTCTCGCCAGAGGGGCCCGGCACCAGTGTTCCGTCCCCAGGCAGTCTGCGCGTGGGGAGACAGACCTAGAAGTGGTCAAATCCCGCCAAACGTCAAGAGCCTAATCATCGCGCTCAAGGGGCTTCTCCGCAGTCCGGCAGTGCTCGCACTTGCCGCCTTGCCTTGACCTTTTGGCATTCGCAAGGCATGGAGCACGCCTGCCCGCGCCATTTCACCGCGTTTCTGCTAGGATGCGCGTGATGAAACGGCCCGAAGGAAAGAAAAACAACCATGAGTAAACCTACATCTTCCGCCCCGTCGCAGCGGATGCTGCGCGTTGGCGAGCAGGTCCGCGCTGCCATCACGCAGGTTCTCCAGCGTGGCGAAGTGCGCGACGACCTCATCGAGAAGACGGTGATCTCGATTTCGGAAGTGCGCATGTCGACGGACCTGAAGCTGGCGACGGCCTATGTGACGCCGCTCGGCGTCGCCGATCATGAAAAGATCATCGACGCCCTCAACCGCCATGCCAAGTTCATCCGCGGGCGCATCGGCGGCCAGTTGCGCCAGATGAAATACATGCCGGAAGTGCGCTTCCGCGATGATACCAGCTTCGACAACTACAAGAAGATTGATGCCCTTTTGCGCTCGCCCGAAGTCAGCCGTGACCTCGACCACGATGCCGGCACCGACGAACAAGAATAGAGACCCATGTCCAAACCGCGCAAACCCAAGGGCCGGCCGATTTCCGGCTGGCTGATCCTCGACAAGCCGGTGGATTTCGGCTCGACCGAAGCCGTCGGCAAGATCAAGTGGCTGTTCAACGCCCAGAAGGCCGGTCACGCCGGCACGCTCGATCCGCTCGCGTCCGGCATGCTGCCGATTGCGCTGGGCGATGCGACCAAGACCGTGCCCTACGTCATGGACGGCCGCAAGATCTACGAATTCACCGTGACCTGGGGCGAAGAGCGTTCGACCGACGACCTGGAGGGCGAGGTCACGCAGTCTTCCGACAACCGGCCTTCCGAGGAAGACATCCGCGCCATCCTGCCGAATTATACCGGCACGATCAGCCAGATCCCGCCGCAGTTTTCCGCCATCAAGATTGCCGGCGAGCGCGCCTATGATCTGGCGCGCGACGGCGAAGTGGTGGACATTCCGGCCCGCGAGGTGGAAATCTTCCGCCTGACGCTGCTGAAGGCGGAGGCGGACCGCGCCTTCTTCGAGGTGGAATGCGGCAAGGGCACCTATGTGCGGTCGCTGGCACGCGATTTCGGACGCGATCTCGGCTGCTATGCGCATATTTCCGAGCTTCGCCGCTCCTATGTGGCGCCCTTTGCCGAAGACACCATGGTGCCGCTTGCCGATCTCATCGCGCTTGAAGCCATCGAGGATCGCGACGAACGGCTGGCCGCCCTCGACGCTTTCCTCGTCGATACCAGCGAGGCCTTGTCGGCCCTGCCGCAGATCCGCATCACCGACGACCAGGCCCACCGCCTGCGCATGGGCAACCCGATCATTCTGCGCGGGCGCGATGCGCCGGTGGCCGAACCGGAGGCGGTGGCGCTTGCCGGCGGCAAGCTGATCGCCATTGGCGAGATCGGCGAAGGCGAGTTCCGGCCGAAGCGCGTCTTCGGCTGAGAAGCCCTCAATTACATGCCTCTTCCCAAGGCGGGCCGAATGGTTTATAGGCACCGCCAGCATTGAGATGCGTCATTTTCGCTCTCTTGCCTTCATGGCCAAGGCTGGACGACATCCCGGCCTATGGCGACCCCTTCCATCCTCACATCGAAAGGATTTACGATGTCGATCACTGCAGAGCGCAAGGCCGCCCTCATCAAGGAATACGCAACCAAGGAAGGCGACACCGGTTCGCCGGAAGTTCAGGTCGCGATCCTGACCGAGCGTATCACCAACCTGACGGAACACTTCAAGGGTCACAAGAAGGACAACCACTCGCGTCGTGGCCTTCTGACCATGGTTTCGACCCGCCGCTCGCTTCTCGACTACGTCAAGAAGCAGGACGAGGCTCGTTACACCAACCTGATCACCCGTCTCGGCATCCGCCGCTAAAACAGATTTCCGGCGGGCCGTCGAACAGACGGTCCGCCGGTTTCCGATCCGGGCCCGATGTGCCCGGCAAGGCATGAACCGTTCGATACCGGACGGCACTGGCGGGCCGGATGGCCGGGCCGCCGAACGTAACCGATGACCTGTCATGGGGCAGGATTGCCGGATGCTTTCGCTGACGTTCCCAATGCGGGCGCCGGCGGGCAATGCCTTTGATGCCTTAACTGGCGAGGTATTGCCAAGCGCTGCGGAACAGCCGCAACGCCTCTGAAAGCCTCCCGTTGTCTTGCCCGTGATCGTGTCGCATTGCGCAAAGGCCGCGCGACGCCTGGGGATCCGCCTGGATGCCGATGCCGCGCCGCCGCGCTACGAAGGACATAGCATGTTCAATACACACACTGTCGAAATCGAGTGGGCAGGACGCCCGCTGAAGCTGGAAACCGGCAAGATCGCCCGTCAGGCCGACGGCGCGGTTCTCGCCACCTACGGCGAAACCGTCGTTCTCGCCACCGTTGTGTCGGCCAAGTCGCCGAAGCCGGGCCAGGACTTCTTCCCGCTCACCGTCAACTACCAGGAAAAGACCTACGCCGCCGGCAAGATCCCGGGTGGCTATTTCAAGCGCGAAGGTCGTCCGTCGGAAAATGAAACGCTGGTTTCACGCCTGATCGACCGCCCGATCCGCCCGCTCTTCCCGGAAGGCTACAAGAACGACACGCAGGTTGTCGTCACGGTTATCCAGCATGACCTGGAAAACAACCCGGACATCCTGTCCATGGTTGCCACCTCGGCTGCGCTGACGCTGTCGGGCGTTCCTTTCATGGGCCCGGTCGGTGGTGCGCGCGTTGGCTATATCAACGGCGAATATGTTCTGAACCCGCATCTCGACGAGATGGACGAATCGGTTCTCGATCTCGTCGTTGCCGGCACGCAGGACGCCGTCCTGATGGTGGAATCGGAAGCCAAGGAACTGAACGAAGACGTCATGCTCGGTGCCGTCATGTTCGGCCACAAGGGTTTCCAGCCGGTCATCGACGCGATCATCAAGCTCGCTGAAGTTGCCGCCAAGGAGCCGCGCGAATTCGAACCGGAAGATCATTCCGCTCTCGAAGCCGAAATGCTCTCGATTGCCGAAACCGAGCTGCGCGCCGCCTACAAGATCACCCAGAAGGCTGATCGTTACGCTGCCGTCGACGCCGTCAAGGCCAAGGTGAAGGCTCACTTCTTCCCCGAAGGCGTAGAGCCGAAGTACACAGCCGAAGTCATCGGCGCCGTCTTCAAGCATCTGCAGGCCAAGATCGTTCGCTGGAACATTCTTGATACCAAGAGCCGCATCGACGGCCGCGATCTCGAAACGGTTCGCGCCATCGTGTCGGAAGTCGGCATCCTGCCGCGCACCCACGGTTCGGCGCTCTTCACCCGCGGCGAAACGCAGGCGATCGTTGTTGCCACGCTCGGCACCGGCGAAGACGAGCAGTATGTCGACAGCCTCACCGGCATGTACAAGGAACGCTTCCTTCTGCATTACAACTTCCCGCCCTACTCGGTCGGTGAAACCGGTCGCATGGGCTCCCCGGGCCGTCGCGAAATCGGTCACGGCAAGCTCGCATGGCGCGCGATCCGTCCGATGCTGCCGTCGCCGGAACAGTTCCCCTACACGCTGCGCGTCGTCTCCGAGATCACCGAGTCCAACGGCTCGTCCTCGATGGCAACCGTCTGCGGCACGTCTCTCGCTCTGATGGACGCCGGCGTTCCGCTGGCAAAGCCGGTGGCCGGTATCGCCATGGGCCTCATCCTTGAAGGCGACCGCTTTGCGGTTCTCTCCGACATCCTCGGTGACGAAGACCACCTCGGCGACATGGACTTCAAGGTTGCAGGTACCGCCGACGGCATCACCTCGCTGCAGATGGACATCAAGATCGCCGGTATCACCGAAGAGATCATGAAGGTGGCTCTCGCCCAGGCACAGGGCGGCCGCAAGCACATCCTCGGCGAAATGGCGAACGCCATCAGCGAAGGTCGCTCGCAGCTCGGCGAATTTGCACCGCGCATCGAAGTGATGAACATCCCGGTCGACAAGATCCGCGAAGTCATCGGTTCGGGCGGCAAGGTCATCCGTGAAATCGTCGAAAAGACCGGCGCCAAGATCAACATCGAAGACGACGGCACGATCAAGATCGCCTCTTCCTCCGGCAAGGAGATCGAAGCGGCCCGCAAGTGGATCCACTCGATCGTGGCCGAGCCGGAAATCGGTGCCATCTACGAAGGCACGGTTGTGAAGACCGCCGATTTCGGCGCCTTCGTCAACTTCTTCGGCGCCCGTGACGGTCTCGTGCACATCTCGCAGCTGGCGGCCGATCGCGTTGCCAAGACCCAGGACGTGGTCAAGGAAGGCCAGAAGGTTTGGGTCAAGCTGATGGGCTTTGACGAGCGCGGCAAGGTTCGCCTGTCCATGAAGGTTGTCGACCAGACGACCGGGCAGGAAATCGCCGCCGACAAGAAGAAGGAAGGCGAAGCCGCCGAATAAGGCGCTCGCATCCGGATGACTTCTGGGGCGCGGAAAATGTTTCCGCGCCCTTTTCCTATTCGGGCCTTCTGGTCCACTTCGGGCCGTTGCAGCACTCGTATGGTCAGCAGCACAGCCCCAACCCTTAGAGATCGAGCGTTTGTCGGCCAGGCTCTGGCGCACGCTCCACAGATCGGAAACTCTTCATGATCCGCGACGCCGTGAAAACGCTGTTCCATCCTTTCGCCATCGGCACGCTGCCCATGCCCGGCGAAGGCTCCCGCATCCTGTTTCTGGCCGCCGAGAGCGGCCCGCGCCTGCCGGAAGGCTTTGGCGCCACGATCACCAATGTGCAGCCGCTGCGGCCGCTCTATCGCCCGCTGTCGGTCGCTGGCGCCCATATCGTGCCGGAGCCGGAAGGCGAGGACTATGACGGCGCGCTGGTGCTTTGCGGCAAGCACCGCGGCGAGAACGACAACAACATGGCCGAGGCGCTGTCTCGCGTGAAGCCGGGCGGCATCATCACCGTTGCCGGTTCCAAGGAGGACGGCATCCAGCCGCTGCGCAAGCAACTGCTCAACCTGGGCTTTGCCATCGAATCCATGCCGAAATATCACGGTGTCGTCGTCTGGTTCCAGCGCCCGGACGATGTCGATGCAGCCCTTGCGTCCCTTCGCCGTCCGGTTTCGATCATCGATGCCCGCTTCGAAGCACTGCCGGGCACGTTTTCGCATGAGCATGCCGATGCCGGCTCGGAGCTTCTGGCAAGCCGCCTGCCGCGCGATTTCGATGGCAATGCCGCCGATCTCGGCGCCGGTTGGGGCTATCTCTCGGTGATGCTGGCGGATGCTTCGCCGCGGGTAAACCGCATCGACCTGTTCGAGGCCGATCACCGCGCGCTGGAATGCGCCCGCAAGAACCTTGCCCGCAATTGCCCGCAGCTTTCGACGCGCTTTTTCTGGCAGGATCTGACGGCCGAGCCGATCAAGGAAAAATACGATCTCGTCATCATGAACCCGCCCTTCCATGAAGGCCATGCGGCCAATCCGGAAATCGGCCAGAGCTTCATCAAGGCGGCGTCCTCTGCGCTTCGCATCGGCGGTCGCCTGCTGATGGTCGCCAATCGCGGGCTGCCTTACGAGCCGGTCCTGGCGGCGGAGTTCAAGGAAAGCGGCGAAGTGTGCCGCAATGCCCGCTTCAAGGTGCTGCAGGCGAAGAAGTGACGCTTCGCAGCTTCCATGAAGACCAAGAGAAAAGGCCTCCGGATCGACGATCCGGAGGCCTTTTTCATGACAGGAGGCGCGAAGCGCTCACTCCGAATCGGCGTTGCGCAGCCGGTCGAGCGAGGGCAGCGAGGTGATGTTGTAGCCGGCATCCACGTAGTGGATCTCGCCGGTCACGCCGCGCGACAGGTCCGACAGAAGGTAAAGCGCTGAGCCACCAATATCCTCGATGGTCGCGGTGCGGCGCAGCGGCGCATTCTTCTGGTTCCACGAGTAGATGGCGCGCGCGTCCGAAATGCCCGCACCCGCCAGCGTGCGCACGGGCCCCGCCGAGATGGCGTTGACGCGAATTCCCTTCGGACCGTAATCGGCCGCCAGATAGCGCACGGACGATTCCAGGGCGGCCTTGGCGACGCCCATCACGTTGTAGTTCGGGATCACCCGCATGGAGCCGCCATAGGTCAGCGTCAGCATCGCACCGTCATCGACCATCAGGTCTGCGGCGCGCTTGGCGATCTCGGTGAAGGAGAAGCAGGAGATCACCATGGTGCGGCTGAAATTGTCCCGCGTCGTATCGGCGTAGAGGCCCTTCAGCTCGTTCTTGTCGGAAAAGCCGATGGCGTGCACGACGAAGTCGAGCTTGCCCCAGCGCTCCTTGATGGCCGCGAACGTGGCATCCACGGAGGCAAGGTCCTCCACGTCGCAGGGAAGCACGAAATCGGAACCGACTTCGGCGGCGAGGGGCTTCACGCGCCGCCCCAGTGCATCGCCCTGGTAGGTGAAGGCAAGCTCGGCCCCCTGGGCGGCGAGCGCCTTTGAAATACCCCAGGCGATGGAGTGATTGTTCGCGACCCCCATGATGAGGCCGCGCTTACCCTGCATGATACCGCTCATGGTCTTATCCGTTATAGCGCTGGAAGACGAGCGTGGCGTTGGTGCCGCCGAACCCGAAGGAATTGGAAAGGGCAATATCGATCTTGGCATTGTCGATGCGCGAGCGCACCACCGGCATGCCTTCAAATTCCGGATCGAGTTCGGTGATATGGGCACTTTCGCCGATAAAGCCGGCCTGCATCATCAAGAGCGAATAGATCGATTCCTGCACGCCGGCAGCACCCAGCGAATGGCCGGTCAGCGACTTGGTCGACTGGATATGCGGCAGGTTTTCGCCAAACACTTCGCGGATGGCGCCCATTTCCTTGGCGTCGCCCACCGGCGTCGAGGTGCCGTGCGTGTTGATGTAATCGACCTTGCCGTCGACGGTGGCAAGCGCCTGGCGCATGCAGCGGATCGCGCCCTCGCCAGACGGGGCCACCATGTCGTAACCGTCGGAGGTGGCGCCGTAGCCGACCACTTCGGCATAGATCTTGGCGCCGCGGGCCTTGGCATGCTCCAGCTCTTCCAGAACCAGAACGCCAGCGCCACCGGCGATGACAAAACCGTCGCGGCTGACGTCATAGGCGCGCGAGGCGGTGGAGGGCGTGTCATTGTACTTGGAGGACATCGCACCCATGGCGTCGAACAGGTTCGACATGGTCCAGTCGAGATCCTCGTGGCCGCCGGCAAACATCATGTCCTGCTTGCCCCACTGGATCATCTCCACCGCATTGCCGATGCAGTGCGCGGAGGTCGAGCAGGCCGACGAGATGGAATAGTTGACGCCGTGGATCTTGAACCAGGTGGCAAGCGTAGCGGATGCCGTGGAGGACATCGCCTTCGGCACGGCAAACGGGCCGATGCGCTTGGGGCTATTGTTCTTGATCGTGATATCGGCTGCTTCGATCAGCGTGCGGGTGGAGGGGCCACCGGAGCCCATGATGATGCCGACGCGCTCGTTCTGGGCGTAGTCGCTCTCTTCGAGGCCCGAATCGGCAATCGCCTGCTTCATGGCCACATGGTTCCAGGCGCCGCCCTGGCTCAGGAACCGCATGGCGCGGCGATCGACTAGATCAGTCGGATCGAGCTGCGGCTTGCCCCAGACCTGGCACTTGAAGCCATGTTCGGCAAAATCGCTGGAGAAGGAGATGCCGGATTTCGCATCGCGCAGAGACGCGGTGACCTCGGCGGCATCATTGCCGATGGAGGAAACGACACCCAAGCCTGTGACAACTACCCGTCGCATGAGATTGACCTTTTCAGTTCGTTTTGAGCAGGCGGCCGGCCGTCAGGCGGCCTTTTCCTGGAAGAGACCGACGCGCAGATCGCTGGCGCGGTAGATGACTTCGCCATCGGCCTTCATCCAGCCGTCGGCGATGCCGAGCACGAGGCGGCCACGCATGACGCGCTTGAAGTCGATGCCGTATTCGACAAGCTTGGTCTTCGGCGTCACCATGCCGGTGAACTTGACCTCGCCGGTGGAAATGGCGCGGCCCTTGCCGGGCTCGCCGAGCCAGCCGAGATAAAAGCCGGTGAGCTGCCACATGGCATCGAGGCCGAGGCAACCGGGCATCACCGGATCGCCTTCGAAATGGCAGGGGAAGAACCACAGATCCGGCGTGATGTCGAATTCGGCGCGGATGAAGCCCTTGTCGTTCGGGCCACCCGTTTCGGAAATCTCGGTGATGCGGTGGAACATCAGCATGGGCGGCAGGGGCAGCTGCGCATTGCCTGGCCCGAACATGTCTCCATGTGCGCAGGTCAGTATTTCTTCATACGAGAAGCTCGATTGTCTGCTGTCCATGAGGCCTGTCCGTTCCCCCTCTTCGCCGGTCGTTGCGCCTGTTTAAAGCAAGAGCGGCGGAAATTGAAGCGCATGAATCCGCTCCCCGGTGTTGCCAGGGGGCCGATCCAGATTGATTCAGGTCGGCATATAGGAACGGAACCCGGCAAACCAGAGGCATTTCGTGCAAAATTGCGCATTTTCCTTGCTGGGCGGTTTACGGCGAGGGCGCTGGCGCTATTGAAAGCGGCACGCATAAAAGTTATATGCAAAAGTCGAGAATACCGGCTTTACAGGAGCTTGCCTCACTCATGGCTGACGCCATCACCGACGTGGAAACCAGATTGCGCGATTGCGGGCTGCGGCCGACGCGGCAACGCGTGGCTTTGGCCGACCTTCTGTTTGCCAAGGGTGATCGCCACCTGACCGTCGAGGAACTGCACGAGGAGGCAATCACCGCCGACGTGCCCGTGTCGCTGGCGACCGTCTACAACACGCTGCACCAGTTCACCGAGGCGGGCCTGATCCGCGTTCTCGCCGTTGAGGGCGCGCGCACCTATTTCGACACCAACGTGTCCGATCACCATCATTTCTTTGTCGAAGGCCGCAACGAGGTTCTCGACATTCCCGTCAGCAATCTGGAAATCGGCAATCTGCCCGAGGCACCCGAGGGCATGGAAATCGCCCATGTCGACGTCATCATCCGGCTGCGCGAGAAGAAGGCCTGAGGCCGGCGCCTCTCAATCCATCGTCTATTTCTTCCGTTTCTTCAGCGCCTCGTCCGCCGGCCGTCCCGGTCGTGCGCGGTAGCGCGGCAGCGTCCAGCCATAGTAGAGCGCCCCGCCGCGCAGGCCAAAGGCAATGGCAAAGCCTGCGGCCGAACTGACCGGCAGCGGCAGGCTGAGAAGGTTTGCGCCGGTAAAGACCGTGGCGCCAGCCAGTGCTGCCGTCACATAGATTTCCGGCCGCAGCAGGATCGACGGCTCGTTGGCGATGAGATCACGCAGGATGCCGCCGAAGGTGGCCGTCATGGTGCCGGTGACGATGGCAATCGTCAGCGAACCGGTGGTCGCAAAGCCTTTCGCCGCCCCCATGACGCTATAGGCGGAAAGCCCGACCGCATCGAGCCAGATCAGCAGTTTGTAGCGCCATTCCACGCGGTGGGCGGTGAGGAAGACGAAGATGCCGACGGCCGCGCAGATCACCAGATAGGTCGGGTCCATCACCCAGAAGACCGGTGTGCGGCCAAGCACCAGATCGCGCAGTGTTCCCCCGCCGATGCCCGTTGCCGCTGCAAAGAACAGGAAGCCGATCAGATCCAGCTGCTTGCGCGAGGCGGCAAGGGCACCCGTTGCGGCAAACAGCGCGACGCCTGCATAATCCAGCATCATCAGCACAGACATGTGACCTCGACCTCCCACGGCACGCCAGCGTCGCGCAAGCGGCAGGGTGCATCATATCCGCGCATCCGGCCTGCCGCCATTGGCAGCGGGCCTTGTCTACAGGCAATCCATGGGGAAGACCAAGGGCGTGGCAAAACTTCTGATCATTCTTCTGCAGGCGGCCCTGCTCTCGCTCCTGCCCGCCATGGCAGGTGCCCAGCAGGCGCTGCTCAGCGATCCGGAAATCTACGAGAAGGACCATTTCCGCAAGATCTGCGCCAGCCCCACTTTCGCTGACGATTTCATCACCCGCACGGACATCAACAATGACGGCATCATCGATGCCATCGTCAATCATGGCGCCGTCACCTGCAATGGCGAAAAGGGCGTGGGCTGCGATGCCGATGGCTGCCCGTATAATTTCTATCTGCAGGTGAAGGAGGGCGGCTATTTCATGATGTCGACGGCCAAGATTTTTGGCTATGACTTCGTCAAGCGGTTCGGCAACATGGTCTTCGTCTTCCGGATGCATCCGAAATTCTGCGACCGCACCGATACCGCCCCTTGCGAGATGACGGTGCGGGTGCGCGGAGCCAAGATGGTGACGATCTCGCGCAAATAGCGCTCAGAACGGCCAGTCGATGCGGCCTGCCGCGTAATAGCCGAAGAGACCCAGCCATTCGCGGACCGCCGTCGACATGTTCTGTGCGTTAAGAGACGGCTGGGTAAAATCGAAACCGACCGTCACCGTGCCGCTCGTGCGGTAATCGACCGGATAGGGCGTGACCGTGAGCCCCGCTTTGTCAAAAAGCGCCATCGACCGCGGCATATGGAAGGCCGAGGTGATCAGCAGGCAGTTTGCCAAGCCGTCGCGCGCAAGAATGTCGCGCGTGTTCAGCGTGTTCTCGAAGGTGTTGCGGGACGTGTTTTCGGCAATCAGCCGCTCGGGTTTCACGCCGTAGGCGGCAAAGAACCGCGCGGCGGCACCGGCCTCGCCCTCGTAGGCGCCGCTGAAGGACCCGTCGCCGCCCGAGATGAGGATTTGGGCCGCCGGATGGGCAAGCGCCAGTCGCAGGGCCTGCGTGTAGCGATCGGCTGCCGCGTTCAGCTCGATGCCGCCACGGCCGCTCATCACCTCGTTCTCGATCGCACCGCCGAGCACGATCATGCAGGAGATATCGGCCGGATCATTGGGCGGCCGCGCCACCCGGTTCTCGAGCGACTGCAGCAGAAGGTTTCCGGTCGTGGTGTAGAGCGTGACGAAGAGGAGGAGGGCTGCCGCCGCGGCCATCAGCCCGCCGCTGCGCCGAAAGCCGCAAAAGACGGCGACGGCTGCAAGACACGACAGGAAAAACGACAGCGACAGAGGCTGAGCCAGCAGCCAGACGATTTTTGACAGATAAAACATTCACTCACTTGGTGCCGGTCGCGCGGGCGATGCGCTGGTTATAGCGGTGATGCAATGTGCGGCGCATCAGAAGCGTGGATAGAGCGACGAACAGTGTCAGTACTGCGGCAATGAACAGGGCATCTCCCGGAAGCGCCAATCCGAGAACAGAACCGCAGAGCGCGCCGGAGATCATGCCGAGCCACGGAACCGCCTGGATGGTCCAGTCCATCTTGCGCTCGCCCATGATAAAGCGCCCGATGCCGCGCCCGAAGCGTGACAGGGCACCCGTGACGTAGGTTAGCCCGATCGGCAGGCCTTCGATGTGCTCGATGGTGGCATTGACCATGCCCATGGAGAGCACGACCATATAAAATCGCAGGAGATGCAGATCCGGATCCTGCAGCATGGAAGCAAGCGACAGCAGCATGGCGACGCCGGCCAGAACACCGAACATGCGCCGCTGCACGAGATGGGCAACGACGATGCCGGCGGCATTACCCAGCACGAAGACGAGGACGGCACCGAGCAGCACCAGCCCGTGGTGCAGATCGCCATCGGCCAGGGAAATCGCCGCTCGCGTGGTGTTGCCGGTCATGAAGGAGACGAAATCGCCGGAGAGACGCAGCCCGATCGCATCGGTCATGCCGGCGATGAAGGAAATCGCCGCCACCAGCGCAAGCCCCGTGCCCGTTCGCTGCACACGAATGATCCTGCGCCGTCTTGCCCGTGTCATATCGCCCTCGGCAGCCCGAATCATCGGGCCGATGATGTTTCGCGAGAGCCTAGCCGGTCCGGCTGCCCGAAGGAAATGTCCCGGCGATAATCACCGGCTCACATATTGCGTCGCATCATGACAAGAGCGTGAGCGTCAGCGGATGGTTCCTGTCGGCAAGTCCGTCGATTACCGTGAAATGGTGGCGATCGGGTTCGACATAGGCACCGGTCTCTGCCCCGAGCCCCAGCCAGATGCTGGCCATCAGGGCATTCTGGCGCAGGAACTCGGCGCGCTCATTGCCGCCGACCCAGCAGAACAGTCGCCCGCCGTGTCCGGGCTCCATCAGAACCGGGCTTTCGGCCGCGGCCTCCTGCGGCGTTAGCTGCAGCTTGGTATTGAGGCCGGTGTTGACGAGGGGTCTCAGATCATGCACGCCGGAGATGGACACGACATTGTTCACCCGCCCCCGGATATCCTCGGGCAGTGGCGAGGTCTTTGCCATCATCCGCGTCACCAGATGGCCGCCGGCGGAATGGCCGGTGAGGTGGATCGGCCCATCGATCTCGGTTGCCGCATCGATAATCGCCGCACCGATTTCCCGAACGATATCACCGACCCCGGCCTCAGGGCACAGCGTATAGGAGGGCATGGCGACAGCAAATCCGCTCTCGACACTGCCTTTTGCCAGATGCGACCAGAAGGATTTGTCCAGCGCCTGCCAGTATCCGCCATGGACAAAGACGACGAGGCCTTTGGGCGTGCTTTCCGGCAAAAACAGGTCGTAGCGATTGCGGGGGGCATCGCCATAGGAGAGGTCGAGCTTGGCGCGGCCCTCTGCGGCCAGGTCTTCACGATAGGCAAGAGCCGGCGCCACCCAACGGCTCGGCCACTCCTCGCCACGCGGAATATTGGCGCCGTTGGTATAGGCGTCGTCCCAGTCGTTGATGCGGTGAAAGAGCATGAATGTGGCCTCGCCAGCGTGTTGGGGTTGATCGGTCAGAGAACGGTGCGCACCCGCCAAAGCTCCGGAAACAGTTCCACTTCCAGCATCTTCTTCAGGTAATGCGTGCCGGAGGTGCCGCCGGTGCCGCGCTTGAAGCCGATGACGCGCTCCACGGTCGTGACATGGTTGAAGCGCCAGCGGCGGAAATAATCCTCGAAGTCCACCAGTTTTTCGGCCAGCTCGTAGAGATCCCAAAAGCGCGAGGGGGCAGCATAGACCTGCCGCCAGGCCTCCAGCACCTTTTCGCTTTCCACGCGCTTCTCGCGAAAACTCGTCCGCTCGCCATCGGCGCCGATGTCGAAACCGTTGCGGCCAAGAAGCAGGATCGCCTCGTCATAAAGGCTTGGGCTCGCCAGGACGTCTTCCAGGTGGGAGAGCAGGTCAGGCCGGTGGCTGTGGGGCCCGAGCATGGCGAGGTTGCGGTTGCCGGCGAGGAACTCGATGGCGCGGTACTGCGCCGACTGGAAGCCGGACGACTGGCCGAGCGCATCGCGAAACTGCGTATATTCGCTCGGCGTCATGGTGCGCAGCACGTCCCAGGCATTGTTCAACTGTTCAAAGATACGCGCCACGCGCGACAGCATCTTGAAGGCCGGCTGCGGCTCGTCCCGGCGGATCGCTGCAATGGCCGAGCGGATCTCGTGGATGGCAAGCTTCATCCAAAGCTCCGAGGTCTGGTGCTGGATGATGAACAGCAGTTCGTCATGCGCCGACGACAGCGGCTTCTGCGCCGACAGGATCGGGTCGAGCTGCAGGTAATCGGTGTAGGACATTTTTTCGCGGAACGACATTTCGGCGCCGTCTTCGGCCGGATTGTAGGGTTTTCCGCTCACGTCACAACACCCCTCTGCTTGAATTCGGGCCTGTCCCAGAGCCGCTGGTCCATGATCTCCGCCAGAATGTCGACGGCAGACACGACATCGCGCTCGTCGATGTAAAGCGGCGTAAAGCCGAAACGGATGGCGTTCGGCGCACGGAAATCGCCGATCACGCCGCGTGCGATGAGTGCCTGCATGATGGCATAGCCCTCGTCATGCAGAAACGACACCTGGCTGCCGCGGCTCCTGCCGTCGCGCGGCGAGGCAAGCGTGAGCGAGGGGCAGCGCGCCTCCACTTCAGCGATGAAGAGATCGCAAAGCGCAATCGACTTTTCGCGCACGTCGGCCATGTCCACATCGTCCCAGGCGTCGAGTGCTGCATCCAGGGCCGCAAGCGCCAGGATGGGCGGGGTGCCGACGCGCATGCGGTCGATGCCCTCACCGGGGCGATAGGAGAGATCGAAGGCAAAGGGCTTTTCGTGGCCGAGCCAGCCGGAGAGCGCCGGCCGCGCCTGGTCGGCATGGCGGGGAGCAACATAGATGAAGGCCGGCGCGCCGGGGCCGCCGTTTAAGTATTTATAGGTACAGCCGACGGCAAAATCGGCATCGGCGCCCAAGAGATCGACGGGAATGGCGCCGGCGGAATGGGCAAGATCCCAGATGGTGAACGCGCCGGCCGCATGTGCCTTCTTCGTCAGCGCCTTCATGTCGTGCAGGCGCCCCGTACGGTAATCGACTTCGGTGAGCATGGTGACGGCAACCGTTTCATCGATCGCCTCTTCCACGGCCAGAGGATCGACCAATTTCAGCACATAGCCGCGATCGAGCGACTTGATCAGCCCTTCGGCCATATAGAGATCGGAGGGAAAGTTGCCGCTGTCGGAGAGGATGACGCGCCGGGCGGGATCACGTTCCTCGGCCAGTTGCAGGGCGGAGGCAAGCGCCTGATAAACCTTGATGGAGAGCGTGTCGCCCATCACCACCGTGCCTTCGGGCGCGCCGATGAGGCGGCCGACCCGGTCGCCGATGCGACGCGGTGTCGCCATCCAGCCGCCCTGGTTCCAGCCGCGAATCAGCATTTCGCCCCACTGGTCCACCATCAGGGCGCGCACCCGCTCGGTCGCGGAAAGTGGCAGCGGCCCCAGCGAGTTGCCATCCAGGTAGATGACGCCGTCCGGCATGTGAAACAGCGCCCGTGTCTTTTGAAAGTCCGTCATTCTCTCTGTGCCCCACAGGGGATTTTTGCCGCCCCCGACCGGTCCATGCTCCCGACGCCGCTGCGGGCGTTTCCGGCATGATACCCAAATCATTTTAAGTTTAAACTAGGTATTCCACCCCACGCGTCACTTTATGGCGCGGGAGGTGGTGCCTTCCCATCTGCGGGAAAGCGACGGCTGAGATGGGCAGAGCCTTCAAGGCCGAAACGCCAGGGCAGATCGGTCGCCTTGGTGATGCCGATGCGGGGGCCGCTGAGGATGAGGGGAGGGGTCGCTGCAGCTTCCACCGCGAAAGGCGGCGCATCGAGCGGCGCGCCATCGTGCCCACTGTCTATGCCGAGCGCCTGCGCCAGGCGCCCGGGTCCGGAGCAGAGCATCAACGGGTCGGCGCGCCCGCGCCGGCGTGCCATCTCGTTGAGGCCGATCGTCGGTGCAAGCGCGCGGATGAGCACGGCACTGCCCGGCCGGCAGACGAAATTCAGGCACCAGTGAATGCCATAGGACCGGTAGACATAAGCATGACCGGCAGGGCCGAACATGGTGCGGGTTCGGGCCGTCGGTCCGCGAAAGCTGTGCGAGGCCGGGTCATCCGGCTCATAGGCTTCTGTTTCGACGATCATGCCGCCAACGCCGTTGACCGTAAGCATGGCGCCGATCAGGTCTTGTGCGACGATAACGGCGCTGCGGTCGAAAAAAGCGTGCTCCTGCATGGCCTTCGCTCCCTGCTCCAGTCCCGAACCGGCGTTGTCGCCCGACGTGCCGGCGGATGCAAGGCTGCAATGGCGGATCGCGGATCAGGCGAGGGGACGCAAGCGCCTCTGGGGGCCATCGCGGTTTTGCCGGCGCCTGCTTCTCCCCGGTCTTGTCAGGGCAAGGTCGAGCGTCTACTTACCCCCGCATGGCTGCACGCGACCGATATTCCCGAAAACTCGAATGCCCGCAATGCGGACACTCCGGCTTTGCCGAGGTGTCGGAAGACGACGACCCGCGCCGCAAGGACCCGGGCTTTGCCATCGACGAGATGCCCAAGGGCTTCACCACCGAATTTGCCGCCCGCGACCCCAAAAAATACATGCTGCGCTGCCAGTGCGGCCACAAATTCCTGTTTGCCCGCAAAAGCGTCTACGCGCCGGGCGGCGAACCGCGGCGGTGATGCCGAATTCGCCGTCGCGCCATCCCAGAGGGCTGCAGCCCGTCCGTCAGAAGCTGGTGGTGACCGTGAAGAGGAAGCGCGGCTTATCGATCTCGATGTTTTTGTTCATCTCAGGATCGATCGCCCAGGCTACCGATAGGTCGCCGCTCAGGTGCCCGCCAATGTCGAAATCCAGCCCAAAACCCGCATCCGAGTAGAAGCTGCTGGATTCCCCGCGCAGGTAATCGTCAAACACGGCACCGACATCGTAGAAGGCGCGGATGCCGGATGAGAAGGGAATGCCGAGCGCCTGCTGCATGCCGCTGTTGTAATAGTCAGAACTGTAGCGGATCTGGTTGGCAAGGTAGAGGCCGTTGTCTCCGGACAGGGACGACAGCTCGTAGGCGGGTAGCGTGCTGACGCCGCCGAGATACCAGAGTTCGCCGGAGGGCAGGCGCTTTTCCGGCGTATATTGTCCGCCCGCCCGCATCATCAGGCTGAGCCCATCGCCCATCGACTGGAACAGCGTGGCGCTGCCCACGATGCGGGTGATGGTGTCGCGGTCATGGCCGCTCAGCCCCTTGGTATCGACCCAGGACTGGATGAGGCGGAGCTCGGTTTCGATATAGGTGCCGGTGGTGGGGAAGGTTGCCTGCCCCTTTACACCGCCGAACACGCGAAACGACAGCGTGTCGGTATCGACGGTGCTGACCTCGCTGTGGGTATCGCTCCACTGGCCGCCGCTGACGGTCGAGAAGTTCCAGGTCGGCGTGGTGTAGAAAGGCTGCGTATAGGTGAGGCTGACGAGATCGCCGCGACCCAGCACGCCGAGCGAGGCAAAGCTGCCTTCCAGTACCTTGGAATCCGAATGCGAATACAGCAGGCGCAGCCCGCCATTGCCCACCGGCATCGGAAGATCCGCGTCGAAGAAATAGGAGCCGACGTCGAAATCCTGCAACATGTTGCTCATGTCGCTGACGGAGGTGGTCAGGCCGGCAGAAAGGGTTTCGTCATAGCCGAACGGCGAGTAGAGGCTCGCGGTGGCGCCGAGCGTATAGCGGCCGCTGTCGCGGGTGCCCTGGTTGTTCATATAGACGGTGCCGCTGAAGGGCTTCGGCTCGCTGGTGACCTGCAACTGAAGATCCGTGGTGCCGGTCTCCTTGCCGGGCTTCAGCCCGGCCGTGACCTGGAACTTGCGGTTCTGGTTGACCGCGGCCAGCCGCCGCTCGATCAGTTGGATGGTGGGAATGCTGCCCGGCAGCACCTCGACATGGTCGATCACCACATCCGAGCGAACCTTCTTGTTGCCGGACACCTCGACGGCGCCGATCGTGCCTTCCACCAGCTGGATGCGGACATGACCGCCAGCGATCTGCTGCGGCACCAGCACCGCCTGTGCCGTGATATAGCCCCGCTCGCGATAGGTCGCGTTGATCTTTGCCGTCATGCGGAACAGATCCGCGACGGAGATCTTGCGGTTGAGATAAGGCGCCACGATCGCGTCGAGATCGGCCTTGGTGAAGATGCGGCTCTCGTTGAACGCGACATCCTTCAGCACGAAACTTGCGCGCTCTGCCCCCTTCGGCACGGCCACGTCCTCGTGCTCCGGCGCGCTCGGTGCTGCCGGCTGCCGGTCGGTGGCGCGCTCCAGCGCGCGCTGGCGTTCACGCTCCTCGAAATCGCTCACGGCGCGGGGATTGTTGATATCGGCATTGGTCGCCGAAGGCACCGTCGGCAGGGCCGGTGCCGCGTCGGCCGGAGCCGCAGCCATGCCGCAAGACAGGCCGACCAGCATGGCGCCCGCCCACACCAGACGACCGGTCAAAGCCATGCCCTGCGCGGCATCCGTCGCTGTCCCGATCTGTTGTGCCTTGTCGCGCCGGCTCAATCCGCCGCGCTGTGTGTCCCGAACCGACCGCACCTGAACCCCCGAAATTCCGCAGGGAGACCCCCCGCGGGCCTCCCCAGTCTGCTTGCATGGCGTCGGGCGGCGAAGGCCGCCCGTGTCTGCCTCAGCCCTTCGGCTGCTGCGCCGCCATCCGCGTGTTTTCCTTGATCATTTCTTCATAGGCTTTAGAGAAGCCGGCGACCGAGAAGCCGATGCCAACCTTCTGGCCGGTGCGCGACACGATCACGACGCGACCACCGTCCTTGGCGCCCTGCATCGCCTTGATGAAGGCATCGTCGGTGGTGCCTTCGACGAAGCAGCCCTGGGCCGAGCAGCGGTTGACGCCGGCGGTCGTCTGGTAGCTACCGACCTCGACGGAGACGCCGGGCGTCAGCAGGAAGTCCAGCGGCAGCACATACTGGATGACATTGCTCTTGGCCTTCGGGTCGAAGGCGATGCTCATCACCAGAATGTTGCGGTCGGTATCCTTCTGGGCGATCCGCTGCTTGATCTGGCAGTTCACGTTGTTGACGGCCGGATCGTAGCATTCCATCAGCCAGTCGCCGTGCTGCTGCACCGTGACCTTCGGGCCGCTCTGGACGTCGCCGCCGGCGGCGGCATCCTTGCCCTTCTGGGCCGCGTCGGCCGGCTGTGCGGCTGGCGCTGGGGCGGCCGGCGCAGCGGCTGCGGTGGCCGGTGCGGCCGCATCGGCGGCCTTCGGCTTGTCGCCGGTGCCTGCGGCCTCTGCCACCAGCGGCACAGCAACGCCAAGCGCCAGGCAGGCAGCAAAGGCAGTGGTCAGGGAGTTCAAACGGAATGCATTCTTGGACACGACATCCTCACTTCTGGAAATAATCTTCGCTGCTCTTGTGGCACGAAGGTCGTTGCTGCGGGAGGCCAGCCCATCTGCTTCCACAGATTGCTGCCCTCCCACACGGGTTCAGGTTTACGGCGCCAGAACGATGGCTCCATTTTCATCGCTTTCCACCTCCTCGGCACCGACGCTCGTGCCGCGGTTGACGATGCCGACCCGGCCGTCCTGCAGGGCACGCAGCGCCCGCAGGTAAAGGTCCGCATCCGGCACCACCGGCATCAGCGCGGCCACATCGATGCGGGCATTGCGCATCTCGGTGTCCAGCACATTGCGATGGGCATTGCCGCCGTCGTCGATATAGTTGCCGGCCGTCGCCATGATCCGGTAGCGCGACGGATAGCTGGAGCGGACATCGCGCAGCACCACATCGAAGGCACCATGGATACGCACCTGACCGCGGCCGCCGTCGATCCAGGAACCCTGCGCTTGGATGACGCTGTCCTGAAGCGTGCGGATATTGATGTCCCCTGCCCCTTCCGCCGTGAGGTCGGACGTGGCCGCGATGAAGACATTGTGCTGGGCCAGAATGTTCATGGAGCCTTCCGCGGTATCGATATCGTTCTGCAGGAAGACATTGCCCTGGCGGCTGACGATCCCGATGTCGCCGTCGCCCGCGGTCCGGACGGTCTGCAGGATTGCGTCGCGACCGGCCAGCAGATCCACATCGCCGGTTCCCCCGTCGATGATGGCGCCCAGCGCCTGGGTCAGCAGCCCGGTGGTGGCATCAAGGCGAATATTGCCCGCGCCGGCCGCCGTCACGTGACCGGCATCGGCAAGCGTCAGGTCGGTATAGGCCGTCACGCTGATATTGCCTTCTGCCGTGCTGATCTCCTTGTTCAGGTTGATCTGACCGGTCAGCGCCGCCACGTCGATATTGCCGTTGCCACCCGTCAGGATGCGGTTCAGCACCGCATCCGTACCGGCCGACAGCGAAACCGACCCCGTGCCGCCGTTGATGACGGCAAGCGCGCCCTGGGTCAGCTGGCCAGTTGTGGCCGTCAGCGACACGTCGCCGGCACCGGCCGCCGTCACGTTGGCGGCATCGGCGAGCGTGAGGTTCGTATGGGCCGTGACGCTGATGTCGCCCTCGGCGGTGCTGACTTCCTTGTTGAGATCGACCCGGCCCGTCAGTGCCGCCACGTCGATATTGCCGTTGCCGCCCGTCAGGATGCGGTTCAGCACCGCATCCGTACCGGCCGACAGGGAAACCGACCCCGTGCCGCCGTTGATGACGGCAAGCGCGCTCTGGGTCAGCTGGCCAGTTGTGGCCGTCAGCGACACGTCGCCGGCACCGGCCGCCGTCACGTTGGCAGTATCGGCGAGTGTCAGATCCGTCGCGGCTGTGACGCTGATCGAGCCTTCGGCGGTGCTGACGTCCTTGTTGAGGCTGACCTCACCGGTCAGCGCGGCCACATCGATATTGCCGTTTCCGGCCGTCATGATGCGGTAAAGCAGCGCATCCGTACCCGCCGTGATCGCAATCGACCCTGTGCCGGCATTGATGACGGCGTTCTGGACCTGGGTCAGCTTGGCATCGGCCGAGAGCGCAATGTCGCCATCGACCGCGGTAACGGCCTCTGTCAGCAGGTCACCCGCCGTCGAGACGCTGATGGAAGAGCCCGCGCCCACGCTGCTGTTTTCCAGCGTCATGCTGCGGCTGTTTTCAATCGCCACGTCGCCGCCATCGACATTGGTGAAGGTCAGGCGGGCGAGATTGGTGGCGAGCGCCGTGTCGCCGCCGATACCGCCATGGGCCGAAAGCGTCACGCCTGCGGTATCGTCGGAAACGTCGATATCCTTCAGACTGTCGCCATTGCCGTTGATCGAACCACCGGCATCGACGACAATGACATTGTCGCCGCCCTTCGTGCTGACGAGGTTGCCCAGCACGACATTGCCGGCCGCGCCGATGTCGATGCCATTGCCCTCAGCATCAATGGTCGAGCCTTCGCCCATCACCAGATTGGCATCGGTGCGGAACTTGGCAGTGCCGTCACGCGAGATGACCTTGCTGTTCTCTTCGAAGGTGATGTCGTCCGGCGCGAACCAGTCGATGACGCTTGCCGAGAAGGTCTGACCCGCCTCGACCAGGATCTGGCTGGCTGAGACGATCTTCGAGAGGCCGCCGACGACGGCCTCTTTCACCGTCACGGGAAGATCCGGGGCATAGACAAAGGAATCGCCGGGCGTCTCTACCGAGATCGAGCCTTTGACGCGCGTTGTCACGTCGAGATCGGCGCCCTCTGTGCCGATGCCGTCGCGGGCGAAGAGCTTCACATTGTCGCCGTTGATCTCCACGCCCTTGTCGTTCAACGCATCGACGATCCGGCCGTCATTGGCCTGCAGGTCGAGCGTCGGGCCGGCCGCATCCTGCAGGCGCAGATCGCCGGTCTTTTCCAACAGATAGGCCGAACCGTCGGTGCGCAGCTGCACATAGCCGTCATCGGTGGTGTCGGTGACGAAGCGCTTGTCGGCGGTTCCGAGATTGTCCCCGGCGGAGGAGAGGATCAGATTGCGACCGGTCGCGTTGGCCGTGCCGTCGTCATTGGCGTTCAGCAGGCTGCCGGAGGTGACAAGCTGCAGCGTTTCGCCGACCGCAATCGTCTTCACGTTGAGGTCGCCCTGGCTCTGCAGATAGGCATCCTGACCGGCGGTTACGCTGACGGTGCCATCGGTATTGATCGACACGCCCTCATGATTGGTCAGCGTGACCGTCCCGTCGTCGTGGTACTGTACATCGCCGGCCTGGGCGGTGCGCATCTTCTGCATGTCCGCCAGGGACATCGTCTTGTCGCCGTCAGCGTTGAGCGTCACGCTCTGGCTGGAATCGCCGATCGTGCCGCTGACGTCGATGTTGAGGCTGCCGGCCTGGATATTGCTGGCGAGCGTCGAACCGGTTGCATTGCCACCCACGACCTCCGCATTGACAGCCGAGAGGACTGCGTCGCGATCGAGCGTCAGGCCCTGCGTGTTGGCGGTGCGTTCTGCATCCGTCAACTGGTAGGTGAAGTTCTCGTCATAGGTGCCTTCGGCAGCGGCGCCTAGCTTGTCATGCGCGTCGTGATAGAAGGCTGTCTGCTCCGCCTCATACGCTACAATGTCGGCATCGGAGAAGCCGTTGGCCTTGAGCGCCGTCCGGTCTGTGTCCGACACGTGGTAGACGAAGTTCTTGTCGTAGGGGGCGATCGTGCTTTCGGTCGCAGCGACGCGCGCCAGGCTATTGGTGCTGCCGGAACCGGCACCCCGCATCTTCCAGTAGGCCTTATACATCTGCGTCATCTGCTCGGCCTTGGCATCGTTGACGAGTTCGGTCTCACTCTGCGTGTAGGACGCCGTACCGACGCCGCGGCTGTCGAGATAGCTTGCGAAGCCTGCGTCGTAGGCTGTCAGATCGAGGGCATCGTCCTTTCCATTCAGCAGATCGCCATTGACCATCAGCGTCAGGTCGCCGGCAATGTCGATCGTATCGACGCGCAGGTCGCCGGACACTTCGCGGATGGTGACCGCATTCGGATCCTTCGTCTTGACGCTCAGCGTGCCACCGTCCGCCGCATCGGTGTCCACGTCCAGTCCGTTGTCGGCGACATTGGTGAGAATCTTGCCGGTCTTGCTTTCAAGCTTAATCCGGCCCGCCGTAACCACCGAGCCCATGTTGGAGGCGCGGAAATCGATGTCGCCGCGCGCGATCAGCGTCAGGTCGCCGCCATTGGCCGTCTTCGCCGTATCGACATTGACCTGGCCGAGGCGCAGGCCACCCGCAACCTCTTCGAGATAGAGGTTCGGTGCCGTGGCATTGACGATGGCATTGTCGCCCGTCTGCTCGATGCGGAACGTGTCGGTGGCCGAGCTGCCGATGCTGGTATTGCCGGTCAGCGTGACGTTGTTGGCAATCAGCACACCCTTCTGGCCGTCCTGTTCGGCCGTGTAGATTCCGCCCTGATGGCTGGTCAGCACCGTTTCGCCAGTCACGTTGCGAACGGTGCCGCCGATCAGGACGTCACCCTGGCTGTCCACGGCGATCCGTCCGGTATCCTCGCCGAAGAAGCCGATATTGATCGCCTTGTCCGCCTTCACCGAATAGGTCTGGTTGCTGTGGTAATAGATGCGGTAGTCCATCTTCGGACGGACTTCGTAGTCAAAGCAGATGCCGAGAACGCTGGTCTCGCACACCGTCTCGCTCTGGAAGTTCTCCACCTCGCGGCCCGTTTCGGTGACCTGACGGGTATAGTGGAATTCGGAGCTATCGGAGGTGTCGACGATCAGGGAGCCGACTGGATCGCTTCCATAGGTCGGGCTCGACCAGCTCTGATGGTCATCACCCCAGCGTTCCCAGTCACCGCCGGTCAGCTTGTTGCGGATCCAGCTGTAATCGGCAGAGGTCCAGTCGGCGCCGTTCTGGTGGCTGATGATGTCGTTGACGTCATCCTCACCATCGCTCTTGTCCTCGTGGTGCGAGTAGAACTGTTCCAGATCATAATAATCGGCCGTTACGGTCCACTTGTAGCGCTGGCCGGCCATCGGATCATAGGTCGCGGCTGCGGCGCCTGTTGCCACCTGCGTCATCGCCACGCCGTTCGTCAGCTGGTTAGAGGTATTCTCGTACTTGACGATATCGCTGCCGACGCGGGCCCAGCGGGTCTGCAGGTAGCTGCTGTCGGCCGTCTGGTAGTTGTGGTCGTTGAAGACGATCGTGCCTTCTACGCCATCGCCGGTGTCGATGTCGCGCAGTTCGAGCGCGCTGGTCGACTGGTTGGTGATGTCGAAGCGGGCATAGCCGTCCAGCGCTTCCACCTTGCCGCGGCCGGTGCTGGCGATGCGCCCTTCGATCACGATGGTGCCGCCTTCCGCCTGCAGGTTCTTCGCGACGATGTGACCGGTCGCGTAGTCGTAATAGAGCGGAATTTCGGCAAGATCATCGATCGAGATGCTGGCCAGCTGCTCGCGCGTTGCCGTCAGCGGATCGAAGCCGAGGCCCGCATTGAGCTGATAGTAGCGATCGGATTCGCTCTTGGTCTGCTCGTAACGGGTCTTCTGGTTGCTCGACAGGGCCGAATTGACCTGCGCCTGCGTCACCGTGGTGTCGCGGCCGCTGACGCCCGAGCGGATGGTGCCGTTGATGTTGACCGCCGCGGCCTTGATATAGATGTTGCCGAGCGCTTCGATCGAGCCGGCAGCACCCTGCGGCGTGCCGGAGGACGACAGCTTGACGTCCGAATTGGAGGCCGTCTGCGTGTTGTTGTAGGAATTGGCGAGGTTGCTGTACTCGCTGATCGGATCGTTGCCGAGGTTGATGTCGTCATCGCTGTCGATACGGAAGTCACGACCGGCCAGGATGGTCAGATCGGCCGCCTGAACGCGCGCTTGCAGCGACACGGAGCCATAGATGTTGGCCAGCGTCACCGAGCCACCGAGATTGCTGATCTGGCCGTTGACGGTCAAATCGGCGCCGGCGGCATTGGTGCTGACGACGGAGAGCATGCTCTGTTCGGTCGGAAGCGCGTAGTTGACCGTGCCGAGCAGCGCCGAGCCGTTCTGCTTCACCTGCGTTCCGTTGACGTAGAGCTTGCCGCCGACGAGATAGGGGATCGACAGGCCGGTGATCGACAGCGCGTTCGAAGAGGTGTTGACCACGCGCAGATCCGCGTCGCGCGGGGTCACGATGGTGCCCGTGCCGATCAGACCGCCATGGTTGACGCCCGTGCGCAGCACCACGTCGCCGAGCGGCGCCTCATAGTTCACGTTCCACGTATTCCCGGACTTGCTCACACCCTTGCGCCAGTTGTAGCCCTTGCCGGAGACGGAGTTCGCATCGGTGCCGTCGATTGAAATCCAGCGGGTGCGGTCGGCACCCGTTTCCAGCGTGCCGTTGAGATTGACCACCCCGGCCTTGCTGGATTTGCCAACGCCCTTGATGTCCATGAAGGCCGTCAGGAAGCTCGTTGCGGAATAGTTGCGCACGTCGATATAGGCCGTGGCACCGCCCCGCAGGTCGTCGGAGGCCCCCGCATGCAGGTTGTCGGCCGACTGGACCTTGCTGCCGCTGGCAATGTTCAGGAGGTTGTGCTGGTCGCTGGTGGCGCGCGAGATATTGTCGCGCGGAATGCCGATGGCAGCCCCGATGATCGAAACGACCGAGGAAGCAACCGTATTGTTGTTGATACGATAGCCGACAAGGCGATCGCCCGCGAGCGCCGTCGTGTTGTCGGCCGCCACATAGTCCTCGCCGGCGCCCAGGAAGACGTCGCCGTAGCTGGTCACGGTGGCATTGGTGCCGATCGTCACCACGTTGTCCGAGGTGGACGCGCTGACCGAATCAACCCGCAGCGTGGCGCCAAGGCCATAGGCCGAGCCGTCGCCTGAGGTCGAGATGTTGGTGTCGGTCACGGCCGAGGCTTCCAGGTGCTCGCCGGCAAACAGCGCGGCCGAATCACCCACCGTGACAAAGGACTGCGCACGGTCGCCGGTCGTTCCGGTGTGGGTAAACTTCGTCTTGCCCGTGGCGGCGGCAGCCGCACCGGCAGAATCGATGGTGATCACATCGTCGCCGCTGACGTTCGCCATCGACTTGATGGTGAGGTCGCCCGCCGAATAGATCTGAGCATTGCGGCCGATCGCAACACCGGTATTGGTCTTGACAGTAATGTCCGAATCCACCTCGGCCACGGCAATTGCGCCATAGGCCTTCAGGTTGAGATTGGTGCCGCTGAACAGGTCCTTGGCGATTGCGTTACGGGCGAGGATCTGGATGTTCTCGCCATTGCTCTGATCGTCATAGGTCTTCGAGACGATCTTGCGGTTGTCGCCGATGTCGACCGTCGAGGAGCCTGCCACGTCGTAAACGGTGGTGCCGTCGCCGCCGCCCACCAGGCCGACGCCGAAGGAGTTCATCTTGCCGTCGAAGTGGCGTTCGTGATCGGCCTTGATGATGATCGTGCCGGTCGCGCTGATGTCGTCACCGGTCGTCACCGTTCCGAGATCGCGCAATTCGATGGTTGTCGCGCCGCGGTCGATCACCTTGGCCATGGAAATGCCGGCCGTATAGATGCCGCCGGACACGGCGAAGCTCTCCGCCGTGGCGCGGGTGTCGCTGTTGGCGAGGATGGAAATATCCTTCGCATTGATCGAGGAGCCGAGGACGATGCGGCTGTTGTTCTCGTTCTTCGTCTGCGCCACATGCGCACCGAGCGACAGGGCGCCGACGGTGATGCCGATGATCTTGGTCTGCAGCGATGCCTCATTTTCAGAGCTGATGTCGACATCGCCGCTGCGCGCAGTGATCTGGCCATAGCCGAGGTCGACAAGGGTATCGTTGCCCGTCATCGCGGCGATGTTGCTGCCCTGCGCTGCCCCAATGCCACCGGCGGCCGCCAGCGCGAAGCTGTCGGCGCGCCGATAGGTCGAGCGGACGAGGCCGATATATTCAAGTGCAGTTGCAACGGCGCTGCGGTCGCCGGCGATCGTGCCGAGCGTAGCGGAACCGGCCAGACGACCGACCGACTGCAGGTCGCCGACGAGAGCGGAGATGTCCACCGCGCTGCCGGTCAGGTGATGGTTGTTGCCGGCCAATACCGAGGCATCGCCATAGCTTTCGGCATAGGAATGGACATAGCCGGCCGCGACCGCGCCGAACGCGATGCCGACAACGTTGGAGACCGACCAGCCGAGATTCTGAGCCTCAAGGTTGAGCACGCCGGCCGAGTCGAGCGTCACGTTGTCGCCGAGCTGCACCGTAGCGTCGCTGTCTTCCTCGATTTCAGAGACCGCCGCCTGGCCAGCCACGGCACCACCAGCACCCGCCAGTCCGTCAACCGACATGCGGAAGCGCTGTTCGGCCAGCACGTCGAGATCGCCCGAGAGGGTCGTTACCGTCGCACCGTTGCCGATCGTCGTGAAGGCGCCGCCTTCCAGTTCGGCGCGCGTATAGGAGACGCCAACACCGACAAAGCCGCCCGCGATACCGATGGTGGTCGCGGCCAGATTCTGCTCGTTTTCGGCAATGATCTGGGCCTGGGAGGCGGTGACCTGAGCCCCGGCGCCGATCGACGTATTGGCCGTGTTGCGCAGGCGGTTGTAGTTGATCGAGCCGGCCACGCCGACAAGACCGGCCGCCCCGGCAAAGTTGACCGCCTCCAGCACGGAGACGTTTTCTGCATCCATCGAGAGCGTGGTGCCTGCGGTTACGCGGGCATTGTTGCCGATGGCGGTGATTGCCGAGGATGAGAAGTCGTTGACGCCGACGGTGAGACCGACGCCGACCGTTCCGCCCACGCCGACCGTTCCGGCCAGCTGGTAGACGCGTCCGTAATCGGCAGCGGCGAGACTGACCGCGCGGCCGGCGACGACCTGAGCGCTATCGCCAATGGTGGCGGAGGTGCGGTCATGACCGTCCTTGGTCAGCATGGCCGAAACGCTGGTCGCGTCACCGGAGAGGCTGGAGGCCGTGGCACCATTCGCCTTGGCAACGGTCGCGTCGAGCGAGGCATTGCCGCTGCTTTGGATACGGCTCGCCGCGACCTTGGAGAGAACACCGTCAATATCGGCAGCCATGCCGCCGCCATCGACAGCCGAGGTACCGTCATTGTTCTGGTAGCCGTTCAGATTGCCGGAGCCGGTGCGGTTGATGACCACCGCGCCGCCGACGCCCACCACGCCGCCGACGCCGCCGGCAATGGTGTTGGAGGCATAATTCTTCGCCGAGACGGCATCGATATCGACATTGCCGCCGGTATAGACCTTGGCATTGCCACCGATGGCCGCGTCGGTCTGGTTGAGGATGGTCGCCATGTCGAAGCTCACACCGACGCCGACCGTGCCGCCGCCGCCGAGGCCGCCGACCAGGCGATACATGTCGATTGCGCTGGACGCTTCAATCTCGACATCCTGGCCGCTGCCGGCCGACTGGAAGGCGGCATCCTGGTTGATGCGGCCATAGGCATAGGAGGAGATGCCGCGGCGGGAATCGACCACGTTGATCGAGGCGCCGACGCCGACCGTGCCGCCCACGCCACCGGCGACGATGATGTTGCCGATATATTCGCGGGCGCGCGCCGTGATGCTGGTATCGCCGATTGCATTGATCGCACCGGAGGCGCCGAGAACGGCGGAGGTGGTGCTGCTGGCGACGGCAACGTTGATCGCACCGCCGACGCCGGCCGTGCCGGCCACGCCGATCGCACCGACCACTTCGAGATGCTGCGAGCTTTCGCGCGCGCTGATGGAGACGTCGCGATAGGCGTCCGCGCGGCCGTCGAGGCGGGCAAGCGTCGTTCCGGAAATCGTCGTCACGTTGACCGCAGCACCCACGCCGGCTGCACCGCTCGACGCACCCATGGCGAAGCCGGCGACGCCGATCTGTTGCTGGCGCCGGGCGGCGAGTTCAACGTCCCGCCGGGCCTTGACCACCGCGCCGCTATCGACGACGGCTTCGGTCGTGCCGCTGAAGACGTTGACGGTCGCGCCGCCGCCGACGCCGGCCGTGGCGGCAGCGCCGACCATACCCGCAAAGCCGATCATGCGGCCCGTCGACTGGGCACTGATGATCGTATCCTGGCTGGAACCGTAATCGCCAAGCGTCGCAGCCGTCAGACCTTCATTGATGCTGGCGCCGTTTGCGACATGCGCCGTCACGGTATTGCTGAACACGCCGACATCCACGACGCCGCCGACGCCGGCAGTCCCGGTCGAGGCACCGACGGCCAGCGAGATGGCGACGGCGCGATGATCGCCGTTGGCGGTCATCACAAAACCCTTGGCGGTACGCGTCGTCGTCGGCATGGCGAGCAGCGCATCGCGCTCCGCCTTCGACTTGCCGACATCCCCGAGCGTATCGAAGGCTGCCTTCACGTCGTCGGCAAAGGCAAGGCCGGTATCTTCCAGTGCCTCGAAACTACCGACAATGCCGGTCCGTTGCGATTCCTTCGCCTCATCCACCTCCTGCAACTGCTGGAAGGTCACAACGTCGCTCTCCAGTCCGCGTGCCGTGACGGTCGCATTGCTGCCGACCTCGGCCAGCGTATTGCCGAGCACGACCAGCGAACCGACGCTTGCGCCGACGCCGACATTCTGGCCGGCGCCGATGCCGCCGCCGAACTGCAGCAGGCTGCTGTCATCGGCCGCATCCAGCCAGACATTGCCGTTGGCCGTCACGGTGGCACCTGCGGCAATACGGGCGGTCACGTCGTTATCCAGAACCAGAACGGATACCGTTCCGCCTGCGCCCGTGCTCTGCGTGCTAGCGGCGCCGGCGCCGGCCAGCTGGCGGATATCGTTGGAGGAGCGCGCGGCAATCTCTATGTTGCGCGCCTCGGCGTTGCCGATCTGCGCTTCCACCGTCTTGTTGACGCCGGTGCCGGGCATTGTGAGACCGAAGGCGGCACCATTCATGGAGAAGGCAATGGTACCGGCGATTTCCAGCACGTCAGACGTGTTCTCTGCCGTCACCGAGACATCGCCGTTCTCGGCCGTCAGCGTCGACGTTGCGTCTGCAACGGCGCGCGTGGTGCTGTCGACCACAGTGACGCTCAAAACACCTGCACGGCCACCGCCGGCCACCGGCACGGACAGAAGCCGTTCGCTGGTGGCGGCGCCGAGATTGACGGAGCCGTCAGTCGAGGTCACGGTCACGCCGGAGGCGAGCAGGCTCTTAGCCGAAGAGAGCTGCGTGTTGCTGACCACGGTGGCGGCAACCGGATTGGCGCCGCCGAAGCTGACGCCGAGTGCGCCGGCAAAGGCAAAGGCCTCAATGGCATTGCGCGAGGTAATGTTGGTATCGTCGGCCGAGGTGATCGACACGTTGTCCGCGATCGATGTCTTGGCCGAACTCTGGAAGGTGTTGGACGCGATGTTGGCCGCAACCGTCGTCGAGCTGGAGCCGGACAGCGAGGCAACCGCGGTGATCGACATCGCCTGCGTCTCGGCTTCGGAGGTGAAGTCGGCCCCGCCGCCATTGGCGACGAAGACGCCGCCCTTGCCAACAGAGGTCAGCACGTCGTCCATCACCACGTTGACGGCACCCTGCACGCCGAAGGTGCCGCCAGAGCCCGAAAGGCTGACCGTCAGCGAACCACCGATACCCAGCATTTCCTGGTTCATTCGGCTTTCGACATTGATCGTGTCGGCCTCGACATGGGCGCGATCGCCGATCGTCACCTTCGTGACGCCGTTGGCAACCGTAATGCCGAGCGCGCCGCTGAAGGAGGCCTGCGTGCTCTGGCCGGCGGCCGCGGCGGCGATCACCTGGTTGTGCAGCGACTGCGTCACCGCCGGATCGGCCTTGCGCAAGGGTGCGGCAAGGTCGCCGCCCAGCAACGGATCGACATAGTCGAGCCAGGTGGTGGAGGAGGTGACGCCGTCATCGTCTGACCCCACCCAGGCCTCGGATGGCATCAGAACCTTGGCGACGATATCGGCTGCGCCCTCCGTCTGAAGATCAAGGTCGGTGCCGATGGTGGTGGTCACGGAGCGGCCGCGATAGATGATCGAGCCGACGGCGCCGCGTGCCGATTTGTTGACGCTCGTCCCGGTGCCAAGCGCGGCAGACACGCCCCAGGCCTTGTTGGCGACCTGAGAGCGGTCATAGGCGCCGATCGTCGTGTCGCCGGTCGCATTGATCTTGACGCCGTTGCCGAGCGTCGTCGCGGTATCGCCGAGATAGACGGTCGCGGCAAACGCGCCCGTCAGCGCGGAGCCCTTGCCGCCGGCACCGGCGATGGCTTCGGCAGAATAGGTGAAATCGGGGAAGGTTTCGTCGAGAACCTTCTCGCCGTTTTCGAGAATGTAATTGCCGTCGTCATCGGTCTTGTAGACTAGGAGATCATCGACATTGACGCCCGTATTGAACCGGCTCATCGCCTGGACAGTCACGTCGCCGGCCTGCGTTGCAGCGGTGCCCAGCACGACTTTCTTGCCGATATTGGCCGCCACCGTGGTGTTGATGACGTTGATGCTCATCGCCGCGCCGGTTGCGTCGTCGCTGAGAACGGCTGCACCGGAGGCTTCGACCATCGACATGGCATCATGGTCGGCAATGACGCTGATTGCGCCGGGCGTTTCGATCTTCACATTGTCGGAGACGATCGCCTTGGTATCGTGATCGGCGAAGTTGAATCCGACAGCCGCAGCAAAGGCCTGGGTGGGTTTGGCATTGTTCAGTTCTTCGGTCGTGCTGCTGACCTTGTCATAGGTGCTCTTGAAGCGGTCGGCGGCCCGGCCGAAGATGCTGGTGTTCGGATTGCTGCCGTTGGTGCCTATCAGCAGGTTGTTGACCGAGCTCTTCAGCTTCGAGGCATAGGCTTCCACCGGCGTGCCGCGCGCAGAGGCCTCGGCACTGACCACTTCCACCGTATCGGAGGTGGCGGTAACCGCCACATCGCCGGTGGCACGGATGGAGGCAGACAGCGTGGCGGTCGTGTCGAAATCATGCAGGTTGATGGCACCGGCAGCGCCATCCGCCGCCTGGGCACCGGCCGCCTTGCCGTCAGCGGTCGCCTCGGCCATGGCCTGGGTCTTGGCGCTGACCGTCACCGTATCGGCATAGATGTAGCCGTCGGCGAGAAGCGCCTCGAGGTCCGCATCGGCATCGGCGGCACGCAGCGTGCCGGTGCGCGTCGTGCCGATGGCGGCCGAGACATCGCCATAGACAACGTTGATCGCCGCCGCAGCATCCATGGCGGTGGCAGCCGATTCGCTCGCCTCCGGCGAAAGGCTGAGGATCTCGCCCGAGGGGCCGGTACCGGCCACGCCCTGTGCACTGGTGCGGACCTGCGCATCAGTGGTGACCGCAAGATCGCCGATATCGACGATCGCATTGTCGTCGCCGATCTTGGACGTGACATCGATGGAGCCGATATTGATGCCGATGCCGAAGCCCTTGGCATCGCCCTCTCCAGCGGCACTATGACCTTCTGTAAGTTCGGACTGACGTTGTTTCACGCGGGCGTCCAAATAGCCGGCGATCAGCGGCGTTGCCATCTTGGCAATAGACAGGCCGAGCGCGCCGCCGCGCATGCCTTCGGTGGACTCGTAATAGCCGAGCAGGCCGTCCTCGCCATCGAAGAACAGGCCATTGGTGCCGTTGGCGGCGTTGCCTTCGGCTTTCAGCGTCATGGCGGCGGCCGAGTTCACAGAAACGGCTGGCTTGTCGTCGCCGCTGGCGATCACGCCGGCGAGATCGGACTGGTTGGCTGCGTCGTAAGCAGCCTGCGACAGTACAGTCACATTGTTGCCGACGGTTGCCTCATTCTCGAAGTCGACGATATTGAGGCCAAGCGCGATGATCATCTGCTTGCCCTTCAGGCCGGACTTGCCGGTGCTGCGGGCAAAGAAATCACTGGTGTCGTCATCCAGCGTCTCGTCGCCATTCTCATCAGTGCCATAGGCCTTGGTGGCGGCCTCGACGGTCAGGCCATCCTGACCGACGATGATCGTGCTGCCGGAGCCGATCAGGGCACGGTTGTCCTGGTTGGCAAGGTTGGCGGCCACCGACAGAACTGTCGCGCCGGCGCCTTCGTCGAATTCCGAATTCGACGTGACGGTTACATCAGCGTCAGTGACATTGTAGGCGCCGACCGTCACGCCTTCGCCGCGCAGCGTCAGGTTAGAGGCGGTTTCCGCCAGACTGTCGAAGGAATTATAGGAGAAGCCGGCGCTGAGGACGAAGTCCTTCTTGCCCTGCTCCTTCATCACGCCCTGCGCGTCTTCTTCCGCGCTCATGGCCTTCTCGGCCGATTCCATCATCGAGGCGCTGTTGCGAAGGGCGCTCGCCACCATTGCGACGTTCAGAATGGCGCCGATGCCAAGCTTGGCGTTGGAAGAAGTCTCATCTTCGTCCCCCTCGTCTGCCGGCGGCTCGCCTTCCTCTTCCTCATCGCCGAGGTCGTAGCCGGCAATGCTGGCAATCAGGTCGAGCCCGTTGGTCACGGCGTTGCTGACGGGCGCCACCGCGCCACCTGCCGTCGTGCCGATCAGGTAGGTTGCCACCGTATTGGCGCTCGCTGCCTCCACGGTCAGCGCACCATCGGCCAGCACGCTGCGCTCCAGGCGCGCGCCGGTGTCCAGCATCTGGATGCCGCCGGAGAGCGTGATCAGGTTGGCAGAGGTGGCGTCCCCGGACATCTTCTCCGGCGTCGCACTTTTGTTGACGATCTGGAAGGAGGTCTCGTTGCGGGCGCTGACCGTGACGTCGCCGCTCGAGGCCAGGGTGTTCTGGGCATTCGACCCACCACCGGAGCCTGCCTTCTCGGCAATCTTGGCCGTCGTTTCGCCGAGCAGCACGTTCACGCCGATGTTAAGGGCCGTGCCGCTGGAGGCAGATTTTGCGCTGCCGCCGTTCAGCGTCGCATAGGTGCTGAGCCCGCCTTCCATGCCGGAATGCGCAGTCACTGCGATATCACCCACCGCGCCGGACAGGACGCCGTTCGACACTTCCGAACCGACCGAGGCTCCGCCGCGAAGCTCAGCCTTGGTGTTCTGGTCGATCATGTTGAAGCCAACGGTATAGGTGGAACCGAGCGAGGCAACCGGGTTCGCGGCTGCGGCTTCCGCTTCCGTCTTCGTTTCCTCGACCTTGGCCTCCTGGGCTTCCGCCTTCTTCAGGTCGGCATCGGCCGCGGCAATCTTCTTGTCGGCTGCAGCCTTCGCCTCGGCTGTCGTCGCATTGGCCTTTTCGCTCTCGGCGGCAGCCTTGGCGGCCGCCTTCGCATCGCGAATTTCGGAAAGTTGATCGGCAAGGCGCCCCGTCGCAGCTTCCTGCGCCAGCACCGCCATGTCTTCGGCGTCACCGGCTTCCATATAGAGGACGGACAGCACGTTCTCCGCGCCGATCGACAGCGCACCGTCCTCCGCAAGCTTCAAGGCGGCGTTATCGACATAGGCCTCCACATCCCGCATGGAAACGCCAATGCCGATCGCATAGGTGTTGGCCGTCGCATCCGGCGCTGCCGCGCGGGCATTGGCGATGACGCTGCGACCATTGGCATAGTGCCCGGCATTCATTTCCTCGCCCCGGAACTCCAGATATTCGACTTCTTCGTCATCCGGATCCGTTGTGGTCTCGAACTGCGTCGCCTGCACCGAAACGGCACCTGCATCCACTGCGAGCGTGCCGCCGGCGCCATCGATGAGGGCGCGGTTGGAGATGTTCTCGTAGGAAAGATTGAGTGACAGCGAGGTAGCGCTGCCCCCTTCGCCTTCGTAAGCCACTTCGCTTGCGACGGAGTTCATGGTCAGCGCATTCGAACGGCTTTCAACGTTGAGGTCGCCGCCGGCGGTGATGCTGACGGATTTTCCGCCATCCGCCGTCACTTCCGCCGAGCTGTTGTCAAGGGCAATCAACGCGCCTGCGGCCGCACCCCAGACCTTGTCCTTGCCTTCCTGACGCTTGCCGGAAATCCCGGATTTTTCGCCCCAGGCAGCACTATAGACGGAGGCCAGCGCATCGATCGCTGTCGCGGCATCCTTGGTAATTTCCCAGTAGGTGGTGATCTTGTCGCCGGTCTCGTTGACCTCGCCATCGTCCGTGAAGAATTCGTCCACCACGGCCGTGACCACGCCGTCCAGGAGGTCGAGAATGTTGTCGGTCGCGCTGTCCTTCACCGACAGCGTTCCAGCCTGTTCGGCGCGCAAAATGCTTTCGGTCTGGACGTTGACATCACCATTGGTGGCGGTCACGTCGGAATTATGAACGCGGGCAACCGCCTGGTGATCGGTGAAGTTGAAACCGATGCCGAGCGCACCGGTGGTGGAGCCACCGGCCAGTACGTTGAAGGTGTTGCTGTTGTCGCTCAGTGCATAAGCGCGGACATTGACGTCCTCGGCGGCCGTCAGCGTCGAATTGTCGACATTGACCGTTGCATCATTGGTGAGAACGCCAACCGAAACGGCAGCCGCATAGGGAAGCGAAGCCTGTCCGAAGGTAATGTTGCGCGCGGTCGCGATCGCCTCGACCTCGGCGCGGCTGTCGGCCGTCAGGCTGACGCTTGCCGTGTCGCTGGTGATGTTCGATCCGTTCTGCACATTGACCGTGGCGCTGGAGAGCGCGACGCCTACGGCGGCATCGAAGGGAATCGGAATGGGTAGAACGCTGTCGGTCAGGAGGTCGCTGGCGAGCGAAACGGTCTTGGCATTGGCTTCGACGGTCACATCGTCCTGGGCGGTGAGGCTCGAATTGTCGATCGTGACAGAAGCGGTGGCCTTGTTGGCCGAGGAGAGCAGATAGGGGCGGTTGACGTTGAGGCTGAGATCCTCGACCACCGAGGAGGCGGTCGCGGTCACGTCCAGCGTGCCATCTGCTTTGATGCGGCTGCCTTTAGTGATGTTGACGCTGCTGAAGGCCGTGCCGGTCTGCACGAGGAAGGCGACGGAATCCGACTGTTCGTCGCTGGCGGCGAGCGCCACATTGTTGCCGGAGATCGTTGCGTTTTCGAGGTTGATCGTCTGACCGGAGAGGGTCACGTCGCCACCGGCATAATTGCCGCTGCCTTGGGCATAGATGGCCGAACCGCTCTTCAGGTCGATCTTGGCAGCCGTTAGTTCGACATTGCCTGAGGCACCGGTGGAGGCAGCGTTGGCATGGCTGTTTCGATCGGTCGCGCCGCCCACCTGGCGGGTGGAGAGGAAGACGTTTTGCGCCAGCGTGATGCTTTGGCTGGCCTGAAGGCTGAAGGTAGTGCCGGCCGAAATGGCGCCGGAATAGGCCCCGCCGCAACCGAGGCAGGTGTTGGCGGCAATGACGATCTGGGCCGGATCGATCAGCACCTTGCCGCCTTCGCCGAAGAAGGCGGCGGCTTCCAGCGTGCCGCCGGACAGGGTCGCGACATTGCGGCCGCTGAATTCGATGAAGCCGCCATTGCCCGACACGTCGCCGCCGAGCGCCATCACCGAGGCGTCCGCCGCCAGCTGTGATTCGTTCTCGGCGAAGATGACCACCGAACCGCCGTCGGAGTTGGCGCCCTTGCCGCTTGCCGAAATCAGGCTGCCTGCCTTCACCGTCACGTCGTTGCCGGAGCGGATGCTGATCGAGCCGGCATCGCGGCCGTTTGCGCCATCGGCGCGGATGCCCGCGCCGTTGATCACGGTGTCCTCGACCGACTGCACCACGATCTGCGGCGCAATACCGGCAGCGCCTGAACCTTCCACGGTCAACCGGCCGGAGAGATCGACATCCTTTGCCGCCACCGTAACGTTAGACTTCGCCTGCACGACGCCCGCGACGTTGACGATGCCCTTGCTGTTCTTCTGCAACGCGCCGAGCGTCAGAAGCGAGAGCGCGTCATTTTGCGCCGGCGCGCGACCGGTCTTCAGAAGCTGATCCACATCCTCGGTGGAGGGGGTGGCGAGCGTGATGCTGTCGGCCCGCAGGATGCCGCTGGCGCCGACCACGATGCCGTAGGGGTTGAGGAAGAACACATTGCCGCCGACATGGCCGTTCTTCAATGTGTTGAGCTGGCCGTCAATGTTCGACTGCTTGTCGTGGACGACGTTGATCAGGTTGGAGACGGTCGAGGGAACGATCAGATTGACCGTCTGCCCGGCATAGACGTCGAAGACACTGAAGGAGTTGTAGGCATTGTTGCCGTTGATGGTGTTGGTCGAGATGTCGACCAGGCCCTCACGGATGGTGAGCGAAGTTTCGGTGCGCGTGTCGGCTTTCTGGTCCAGCGCGATCATCTTGGGTGCGGTCGTCGTCTGGCCCGCTCCCAGCAGCGAGATCGTGCCGTCGGCGCCGACCGCGACCGACTGCGCCCCTTTCTGCAGGCCATCCGTGTTGACGACATGCTCGAAAATGGCACGCGAGGCTTCGGCTCCTTGCCGCACCGTGCCGTGGATTTCCTGGCTGGCCGAGCGGATGATCAGCTGGTCGCGGGCATTCACCTCGCCCAGAATGCGCACGCTTCCGTCCTTCGACAGCGGGATCTCGCCGCGCACGGCGGCATCCACCTGCGCATGGCTGATTGCGCCGCGGTTGTCGATCAGGCCATCGACGAAGTCGGAGGTCGGTGTCTGCAGCGTCAGGCGGCCCGTATTGACGACACCGCCTTCACCCACCACCACCCCGTGGGGATTGAGGAAGTAAACGTCGCCGCCGATCTCGCCGTGCTGGTAGCTGTTCAGGATGCCGTTGATCGAGGTCTGGGTGTCGCGGACGATGTTCAGCAGACGGTCGGCGCCCTCGGGCACATAGAGATTGACCGTATTGCCGGAATCGACGTTGAACTTGGAAAACGAGTTCAGCGCATTGCCATTGGCGATCGTCTTCGTCGCCACGTCCGTCACGGCGCCGTGCACCTGCAGCGAGGTTTGCGTGCGTCCGTCGATGACGATTTGCTGCGCGTGCACGAGGAAGGGCTGAAGCGCCAGACTTCCTGACACGACAGTGGCCGTCAGCGTGCGGGAAAAACGCGCAAAACCAGGATACCAGTGACGAGACCGATCAACCATTTTCAAAGAACCCCCGGCGCCGCCCAGCATCGGCCGCACCTTCTCAATTTTTTCAATCGGCCAGTATATTTTAGTAATAAATAATACTGATCCGATTCCACCCGATGTTTCTAGAGATACAGAGTTGAAAAATGGAAGTCTAGATGCGGATGTGGTGAGGTTTCAAATATTTGTTGTTGTTTTATAAGTACATATTTTAATAGACTGAATAGTGTATTTTTGAAGACGTCACGCTAAAGCTGCGTTCTCCGGTCGGTGACAGCCATCTCGGCGCTTGTCGCACACCGCGGATATGCGGGTCGTGCACGGACCATCGCAGCCCCGCCGACCAGAACTCAGAGGTTCTTCCGCCTCATGAAAGTCAGTCAATTGATTCTATGAGATTTTTTAAGTGCCAAGCCCGACTTTAGTGAGTCGTGGCGGTCGGCGAGCGTCCGCAAATAACGCCGCAGGCACTTCTGCTCACCCTTGCCAAAATGTGCCGATTTGGGCCAATATTCTCTACTCTAGACAAATGTATCGAATGGCGGGTGGGAAATATTCAAAATCACGCAATGATTCCGAATAAAATACTTATTTTTACTTTCGGCTTTTAGAATTGTTACTTTTCGCGACCGTGGCCGGCAATAGTCGGATCGTCTCTGCGGTCGTATGGTGGATGGATTGACCAGGCTTCCGACGCAGCGCCGGGTATCCTCGCTGCTCCTTTTCCGAGCATGGCGCATCGGATGCATTATCGCCGAGAAGGGCTGTCGGATCGCATTGAGGTTCGGCGAAGATGGAAACAGGAACCAGAGGTTTGCACTTGCCGCTTCGATCGCGCTTCGGACGGCGGGCCGAGGTCGCCCATGAGATGGCCATGTCACCTGCCTTGGGGTATGAGCAAACCGCCGTTCGACGTCAGCGCGAAGCACTCACCGTTGATCTGTCCGTCATTGACACAGCGTCCTGCCAGCCAGCCTTTGCTCAAGGCGCCCGGGAATGTCAGCATGCGCCAATAACTGCGCGGGCATCGTGAGGGGATCAACGAGGGCGAGACGTGCACATCGGAAGCAGCTGAGAATTAATCGGCGTTTCGACGGAAAATCCGATCGGCCGGTGGAAATTCCCAAAATTCCGAATCTAAAAATTTGGTGGAGCTAAGCGGGATCGAACCGCTGACCTCTTGCATGCCATGCAAGCGCTCTCCCAGCTGAGCTATAGCCCCATCAGGGTACCGGGCATTAACCGGTTCCGGGAACCCCTTGAAAGCGCTGCTTTCGTCGGGGTGGCGGCTTATTACTTCCGGTGGTTTCGGAGTGCAAGCCTAAAAATGAAAAGCCCGGACGTTTTTTTCGTCCGGGCCTAAAAATCAAGGTCTTAGACCTCGTCTTCGTCGCCGCCGACGCCGATGATGCCGGAGACGTCGTCGTCATCGTCATCTTCATCGGCTTCCAGGAAGGTGTCGTCGTCGTCGCCGTCGATCTCGACGTCGTCATCGCCCATATCGGGAATGTCGTCACCGGATGCCGCCTCGTCGCCCTCTTCGAGCGAGACGAGTTCGACATCAGTGTTTTCCGTATCGACTTCCGCGACTTCTTCCTCTTCGGCCTGTTCCATCTTCATCTGGGCCGTCGTCTCTTCGAAGAAGGAAAGCGGCCAGGACTTGCCGGTGTAAGGAGAAACAACCGGGTCGCGGTTGAGGTCGTAGAATTTTTTGCCCGTATCCGGGTCGGTGCGCTTGGTACCAAGTTCCGCTTTTGCCACTGTCGAAGCCCCGTGAGAATGGCCGATCAATTCGGCTGATGCCGCAAAGGCGGCGCTAAAATGCTAGCCGGTCCCCTTAATGCTTGTGCCTGGGCATGTCAAAGGCAAACTTTTTGCGCCAAACACCCGGATTTGCGCGATAACCGCCCTGGAATGGCCTCCTCTTCGTGACACCGGGGCTTTGTGGGCAGGCGTGCGCTTGGTTGCGTGAGCGGATCGGTCGAGAGCATGGAACAGGGTGCGCGCGGAGCGGTTTTCCGCTAAGCGAGGCTCTCCAGGAGAAAAAGAGCTGCCGAGGGATTTCATGACTTTCACCATCGCCATCGACGGGCCGGCTGCGGCCGGCAAGGGAACGTTGTCGCGCCGCATCGCGCAGACCTATGGCTATCATCATCTCGACACGGGGCTCACCTACCGCGCCACAGCCAAGGCGCTGCTCGATGCCGGTCTTCCGCTCGATGACGAGGCGGTGGCGGAAGGGATGGCGCTCAAGGTGGATCTTTCCGGTCTTGATCGATCGGTCCTCTCGGCCCATGCCATCGGTGAGGCGGCCTCGAAGATCGCCGTGATGCCGGCGGTGCGGCGCGCGCTTGTGGAGGCGCAGCGCGCCTTTGCAGAGCGTGAGCCGGGAACGGTCATCGACGGGCGCGATATCGGCACGGTGGTCTGTCCGGATGCTCCGGTAAAACTTTATGTGACGGCAGCGCCCGAAGTGCGTGCGCGCCGCCGTTACGATGAGATCCTCGCCTCCGGCAAGGAGGCGGATTTCGACACTATCTTTGCCGATGTGAAGCTGCGGGACGAGCGCGACATGGGGCGCGCCGACAGCCCCTTGAAACCGGCAGCCGATGCGCACTTGCTTGATACCTCGGAAATGAGTATAGAGGCCGCGTTTGAGGCAGCATCGGTCATCATCGACGCCGCGTTGAAAAAAGATTGACGACCTGCCGGGTTTCCGGCGCGCGCAATTGCAGTGCCTGACCCAAAGCTCGGATCCCCGCGCCGGATTGCCCTCTCATCGAAGACGGGCGGATTTGTTCTTTGGGTATGTTTAACACAAACCCCCCCGGCGCCATCCGTGTCCGAACAAGGGACACGACCAGGAGATTTCATGTCAGTAGCAAACCCCACGCGGGAGGATTTCGCAGCCCTCCTCGAAGAATCCTTCGTCACGAACGACCTTGCTGAAGGCTATGTAGCCAAGGGTATCGTCACCGGGATCGAAAAGGACGTCGCCGTCATCGACGTCGGCCTGAAGGTTGAAGGCCGCGTTCCGTTGAAGGAATTCGGCGCCAAGGGCAAAGACGGCACGCTGAAGGTCGGCGACGAAGTCGAAGTCTATGTCGAGCGCATCGAAAACGCGCTGGGCGAAGCTGTTCTGTCGCGCGAAAAGGCTCGCCGCGAAGAAAGCTGGATCAAGCTCGAAGCCAAGTTCGAAGCCGGCGAACGCGTCGAAGGCGTCATCTTCAACCAGGTCAAGGGTGGTTTCACCGTCGATCTGGATGGTGCCGTTGCCTTCCTGCCGCGCAGCCAGGTCGACATCCGCCCGATCCGCGACGTCACGCCGCTCATGCACAACCCGCAGCCCTTCGAAATCTTGAAGATGGACAAGCGTCGCGGCAACATCGTGGTTTCGCGTCGTACGGTTCTGGAAGAATCGCGTGCCGAACAGCGTTCGGAAATCGTGCAGAACCTCGAAGAAGGCCAGGTTGTTGACGGCGTCGTCAAGAACATCACCGATTACGGTGCGTTCGTTGACCTCGGCGGCATCGATGGCCTGCTGCACGTCACCGACATGGCATGGCGCCGTGTGAACCATCCGTCGGAAATCCTGAACATCGGCCAGTCGGTCAAGGTTCAGATCATCCGCATCAACCAGGAAACCCACCGTATCTCGCTCGGCATGAAGCAGCTCGAGTCGGATCCGTGGGATGGCATCTCGGCCAAGTACCCGGTCGGCAAGAAGATCTCCGGTACCGTCACGAACATCACCGATTACGGTGCGTTTGTTGAGCTGGAGCCGGGCATCGAAGGCCTCATCCACATCTCCGAAATGTCCTGGACGAAGAAGAACGTTCATCCCGGCAAGATCCTGTCCACGACGCAGGACGTCGACGTGGTCGTTCTCGAAGTCGATCCGTCCAAGCGCCGTATCTCGCTTGGCCTGAAGCAGACGCTGGAAAACCCGTGGCAGGCATTTGCCTTCAGCCACCCGGCCGGCACTGAAGTCGAAGGCGAAGTGAAGAACAAGACCGAATTCGGTCTCTTCATCGGTCTCGACGGCGATGTCGACGGCATGGTTCACCTGTCGGATCTCGACTGGAACCGTCCGGGCGAACAGGTCATCGAAGAGTTCAACAAGGGCGACGTCGTCAAGGCTGTCGTTCTGGATGTGGACGTCGACAAGGAGCGCATCTCGCTCGGCATCAAGCAGCTCGGCCGCGATGCGGTTGGTGAAGCTGCAACGTCTGGCGAACTGCGCAAGAACGCTGTCGTTTCGTGCGAAGTCATCGCCGTTAACGACGGTGGCGTCGAAGTGAAGCTCGTGGCCCACGAAGACATCACGTCCTTCATCCGCCGTGGCGATCTCGCACGCGATCGTGACGATCAGCGTCCGGAGCGTTTCTCGGTTGGCCAGGTGTTCGACGCCCGCGTCGTCAACTTCTCCAAGAAGGACCGCAAGGTCATGCTGTCGATCAAGGCTCTCGAGATCGCAGAAGAGAAGGAAGCCGTGGCTCAGTTCGGTTCGTCCGACTCGGGCGCTTCGCTCGGCGACATCCTGGGCGCAGCCCTGAAGAACCGCACCAACGACTAATCCTCGTTAAAGACTGAATTGAAGAACCCGCCGGGAGCGATCCCGGCGGGTTTTTTATGCGTAAGATCCGGACACAGCTGCCAGATACGGTCCGGACGCAGCTACCAGCCGGCCATGCGCCGATAATAGGCCTGCGCATCATCGCCACCGGACGGCGCGTCCTGCGGTGCAAGCTCTTCTGCGGCGGTGATTTCCAGTGCCGGGACAAGATCCTGAAGACCATCCTCGTCATCGGCTGCGGAAAGCTCCGTCTCCGCATGCCGCTGCTTGTCCTCACGGTCATCGCTGCTCTTGGCGCCGCCCCCGGACCGGCCACCGCCTTCGCGACGGTCGTCCTCCGCTTCGATGGCCGAGACGAGGGGTTTTGGCTTTTCCGCGATGCCGCCTGCCGGCGCATAGGGGACATAGGCCGGCATGAGGCCGTCGCGCAGAACCCCTTGTGCGGCCTGCGCCTGCAGCATCATGGCCGTCGGCTGCGTCGCGGCAGGCGCTGCGCCGGATGCCGGCCCACCGGCGCCGGGCAAGGCTTGTGCGGCGGTGAGGGGCGCGGACGGTGTTGCAGACCTCGCGTTGGATGCGGGACCTGCGTCCGACCCGGCGGCTGTCTTTGCCTTTGCGTCAGGCGCCTGTGCCGTCTCGGCGCTCTCATCAGGTGTCGGCAGGGCAGCATTTGCGAGCCCCCAGGAAGCCCCACCCTCATCCGCGTAAAGGCCGGAGAGCCAGGCGACGGGGACGGGTTCCGAGATGACAACGGCGACCGTCAGCTGCACCGGGCCCGGCGCTTCTGCCGCCTGTGAACGAAGGGGCTGGCCGGGAGCTGTCAAACGCGCGCTAGAGGCTGGGCTTGCCGGTTCTGTTTCGGCCTGTATCTGCCGAGCAAGAGCCGGCGCGTCATAGGTCACATCATCCGCTGATTCGTCGGCAGCACTGTTGGTCCCGGCCGCGCCCAGGCCTGCCGCGTCCGCCGAAGAGGCGTTTCCTTCAGGGGAAGCAGGCTCGATCGGGGAGGTCGTCCCGGCCGCCTGCGCTGCGATGGCCATGCGTCCCGCAGGCTCCGGCTGGGCGGGAAGGGGGGTGGTGGTCATCTGCCGACCCGGCCCAGGGGCATCCGGAACCGTTTTCGCGCCGGCCCTGCGCGCCGGCGTTGCTGCGGTTTCATCCGGATCCTGCCGCCGATCCACGGCGGGGCTACGCGATGTCGAAAGAGCCGAAGCCTCCTCGTGCACTTCCCGGGGCGCTAAAGGCGGGTCGGCACCCATGGTGGAAGCGCCGGCCTGTCGCGGGCCACCCGCCGGGGCAATCGCGGGGGCGTTCGCACGGCTGCCGGTCGGCGGTTGTGCCTCCGCGCCGCCGTTCTGGCGATAGGAGGTCACCACCTGGCGGGCGACCGGATCGCGCTCCAGATAGGCGGCCGCCTCCAGCCGCAGTGCCAGCCGCGTAGCCTCCGGTCCGACGGGATTTTTGAGGATCTCGGTCAGCAGACGCAGGGTAAATCCCTGCATCAGCTGGTTGAGGGCCCGCTGCAGCGAGAGCCGTTCGGTGGAAGACAGCTTGGCGATCACCTCCGTGATTCGCTCGGCATAGTCGGCGAGCGGTTCGCCCTGGTTGCGGCTGACGGAAAGAAGCGCGCCGATGGTTTCCACCACCGAAAGTCCCTGCGCCAATTGCAGCTGGCCCGAGAGAGACATGATGTCGAGCCGGCTGCCGCTTCGGATGGACGGTTCGCGCGACAGGCGCGCATCCACACCGGTCGATGACAACAGCACCTCGATGCGGGGTGCCGAAAAAACGATGCCGGACTGGTCATGGGTGTTGAAGGCGGTATCGGAAGATGCGGCGACCGGAGGCAACATGGGTCTGCTCCACGCTGTGTCGGTTGAAGGGCAGACCGGCTGGCGGGGCGTTTCTACTGCGACCGAACGGGCCGCAACCGCGGCGCCTCATGGCGTCATCTAAAGCCGATTAAGGGCTTATTAGAATAGAATTTTATTAAAAATGCATTAAGAGGCCGTCGCGTGCCTGTCTCCGTATGCCCGATTGCACGCCCTCAGCTATGGGCAAAGATGTCGGTTTCTTCCCAGCCGAGAAGATCGAGCTTGGCGCGGGTGGGTAGGAAGTCGAAGCAGGCTTTGGCAAGCTCCAGCCGCTCATCGCGCTTGAGCCGGGCCATCAGCTTGTCACGCAGGCCATGCAGGTAAAGCACGTCGGAGGCGGCGTAATCCAACTGCGCCTGTGACAGCGTTTCGGCGGCCCAATCGGTCTGCTGCTGTGCCTTTGACACGTCGATATCCAGCATTTCCTTCAGATTGTCCTTCAGCCCATGCCGGTCGGTATAGGTACGCGTCAGGCGTGAGGCGATCTTGGTGCAGAAGACCGAAGCGGTGGTCACACCGAACGTGTGGTAGAGCACGGCGATGTCGAAGCGACCATAATGGAAGATTTTCTCCCGGCCGGCATCGGCCAGCATGGCCGTGAGGTTTGGCGCCTGCGTCTGATGAGCGGCAATGCGGATGACGTCTGCTGTTCCGTCGCCTGGCGAAAGCTGCACGACGCAGAGCCTGTCGCGACGAGGAACCAGTCCCAGCGTTTCGGTATCGATGGCGATAGCGCCCGTGTAGCGCGCTGCATCCTCTGTAGAAATATCGCCCTCGTGCGTCCTGATCCTGCTCATGGCCTGCCTCCTGCTTGACCCTGTTGGCTATAAACCAAGGCGCGGGGTCTGAATATGGCAATTTTCTGCCGCATCGGGCAGCAATCACTCGCGAAGCCTTGCGCGTGATGCATTGCTGCATTGCGGCAAAGCGGTTGTTCGAATCGAAGCCATGGCCTATATACAAACCATCGAAGCGGCGCACTCCTCCTCCCAGTGCTGCTTCGTTGAGATCGGCAACCTCCTCCTCCTCCCAATTGCCGATCAAGTTTAAAAGCCTGCCGCACCTCCTCCCGCGGCAGGCTTTTTCCGTTTCTGGCTCCCCGAAACGTCATTTTCCCTGCAGTTCCCCGTATCGTCTGGACAAAAAAGCCGCCGGACCCGTGGGCGCGGCGGCATCTCGATTTTACCCGGTGAAGGAGCCCCTCTCAAAGGGCGGCGATCGCCTGCATCACGCTGTCGTCGATAGAAAGGCCCGTTTCCTGGGCTTCACGACGCAAGGAGCGGCCGCGGCGGCCGGGCAGGCGCACGCCCTCTTCGCTGGCCATGAGCGTGGCAAGCGCTGCCATGCGCGCACCAAAGCCGGCCCCGGCTGTCGCCTGCGGATCGATGGCGATGATGAAATGGCCAAGTGCCGGCGGTGGTCCCTTGTCGTCGAACAGCGACGAGGCCTCGTGCGAAAAATGTGCGCCCGTGGTGCCGGCAGAAAGAACCTCCACCATCAGCGCAAGGGCTGCACCCTTGGCACCACCGGCCGGCGCCATCGTGCCCTGCATGGCAATGTCGGGATCGGTGGTCGGCTGCCCTTGCGGGTCGAGCGCCCAGTCGTCGGGAATGGCGACGCGCTTCTGCTGGGCCTCCATCACCTTGCCGCGCGCCACCTTGGAGAGCGCCAGATCGATGACGATCGGATCGATGCCGTCGGCCGGCTCGCCCACGGGCACGGCAAAGGCGATGGGATTTGTGCCGAACAGCGGCTTTCGGCCACCCCAGGGCGCCATGGCGGCCGGGGCATTGGCAAACATCATGGCAACCAGCCCTTCTTCGGCAAAGCGTTCGACCGTCAGCGCCATCACGCCGGCATGGTGCGAGCGGAAGATACCGGCCGAGGCGATGCCCTGGCTGCGGGCGAGCGGCGCAAGCGTACTGACCGCCAGATCGAGCGCCGGATAGGCAAAGCCGTCGCGTGCATCGATGGCCAGCACGCCGGGTCTCGGATGAGCGAGGCTTGCCTGCGCAAGGCCATCCACCTTGCCGCTTCTCACCTGTTTCACGTAGGCCGGTACCCGGCGCAGGCCATGGCCGGACTGGCCGGCGGCTTCTGCAGCCACCAGCGCGCGGGCAACCGAGCGCGCAGATGCGGGCAGAACGCCGCTTGTTTCGAAAACCGTGGCGATCTGCCGTTCAAGGTCGGCAAGGGTATGGTGCATGCTGCTTATTCCTGAGGCGGGAGGGCCGCGCCGCCTCAGCAACGGCGCAAACCCCGGATGGCCTGAACTAGCAGTTTTTATAGCCGAGCGGAACCGTGACCTTGTTGCCGATCCCGGCCGGCGGCGGCGGAACGGGGGAGGCACGGCGCACGAGTTCGACCATATAGTTGTCGAAATCGGAATAGCCGGAGGATCTGGCAAGCGAGACGGCCGAAAGATTGCCGCCGTCATCGATCCGGAAGGTTACATAGGCCGTACTGCCGCGGCCGGTCGCCGGGCAGCGGCCCCTCTGGCGGCCGAGATGTGCGGCAAGCTTGGTCTGCCAGCGCGCCGGCGAAAGCGAACTGCCGCCAAGGCTGGTGGAGGTTGCCGCTGCTGCCGTGCGATCGGATTGCTGAACCTCTGCCTTGGCCTGCTGGGCAGCCTTTGAGGCTGGCGGCTTCGGCCGTGGCTTTTCGGCGCGCACCACCTTCTTCTCGACCGGCTTCGGCTTTTCCTCGGTAATCTCAGGCTTTTGCTCCTCGACCTCCGGCGGGCGCACCACCGGAAGCGGCACTTCGACATTCTGCAGAAGCGCAAGCTGCTGCTCGGCAGGCTGATCTACCGTCTCCTCGATCGGCTCCGGCGGCTTTTCAGGAATGGTTTCCGTGACCTCCTTGACCGGCTCTTCCGGCTTCGGTTCCTCCATGACGGGTTCCGGCGGCGGCTCAGGGGTTTCCGCGACCTCCTGGGGGGGCTCTGGCGGCGGCTCCGGGGCAGGCTCGACAACCGGTTCGGGCAGCGGTTCGTCTACCGGCTGCGTCGTGTCGCTCTTGACCTCTTCGGAATCCTGCTGGTCTTCGGCCACCAGAGTTTCATCGGTCTGGGTCGCTTCCGGTTCCGGGGCAAGCTCGATCATGATGGCGGCCGGCTGCGAGGCTTCCGCCGTGTCTTCCGGCTCCTCGCGCAGCATCACGGAGGCTGCTGCCAGATGCGCGGCCAGAACCGTGGCGCAGGCACCGGACCAGAGGGCTGCCTCGCCAAGCTTGCTCCAGCGGCTGCGGGGAAGCATCTGGCTCATGGCGTTGCGCCCTGCGGGGCTGCAGAAGCGGCTTGCGGCGCCTTGGGCAGCGTTTCAAGCCCGACCAGCGCGATCTTCAGGTATCCGGAATCGCGCAACAGATTCATGACCTCCATGAACTGCCCGTAATCGACCGACTTGTCGGCGCGCAGGAAAATCCGTCGGTCCGTGTTGCCGCCGGTCACCTGCGACAGCCGGGATGCCAACTGCTCGCGGCCGACAGGATCATTGCCGAGGTTCAGCGTCAGGTCCTGCTTGACGGTCAGATAAAGCGGCTCGTCGGTGCGTGGGGCAGGCTTGGCGGTCGATGCGGGCAGATCGACCTTGATGTCAACGGTTGCAAGCGGGGCCGCCACCATGAAGATGATCAGCAGCACCAGCATCACGTCGATGAAGGGCGTGACGTTGATTTCATGGTTTTCGGCCATGTCCTCGCCGCCATGTTCGCGAATGCCTCCGGCCATGGCTCATTCTCCTGCAACAAGCGACACGGTCGATTTGCGCGTGCCGGGCGGCACCTTGCGGAAATCGAGGTCGCGGCTGACCAGCCGTTCGACGCCGGCCGACGCATCGGCGAGAAGCTGGCGGTAGCCGGTAATGGAGCGTGCGAAGATGTTGTAGATGACAACGGCCGGAATGGCGGCGACGAGGCCGATGGCGGTGGCGAGCAATGCCTCGGCAATGCCGGGTGCGACGACGGCAAGATTGGTCGTCTGCGCCTGGGAAATGCCGATGAACGAGTTCATGATGCCCCAGACCGTGCCGAAGAGGCCGACGAAGGGACCGACCGAACCGATGGTGGCGAGCGCACCGGTGCCGCGCATCATGCGCCGCCCGGCGCCCGCCTCGATGCGGCCGAGCGTCGAGGACACGCGTTCCTTCACGCCGCTGTTTTCCGCATGATCAAGCGCACCCTCGGATAGCTTCAGCTCGGTCGCCGCCTCGCGCAGCATCAGGGCTGCGGGACCGCCGCGCTTTTCGGTGGCGTTCAGCGCCTCGGACAGCGTCTTTGCCCGGGCGATCGCCTTGATCACGCCCTTCACCCGGCGTCGCGCCGCGGCCAGTTCCAGCGATTTTGCAAGCCATACGGTCCAGGTGATCAGCGAGGCGACCGCAAGCCCGATCATGACGCCCTTCACCACCCAGTCGGCGGCCATGAACATGCCGATGGGCGACAGATTATGGGGGATGTCGCCGCGCGCCTGCGGATCGACCAGCGACGTCGGCATGTCGGCTGGCTCTTCCGCGGCAGCCGGCGGCAGCGTCAGAGGCTGGGCGCCGGAGACGGCCGGATCGGGGGCAGGGGAGGCCGGTGTCTGATTGGTTGGGGCAGCGGGCGCGACCGGAGAAGCGGCCGATGGTTCGGTCGCACCTGCCGCTGGTACCTCGGGTGCTGGTGCCGTTGGCTGGGCAAGGCGCGGCTGGGTGGTGCCTGGCGCCTCCTGGGCAGACGGCTGGGCGGGCGGCGTCTGCGACCAGGCCGGGGCGGCAGCCAGCGAGGCGGCCAGGACAAGAGCCGCAAGGCCGCCGGCTGCACCTGTCTTTGCTTGGCGGGCAGAGGCGGTGGACGGGAGGGACAGGATCGGCATCAGGCAAACTCCGGATGATCTTACGCAGGGGCCAGGGCACCCGGCCGGTCTGGCCATTGCTGCAGAAAGCGGGCGCCCAACGCGGTGTCGCACCGGATTAATCCCGCGCGGCCACGCCAGTTGCCTACCCCGATAATAAACTTGAGTGCCTTTAGCAACTATAATGTGCCGTTAAAGCCGAGCTTGTTATTCAACTTTTGCAAAGGGCAGCGCGTGAGGACGCAGATGCGGCTGAACGGCACAAAAAAACGCCGGGCATGAGGGCCCGGCGTTGATTGTCTGACGGCTGATGTCGATCAGAGTGTGCGCGTGATATGTTCCACGCGGAAGCATTCGATCGTATCGCCAGCGCGGATATCTTCGTAATTCTCGAAGGCCATGCCGCATTCCTGGCCCATCGGCACTTCGGAGACTTCGTCCTTGAAGCGCTTGAGCGTCTTGAGCTTGCCTTCGTGGATGACGACGTTGTCGCGCACCAGGCGCACGCCTGCACCACGCTCCACCTTGCCTTCGATGACGCGGCAACCGGCAACCTTGCCGACCTTCGTGATGTTGAACACCTCGAGGATCTCGGCATTGCCGAGGAAGGTTTCGCGACGCTCCGGCGAGAGCAGGCCCGACATCGCCGCCTTCACGTCATCCACCAGATCGTAGATGATGTTGTAGTAGCGGATCTCGATGCCGGCACGCTCGGAAGCGGTCCGGGCCTGCGCATTGGCGCGTACGTTGAAGCCGATGATGGCGGCATTGGACGCCTCGGCGAGCGAGATATCCGATTCCGTGATCGCGCCAGCGCCCGAATGGACGATGCGGGCCCGCACTTCGTCGGTGCCGAGCTTGTCGAGAGCGGCAACGATGGCTTCGACAGAGCCCTGCACGTCGGCCTTGATGACCAGCGGGAACTCCTTGAAGCCGGTGTTCTGCAGCTGGCTCATCATCTGTTCCAGCGAACCGCGCTGACCCGACTGACGGGCAGCGGCCTTGTCGCGGGCCAGACGCTGACGATACTCGGAGATTTCGCGAGCGCGGCTTTCGTTTTCAACCACGGCGAACTTGTCACCGGCAGCGGGCGTGCCCGACAGGCCGAGGATTTCGACCGGCATGGCAGGACCTGCTTCCTTGACGTGGTCGCCCTGGTCGTTGACCAGCGCGCGCACACGGCCCCACTGGTCGCCGGCCACGATGATCTGGCCCGGACGCAGCGTTCCCTTCTGGACGAGAACGGTTGCCACGGCGCCACGGCCGCGATCGAGCTGGGCTTCGATGACGGTGCCTTCGGCTGTGCGCGTTGGGTCGGCCTTGAGGTCAAGGATTTCCGCCTGCAGCAGCACGGCTTCGAGCAGCTTGTCGAGGTTGAGCTTGTTCTTTGCCGAAACCTCGACATCGAGCACTTCACCGCCCATGGATTCCACGAAGACTTCGTGCTGCAGAAGCTGCTGGCGAACCTTGTCCGGGTTTGCCTCGTGCTTGTCGATCTTGTTGATCGCCACGATGATCGGCACGTTGGCCGCCTTGGCGTGGTTGATCGATTCAATCGTCTGCGGCATCACGCTGTCGTCTGCGGCAACCACGAGGATCGCGATATCCGTCGCCTGGGCGCCACGGGCACGCATGGCCGTAAAGGCGGCGTGGCCGGGAGTGTCGATGAAGGTGATCTTCTGGCCGTTCTGTTCGACCTGATAGGCACCGATATGCTGGGTGATGCCACCGGCTTCGCCCGACACGACCGAGGTCTTGCGGATGGCGTCGAGCAGCGAGGTCTTGCCGTGGTCGACGTGACCCATGATGGTGACGACCGGAGGACGCGATACCAGCTCGCCTTCGTCGTCCTTGACGTTGAAGATGCCTTCTTCGACGTCGGATTCCGAGACGCGCTTGACGGTATGGCCGAATTCGGTCGCGATGAGTTCGGCAAGGTCGGCGTCGATGACGTCGCCCGGCTTCATCATCTGGCCTTCCTTCATCAGGTACTTGATGACGTCGACGGCGCGCTCAGACATGCGCTGCGACAGTTCCTGGATGGTGATGGTTTCCGGCAGGATGACCTCGCGCATGACCTTTTCGCGGGTTTCCTGCATCTGGCTGCGGCGGAACTTTTCCTGGCGGCGACGGGTCGCGGCCATCGAGCGGCCACGGGCGTTGCCGTCATCGTCCGTGCTGACGGTGGTGACGGTCAGCTTGCCGCGGCGACGGTCTTCCTCGACCTTCGGGCGGGCAGGAACCTTCGCCGGAACCGGAGCGGTTACCTTGCCACGGTTCGGGGCGCCACGGGCGGGACCGCGATCATCGTCCTCGTCACCGCTCTTGCGGCCACGCACGGCACCGGGAAGACCGGCAGCCGGTGCCGTAACCGGGGCACGCGGGGCCTGCGGACGGCCTTCGGGCGCACGGGCTGCCGCCGGTGCGGCTGCGCGTTCAACCGGGGCTTCGACCGGAGCAGGCGCCACCGGGCCTGCCTTTTCGGCTTCTTCGGCGCGAAGCTTGGCTTCTGCTGCCAGGCGCTCGTTCTCGATCGCCTGTTCGGCGGCGCGACGCTCGTCCTCGATCTTGCGGCGGGCTTCTTCTTCCGCACGCTGCTTGGCTTCGATCACGTCACGGGCCTGCGCTTCGGCAAGCGCGCGGCGGCGGGCGTCCATTTCGCTCGCGGAGAGATCGTGCAGGACGGTGCGCGGACGATCCGGCTGGCGCTGCGGCTGCGACGAGGATGGACGCTGCTGCGAATGCTGCGGGCGGTTGCCTTGCTGGTTCGGGCGCTGCTGGTTGTTCTGGCCTGCGCCATAGCCCGAAGTCTGAGCCGGACGCTGCGGCTGGGGCGCTGCGGGGCGCGGAGCGGGCGTGGAAGCAACCGGTGCTGCGGGTGCCGGGGCCTGGGCCGCCGGCGCTACCGCCGGTGCGGCAGCAACAGGCTGGGGAGCCGGCTGTTCGGCGCGCGGTGCCGGAGCGGCCGGCGCTGCAACGGGCGTCACGATCGGTGTAATCGGCTTTTCGTCTTCCGGACGCAGCGGGCGACGCTTGCGCGTTTCCACCACGACCGCCTTGGTGCGACCGCGACCCATTTCCTGGCGCACGGTACCCTGGCTCATCCCCGAAGGCTTCAGGGTGAGGGTCTTCTTTGCCGTAACGCTGAGCGTCTTGTCGTCTTTGTTGTCGGTCATCCGTTCCTGTTCCTTCCGACAGGAACAGAGATGGAAGCCATCAGATCCTGTCGTTCAATACACTTTTCCAGTGCGGCTGCCGGCGAATGCCGGTGACCACGTCATGTCTCTGACCGGCCAGCGCCGCCATTTGCTCCGGAGTGACCGCCATTGCGGTACGTATCGAGCATGGTTGCGCGTTTCACTACACCCTCACCCGCCTGTCCGGCAAGCGCCGCGGCATGGATAAAAGCACTCTGGCCCATCAGTTCGTCCATTTCGGCCGCAGTAAAGAGCATGAAGGAGGGGATCTCCTCTTCGCTCTCGGTTCCGAGCCGCCAGGCCTTGCGGGCCTGGTCCAATTTTCGCACACCGTCCGCTGCCGCATCCGATGCATGGAACACGCCGAGCGCCTGGCCCGAGCGGATCGCGGCATCCACTTTCGTGGCGCCGGAAATGAACTGGCCCGCCTTGCGCGCCAAGCTCATCATGCCCGCAAGGTCCGCCACCAGCAGTCTATCCACCAGCGCGGCAAGATCCGGCCCCGCCTTCACGTCCGCCTTCAGGGCGCGGGCGAAGATCTTGCGCTTGATGGCGGTTTCCACCAGCGCACGATCCATCGACACCCAGCATCCCCGGCCCGGCAATTGCCGCTTCAGGTCCGGCACCACCGTTCCATCGGGTGCCGCCACGAAGCGGATCAGCTTTTCCGGCGAAACGGCCTGGCGCGTCACGATGCAGGTCCGGTCGTTCACAACCAATTCCGCATCGTCTGCGCTCCCGTCACCGGCCTCAGCCGCCGCAATCATTCCTGAACTGCGGCGTCCGCCTCCTCGTCCGCCAACTCGGCGTCTTCGCCGTCAGCCTGCTGCTGTGCGAGGTCTTCCTCGGTGATCCAGCCGGCCAGCAGGCGGGCCTGCACGATCATGTTTTCCGCCTCGACGCGCGATACGTCGAACTTGGAGAACAGGCCTTCGAACTTCTTCGTCTCGCCGTCCTTGCGTTCCGACCAGCCGATGAGGTCGTCGGCGGCGCAGCCGGCAAAGTCTTCCACCGTCTTGATGCCGTCTTCGCCCAGCGCCACCAGCATCTTGCCGGTGAGGCCATCGATCTGCTTCAGCTCGTCCTCTACGCCGAGTTCGACGCGCTTGGCATCCATTTCGGCTTCGAGGCGCTCCAGGTATTCCTTGGCGCGCATCTGGATTTCGCTGGCGGTATCTTCGTCGAAACCGTCGATGGAGGCGATTTCGTCCAGCTCGACATAGGCCAGTTCCTCGACCTGCGCGAAACCTTCCGATGCCAGAACCTGGCCGACCATCTCGTCGACATCGAGCGCGTCCATGAAGAGGTTGGTGCGCTCGTTGAATTCCTTCTGGCGGCGCTCCGATTCCTCGGCTTCCGTCATGATGTCGATGTCCCAGCCGGTCAGCTGCGAAGCCAGGCGCACGTTCTGGCCGCGGCGACCGATGGCGAGCGACAGCTGCTCGTCGGGAACAACCACTTCGATGCGTTCTGCGTCTTCATCGAGAACCACCTTGGCGACTTCCGCCGGCTGCAAGGCGTTGACGATGAAGGAAGCCGGATCCTGGCTCCACGGAATGATATCGATCTTTTCGCCCTGCAGCTCGCCGACGACGGCCTGAACGCGCGAACCACGCATACCGACGCAGGCGCCGACCGGATCGATCGAGCTATCGTTGGAGATAACGGCGATCTTTGCGCGCGAGCCCGGGTCACGGGCGACCGACTTGATCTGGATGATGCCGTCGTAGATTTCCGGCACTTCCATGGTGAACAGCTTCACCATGAACTGCGGATGGGTACGCGACAGGAAAATCTGCGGGCCACGCTGCTCGCGGCGCACGTCGTAGACATAGGCACGAACGCGGTCGCCATAGCGCATGTTTTCGCGCGGGATCATTTCGTCGCGACGGATGATGCCTTCGCCACGGCCGAGATCGACGATCACGTTGCCGTATTCGACGCGCTTGACGGTGCCGTTGACGATTTCGCCGACGCGATCCTTGAACTCGTCGAACTGGCGGTCACGCTCGGCTTCGCGCACCTTCTGCACGATGACCTGCTTGGCCGACTGGGCCGCGATGCGGCCAAAGTCCATCGGCGGCAGCGGATCGGCGATGAAGTCGCCGATCTTGGCATCGACATTGCGGTCACGGGCGAGCGCCAGCGGGATCTGCGTGGTATAGTCTTCCGCGTGATCGACCACTTCCAGAAGACGCTGCAGGCGGATCTCGCCGGTCTTGGAATTGATGTCGGCGCGGATATTGCTTTCGGTGCCGTAACGCGAGCGGGCGGCCTTCTGGATCGCATCGGCCATTGCGGCCAGCACGATCTCGCGGTCGATGACCTTTTCGCGCGCCACTGCATCTGCAATCTGCAGAAGTTCTAGCCGGTTCGCACTCACTGCCATTGTCGTCGGTCTCCGTAGATCGAATGGGTTCGTGCCTGCAAGGCAGGCAGCGTGGATCGGTTGGTCCGGGAGCGGTCAGCCCTGGTGATCTTCACCCAGGTCGTCATCACTCAGGTCTTCGTCGTTCTGGTTTGCAGCTTCGGCCTTGGCCAGCTTGTCGGCCTTCAAGGCGTCGCGGATCAGGTCGTCGGTCAGGATCAGCTTTGCCTCGGCAAGCGCCGAATAGGGCACGGTCACGCGCGGCTCTTCGCCATAGGCGGCCTGGTCGCGCTCCAGCGTGAAACCGTTCTCGTCGGTTGCGATGATCTTGCCGCGAAAACGCTTGCGGCCATCGAGCATCACGGAGGTTTCGCACTTCAGAAGGTGCCCGCTCCAGCGGCTGAAATCGGACTTGCGCACCATCGGACGGTCGATGCCGGGCGACGACACTTCCAGATGATACGCCTTGTCGATCGGATCTTCCACATCCAGAACCGGAGAAACCGCCATGGACACGGCTTCGCAGCCCTCGACATCCATGGTTCCGTCGTCACGCTCGCACATGATCTGCAAGGTCAGGCCGTTCTGGTTCATCAGACGAACCCTGACGAGACGGAAATCCATCGCTTCGAGCGTCGGCTCGATGATTTCGGCGACCCGGAGGTCGAGGCCTGTCTCGACGATGAGACGCGGTTCCTTGGTGCTGTCCTGCATTTGGTCTTTCGGCGCTGTCGCCGTCCCGGCGATGATGCTGCGAACTGACCGCCTAACAAAAAAGAGCGGGTCCCGGTCAGGCCCCACCCTTCATCTGACGATCAAGAATATGAGAGCCATATACGCTTTCAGCGCCGCAATTGCAAGCGTGCCCGCAAAGCCTGGGTGTTTGCGGGCAAGGAAGCGCTCCGCGCGCGGCTGGTCCAGACTGCGGCGGCTCGCTGGAGAGGTTTGCGGCCGATCAGAGTAGATCGGCCGCAAGAGGACGGGCCGCTGTGTTTTTTGCGCTTGCCGTCAGCCCGGCGCTGACTAGTTTAGCCGGCAGCATCAAGAGCATGAAGAGGTTCACCGTGCCCGAGCGGGTCTCACCCCTGGCGCCTTTCGGTTACCAGACATTCCGCACCATCTGGATTGCCAGCATCGCCTCCAATTTCGGTGGCCTGATCCAGGCCGTGGGGGCTGCCTGGATGATGACGGCGATTTCCTCGTCGGAGAACATGGTGGCCCTGGTGCAGTCCTCCACGGCGCTGCCGATCATGCTGTTTTCGCTGGTCGCAGGCGCCCTTGCCGATAATTACAACCGCCGCCGCATCATGCTGACGGCGCAGGGTTTCATGCTGGTGATCTCGCTTTTGCTGACGGTCTTTGCCTTCTTCGGCTGGCTGACACCCTGGGCGCTGCTTGCCTTCACCTTCCTCATCGGCTGCGGCACGGCGCTCAACAATCCGTCCTGGCAGGCGTCTGTCGGGGATCTCGTGCCGCGCCCTGTTCTGCCGGCGGCGGTGACGCTGAACAGCGTCGGCTTCAACATCACCCGAAGCGTCGGCCCGGCCATCGGCGGCGCCATCGTCGCAGCGTTTGGCGCGGCGGCCGCCTTTGCCGTCAATGCCGCCAGCTATTTTGCGCTGATCTATGCGCTGTGGCGCTGGAAGCAGGAGGAGGCGGAAAGCAGACTGCCGCGCGAAACGCTGGGGCGGGCGCTGTCGGCCGGCTTCGGCTATGTGGCGATGTCGCCGAAACTCCTGAACGTGCTGTTCCGCTCGGCTCTCTTCGGTCTTTCGGCGAGCGCCATCCTGGCGCTTCTGCCGCTGGTCGCGCGTGATCTCGTCTCCGGCGGGCCGCTGACCTATGGCTTCATGCTGGGTGCATTCGGCGTCGGGGCGGTGGGCGGCGCCATGCTGAATGCCCGGCTGCGCGAGATGTTTTCGAGCGAGATGATCGTGCGCATCGCCTTTACCGGCTTTGCAGTCAGTGCCGTGGTCTCCGCGCTGTCGACCGTCACTTGGCTTACCTGTCTCGTGCTTCTGATCCCCGGCGCCTGCTGGGTGCTGGCGCTTTCCCTGTTCAACACCACGGTGCAGCTGTCGACGCCGCGCTGGGTGGTCGGGCGGGCGCTTTCCTTCTACCAGACGGCGGCCTTCGGCGGCATTGCAGTTGGCAGCTGGGTCTGGGGCGCGCTTGCCGAAGAGCATGGAGTGGCGACGGCGCTGATGCTGGCAAGCCTTGCCCTGGTGGTGGGCGCCGCGATCGGCTGGAAACTGTGGCTGCCCTCGCTGGAAACGCTGAACCTTGATCCCGTCAACACCTTTCGCGAACCCTCGCTGAGGCTCGACCTCCAGCCGCGCAGCGGCCCGATCGTGCTGCTCGTCGATTATACGATCCGCGAGGAAAACGTCGCCGAGTTCCTGACCCTGATGTCGGAGCGCCGGCGCATCCGCATCCGTGACGGCGCGCGCCAGTGGGGGCTGCTGCGCGACCTGGAAAACCCGGATATCTGGACGGAGACCTATCACACGGCGACCTGGGCCGATTACGTGCGCCATAACCAGCGCCGCACCCAGGCAGATGCCGAGGTCTGGTCGCGCATCCGGGCGCTTCATGCCGGGCCGGAGGGACCGCGTGTCCACCGCATGATTGAGCGCCAGGCCATTCCGCCGCTTAATGCGCGCGACGAAGTCTTTCTGAAGTCTGCGCTTGATATTCACCACTGACAGCAACGGATTCTCGGAGGCACGCATGGTGACGATCCGCAAGGCACGCCGCGACGACCTTTCCGCCATCGTCGCCATGCTGGCCGACGACGCGCTGGGCCTTGCCCGCGAAGTGGTGTCGGATCCCGTCGATCGGCGCTATGTCGAGGCCTTCGAGGCCATCGACCGGGATGAAAACCAGATGCTCGCCGTCGCCGTGTCCGAAGAGGGTCAGGTGATCGGCTGTCTTCAGGTAAGCTTCATCCCCGGCCTGTCGCGGCTTGGCCTGTGGCGCGGGCAGATCGAAAGTGTGCGGGTGGCCGGGCAGGCGCGTGGACGCGGCATCGGCCGCGAGATGATGGTCTGGGCCATCGAGACGTGTCGAAAGCGCGGCTGCAGGCTCGTGCAACTCACCTCTGATCGCAGGCGCGAGGATGCCCACCGCTTCTATGAAAAGCTTGGCTTTGAAAACAGCCATGCGGGTTTGAAGCTAACGCTCTAGTGGTCTCATTTCCCGATTTCCGACCGTCGCCAGCTTCGTCCCAATGTATATTTCAAGTTCATTAACATGGAAGAGGTCGAGATTTTCGTCAAGAATACGCGATAAGCGGATTGATATGGTGTTTGATAGCGCCGGATGTTGTCGTGTGACAAACCACGAAGGCAGGAGTTGTGAGGTTTTCGGGTGGAAGAAGGTCGTCTCAAGTTTTATTGTGCTTTGATTGGCAAGATCCTTTTAGGACCCATAGTCTTGGGCATGGTGGTTCATCATCTGATCAACGGGGTCATCATGGGTTTGAGCAGAAGGGACAGCACACTGATCGAGCTGAGTAGCGACCCCGCTGCATTCTACGTTTTCGCCGGCCTGTGGCTCGTTTTGGCCGCATTCACAATGGCAATCAGCGTCAAAGCGCTCATGTTCTATTTCAAAAATCGGCGTTGATGCTGCCTATACCGAGATAGTCTGTTGAGGCTCGAAAGTGAGCTGTCAGCGCAGCTTTGCCTTCAGGCTCTCGTCCGGAAAACAGGTAGGAGACAGCCCGTTCTTCTGCTGCCAGTCCCCCAGCGAACGGCGGGTCTTGAAGCCGGCAAGCCCGTCGGCATTGCCGACATCGTAGCCCTTGGCCTGCAAGGTCTTCTGCATGGACAGAACATCCGAGCGCAGCATTTTGCCCACCGGCCCCCAAGAGCCCTCGAAGGCCCCGGCACCATAGGCGATACGATCGGCCAGATTGCCGATGAAGAGCGCGTAGAGGTCGGAATTGTTGTATTCCTTCAGCACGTAGAAATTCGGCGTGACGATGAATTCCGGACCGTGGCGGCCGGCCGGCACCAGCATCATGCCGTCGACCCTCTGCTCCGCGGCGGGAAAGGTCTTGCCCGAGACGCGGCGGATGCCCATGCCAGCCCAGGTGGAAATCGGCTTGGCCAGATCCGGCCCCTCCTGCGCGCAGGAGACGTTTTGCGGGATAGACACCTCAAATCCCCAGTCGCGCCCTCGGCTCCAGCCCTTCAGCGCCAGATAATGGGCAATCGAGGCCAGCGTGTCCGGCACCGAATTCCAGATGTCGGCGCGTCCGTCGCCGTCGAAATCCACCGCATAGCGGGCATAGCTAGACGGCATGAACTGCGGCTGGCCAAGGGCGCCCGCCCAGGAGCCCATCATCTTGTCCGCGGTGATGTCGCCATGCTCGATGATGCGCAGCGCGTCGATCAGCTCGGTGCGGAACATGTCCTTGCGGGTCGACATGAAGGCTTTTGTGGCGAGAACGTCGAGCGCCGGATAGGGCAGCTTTGCCCGCCCATAGCCGGATTCTCGACCCCAGACGGCGAGCACGATGGCGCCCGGCACGCCATAGGTCTGCTCGATCTTGCGCAGCGTTGCCGCATGTGTGGCCGCCAACGAGCGGCCCGTCGCGGCAAGGCCCTGCAGCCGCTGCTCGGAAAAATAGGCGCCGGGGGATGAAAACTCCGCCTGGCTCTGGTCACGCTCCTTCGGCGGCGTGGTGCCGGGCGGCACCAGATCCGGCAGGTCCCAATACAGTTTCACGCCGTTCAGCGCGTTCTCGACGGTGCGAGCGGAAACGCCGGCCTTGCGCGCCTCTGGCGTGATTTCGCTGGCAAGCCAGGTGCGGAACTGCCCTTCCACCTGAGCTTTGGAGGGGGCGGCCAGCGCCGGAAGCGGCAGGAGAGACAGGGCAAGAATGGCGATGGCGCCGGCTATGCGCCGCCGGGCGGTCGTTCTCAACATGAGCCTGTTCTCCTCAGATCGCGGTGCGCGCACGAAGCGCTGCCGTCAGCGTGCCCTCGTCGAGGTAGTCAAGCTCGCCGCCGACCGGCACGCCATGGGCAAGCCGCGTGATGCGCACGTCGAGATCGCCCAGACGGTCGGTGATGTAATGGGCCGTCGCCTGTCCCTCGACGGTGGCGTTCACCGCAAGAATGATTTCGCGGATGCCGCCTTCGCTCACCCGGTCGATGAGGCCCTTGATGTTGAGGTCATCCGGTCCGACGCCATCGAGCGGCGACAGCGTGCCGCCAAGCACGTGGTAGGACGTGTTCATCGCGCCGGCCCGTTCCAGCGCCCAGAGGTCGGACACGTCCTCTACCACGATGATGACGGCCTGGTCGCGTCGCTCGTCGGTGCAGACCGTGCAGGGATCGACCGTATCGACATTGCCGCAGCGCGAGCAGACTTTTACCTTGTCATAGGCCTCGCCCATGGCGGCCGACAGCGGACCCATCAGCTGTTCGCGCTTCTTGATGAGGTGCAGGGCTGCGCGGCGTGCGGAGCGGGGGCCAAGCCCCGGAACCTTTGCCAGCAACTGGATGAGTTTTTCGATTTCGGGACCGGTCACACGTTTTGCCATGCGCCGCTTTTAGACCATATGTCTGGAAAACGGAATCGCACAGTGAGGCTTGCCCCATGAAAGTCAGCGCCATCTGTCTCGGTCAGGCGGAAAAACTGCCGGGAAAAAGTTATAAGACGGGCATCAACAAGCACTCTGTTGCGGGCGCGGTGCTGGTTGATGAAAACGGCCTTGTCGGCGATGCGATCTGCAACCGCAAATACCACGGCGGGCCGGATCAGGCGGTCTATGTGGAGGGCAGTCTGACGCTGGACTGGTGGGCCGAGGCGCTCGGTCATCCGGTGGCGCCGGGCCTTTTTGGCGAGAACCTCGTTATCGGTGGCCTCGACAACCGGGATGTCTGCGCCGGTGATCGCTTTTACCTCTCAGGCGGGGTGGTGCTGGAGGCGACGTCCGCTCGAATACCCTGCAACACGTTTTCCGCCCACATGGGAGATGCAAAGTTTGCCAAGCGCTATATGGCAGCGGGCCGGCCCGGCATTTACTGCCGTGTTTTTGTGCCGGGAACCGTGAGCCGGGACGAGGCGGTCACGTTAGAAGCATTTTCCGGTGAAAAAGTGCCGATCGTGGAGATGATGCGGGCGTTTGGAAAGAGGCTGACGCCGGAAGATCGGGCGCGGTATCTCTCAGCACCGATCCACACGAAGCTGCGCGCGGATCTGGAAAAGGCGGGCAGTTGAGGCGGGGCTGTCTGCCCCTCATCCGGCTCCCGGCACCTTTTCCCTGTTTTGACGGTAGGGCTATCGCATTGAAATAAGACCCTCTCTGCCCTGCCGGGCATCTCCCCCACAAGGGGGGAGAACCGATGTGACAAGCGCCCTGTTCCCGCATCAGACGGTGCGACTGGATTAAGCCCTCCCCCTTGTGGGGAGGGTTTGGGAGGGGACTTGTCTCATATGCGATAGCCCTGGTTTTGACGAGGCGAAGGGACATTGGGGCGACCCATTTGACCCATGCAACGTCTTGGAGAGCAAAAGCTTGTTTCCCAGCGCTCCCGCTGCGGCCTTGCGCCTGCCTTAGAACGGCAGCTTCATGCCGGGCGGCAGCGGCAGGCCGGCGGTCAAGGCTGCCATCTTTTCCTGCGCCTGGGCTTCACCCTTGTCCTTGGCATCCTTGTGGGCGGCCACGATCAGGTCTTCGAGGATTTCCACCTCGTCTTCCTTGAAGAGGGAGGGATCGATCTTCAGGCCGCGCATCTCGCCCTTGCCGTTGAGGACGACAGTGACGAGGCCGCCGCCGGCCTTGCCTTCGATTTCAAGGGCAGCGATCTCCTCCTGCACCTTTTCCATCTTGGCCTGCATTTCCTTGACCTTGCCCATCATGCCCATGATGTCGCGCATCGGGTCCGCTCCTTTATGCTTGTCGTTAGAATTCCATGTCGTCGCCGGGCAGGATATCGCCTTCGGCACTTTCGATGGTTGCCGGTGGCGGCGCCTCGTCGGCATCGTCGGTTATCTCCGTCACCCGGATGCGCACGTCGGTGATGCGGGCGCCGGGAAACTGCGACAGGATGGCGGCGACATCCGGATCGGATCGCGCATCGGTGAGACGCGCCTCGCGGGCCTCCGTTTCCTGCTCGGACAGCGTCTGCGACCCGGCTTCGCGGCTGAGGATCACCATCCAGCGGATGTCGGTCCATTCTTCGAGGCGCTTCTGCAGGTCGCCGACAATGCTTTTCGGCGCATCGGTCGGCAGGTTGATTTCGAGCCGCCCGGGTTCCACCTTCACCAGCCGCACGAAGCCCCGCAACAGCGCCTTCAGCTTCGGATCGCGATTCTTGGTGCAGAGATCGGCAATATCTGACAGCGAGGTGATCGACACCTTCGGCTGCGTCTGCTGTCTCTGCTGCGGCGCGGGCCTGGCATCCGGCTGCGCCTCGGTCTGCCCCATCGCCATCGGCGGGGAAGAGGCCGGCACTGCGGCCAGCATGGCGGTCGCGCCGCCTGAAGGCATGCGGGCAGCCTGTCCCGCATCGGAACCGCGTGCCATTGCCGTCACCTGCGGGGCCGCCATTGCGCGCGCGCCGCCATTGCCATTGCCGGCCGGCGAGGGTGAGGCCGCCGGATCGCTGCCGCCGCCGGAGAGAAGATCGGCCATGCGACGCGCGGCATCTTCCGGCGAGGGAAGGTGCGCGGCATGGGTGAGCCGGATCAGCACCATTTCGGCAGCGCCGGCCGGACGCGATGAATTTTCCGCCTCCGGAATGCCCTTCAGCAGCATCTGCCAGATGCGCGACAGCGTGCTGACGGCGACCGTACCGGCAAATTCGGCGCCGCGCAGGCGCTCCACTTCACTCAAGGACGGGTCGTCTGCGGCATCCGGAATATATTTGATGCGGGTGACGAGATGGGTGAAGTCGGCGAGATCCGTCAGCACCACGACGGGGCTCGCGCCTGCTTCATACTGGGCAGTAAATTCGGACAGTGCCGCCGTCACGTCACCCTTTACCACATGCTCGAAGAGATCGACGATGCGGGCGCGGTCGGCAAGGCCCAGCATACCGCGCACGGTTTCCACCTGCACGCTGCCGCCGCCATGGGCAATCGCCTGGTCGAGGAGCGACAGGCCGTCGCGCGCCGAACCCTCGGCGGCACGCGCCACCATGGAGAGCGCTTCCGGCTCGAAGGGCACGGCTTCCTTGTCGAGAATGGTCGAGAACAGGCCGACCAGATCGGCCGCACTGATGCGGCGCAGGTCAAAACGCTGGCAGCGCGACAGGACGGTGATCGGAACCTTGCGGATCTCGGTGGTGGCGAAGATGAATTTCACATGCTCCGGCGGCTCTTCGAGCGTCTTCAACAGGCCGTTGAAGGCCTGCGTCGAGAGCATGTGCACTTCGTCGATGATATAGACCTTGTAGCGCGCCGATACCGGGCGATAACGCACCTGCTCGATGATTTCTCTGATGTCGTCGATGCCGGTATGGGAGGCAGCGTCCATCTCGATCACGTCGACATGGCGGCCTTCCATGATCGCCTGGCAATGTTCGCCGGGGATGCGCAGGTCGATGGTCGGCTTGTCGATGTCGGCGGTCTTGTAATTCAGCGCGCGCGCCAGAATGCGGGCGGTCGTCGTCTTGCCGACGCCGCGCACGCCGGTCAGCATGTAGGCCTGCGCGATGCGGCCGGTCTCGAACGCGTTGGTGAGGGTGCGCACCATCGGTTCCTGGCCGACCATCAGGTCGGAGAAATCCTTCGGGCGGTATTTTCGTGCCAGGACCCGGTAGCCGGCATTGGCCGTCGCGGTGTTTCCCGAAACTGTCGGCCCGTTTACCGGCGGCTCTATGTCGCTCATGAGGTTCCGCCAGCCTTCTTCAAGACCGCCCCCGGCCTCTGCCGGATTGCGGACCGACCGGACGCTGGCCAACTAGGAAATGAGGTGGGAGGCTGGCACGGCGACCCGTGCCTGGCTCGTTAGGGCTGCTTCCTTCCGGACCTGACCCGGTTGGCGAGTGGCTCGTCCACCACCAACCTCCCGAGGCGACATATCGGCAATAACGTACGCAAATGCAAGCCAAGCTTCCAAAAAACTGCTAGCAAGACAAAAAAAGCAGGAGGAAACCCTTGAGCCAATTCGACCTGGATGCCCGGCTGGCGCGCGATTCCGATCTCGTGACGGTGCTCGGCCTTTGTCAGCTGCGCATCCTGAACGATAGCCGCTGGCCTTGGCTGATGCTGGTGCCGCAGCGGCCGGGAATGACCGAGATCTTCGATCTGACGCCGCTTGACCAGGCTATGCTGACCTTCGAGACGAACCTTGTGGCGCAGGCACTGAAGCGGGTCACCGGCGCGAAAAAGATCAATGTCGGGGCGCTCGGCAATATCGTGTCGCAGCTTCACGTCCATGTGGTGGCGCGAAACGAGGGGGATCCCAACTGGCCGGGGCCGATCTGGGGCCACGGTTCTGCCGTACCTTACGACGAGGAGCAGAAGCGAGCTTTCCTTGCAGCCCTCGATAAAGCCCTCTGACCCTTCAAGATTTGGCCCCATGACCCTTTCCCTCTTCGATACCGATTCCCCGCACGGCGAAGCAAGCCGGCTGACGGCATTCACCGGCAACCGGCTGGACCGCGATGCCGAACACCGCACGGAAGACAGCCTTGATCAGGCGCTGGCGGTGGGCGGCGCAACGCTCCTGGCGTTTTCCGGCAACCGGCTCCTGCTGAAGGAGACTGAGGGTACGCTTGATCCGCTGTTTGACCGTGCGGAGCTTGAGGCTCTTCGGCCGGATCTGGCGGGCGCCATCCTTTTGGGAAAGCGCCAGGATGGGTCGCCGCGCCTTGCCGTTCCGGTCCTTGAGCCTGCGGACGCGCTTGCACTGTCGTTTCGCCTGACGGATCCCCGCTCGGCCCTGCGCGATGGCCTGGTCGCGGAGGAGGTGCTGGGCGAGGTGGCGCAGGCCGTCAGCCTTCTGCACTGGAACGAGGCCAACCGGTTCTGCGGCAAATGCGGAACGAGGACGCAAAGCCAGCTTGCCGGCTACAAGCGCATCTGCCCAGCCTGCGCGCATATGATGTTTCCGCGCACCGATCCTGTCGTCATCATGCTGACGGTGGACGAGGCGCGCGATCGCGTGCTGCTTGGCCGCGGCCATCACTTTACGCCGGGCATGTATTCGGCGCTTGCCGGTTTCGTCGAGCCGGCGGAAACTATCGAGGATGCCGTGCGCCGCGAAACGCGCGAGGAATCGGGCATCGTCACCGGACGCGTGCGCTACCACGCGTCACAACCCTGGCCGATGCCGCATTCGCTGATGATCGGCTGTTATGCCGAGGCTCTCAGCGAAGAGATCCACATCGACGCCCAGGAGCTCGAGGATTGCCGCTGGTTTTCGCGCGCCGAGGTTTTGGCCATGCTGGCGGCTGATCCGGCGGGCGAGGGGCCGTCGGCGCCGATGCGCGGTGCCATTGCCCATCGCTTGCTGCGCGACTGGGTGGAGTGGAACCGCTGATCAGGACGCCGTTTTCCGCCGGGTGAATTCGCGCACGGCAAGCGAGACGCCGATCACCTGCAGAAGGCAGCCGAACCCTTCCGATGGGGTCGGAAGGCGCAGGTCCATGGTGAGCCCAAAGATCAGGCCGAACACGGTTTCCGCCACGATGAGCTGGGCCGTCAGCGCCAGCGGCAGCCGGTTCGAGGCAAAGCTCCAGCACCAGGTGGCAAGCCAGGAAGCGGCCATGCCCAGCACCACGGACCAGAGGACGAAACGTATCAGCACCTCGGAGGGCACGGTCTGATAGGCGTCGGAGGCCATGGGCAGAAGCAGGATCGAGCCGATCAGCGCGCCCAGCCCATGCAGGGTGGTCCAGTCCATGGCACTTGGAGGATTGTCGGCCCGCATCAGGCGGGAATTGACGATGCCGTAGATCACCCAGACGAGAAGGGCTGCCACCGCGCAGCCGGCACCCGCCAGCACCATGCGCTGTCCGGCAATGTCGAGCTTAGCCACCAGCTCGAGATTGACCACCAGGATGCCGGCCGCAATCATCACCAGAGGTGCGGCAAGCCGGCGCCAGGCGATGGTGCGCTCCATCAGGTTGGCGATCGCCGGCAGCACCACCGGCGTGACGCCGATGATCAGCGGCGGAATGACGGGACCGGCCAGAAGGACGGCCTGCGAGGCCAAGAGAAAATAGCCGACATATCCAATGACGCCGAGCGACATGCCGATCAGCGCGCGCTTGACGCCGACACCCTGCAGGCGAAAGCGCGGATGCAGCATGGTGATGAGGCAGGTGATGCCGAAGACGAAGTAGCGGCCGATCGTGATGTCCCAGACGGAGAAGGGATGCACGAGGCGCGCGGCCACAAAGGTCAAGCCCCACAGCGCTCCGGTGAGGAGGCCGGCCAAGATGCCTAAAAGCATGCGGTCTCCTTTTCAGGCTCGTTACGAGCCGTTGAGCGACCGGCGCATGGGATGGCCGAGATAGCTGCCGAGAATGCGGACCTTTTCGGAAAAGAAGCGCAGCTCCTCCAGGGCTCGGCGCACCGGCGCATCCTCCGGGTGGCCCTCGATATCGGCATAGAACTGGGTTGCCACGAACTTGCCGCCGATCTGGTAGCTTTCGAGCTTCGTCATGTTGATGCCGTTCGTCGCAAAGCCGCCCATCGCCTTGTAGAGGGCGGCTGGAATATTGCGCACATTGAAGACGAAGGTGGTGACGATGAGGTCGTCGGCGCTCGTTCGGTGAGCCCATTGCTCGTCGCGCGACAGAACCACGAAACGGGTGACGTTATGCTCGGAATCCTCGACGTTTTCCTGCATGATTTCAAGCCCGTAGAGACCGGCGGCCAGACGCGGCGCAAGGGCTGCCATCGAGCGGTCGCCGCGCTCCGACACCAGCCGTGCGGCGCCAGCCGTATCGCCGGCGACGACGCCCTTCCAGCCGTTCGAGCGGATGATCTTGCGGCACTGGCCAAGCGCATGGATATGGCTGTGGACGGTGCGGATTTCTTCGCGCGAAACGCCCGGCAGCACCATCAGCTGGAAGCGGATGGGCATGAAATACTCACCGATGATGTGCAGGCGCGAATCGGGCAGCAGGTGGTGGATGTCGGCGACACGCCCGGCCAGCGTATTTTCGATGGGGATCATCGCCAGATCCGCCTCGCCGCTTTCCAGCGCCGTAAAGGCATCCTCGAAGGTCGGGCAGGGCAGGGGTTCCATGGTCGGGAACATGTCCCGGCAGGCCATGTCGGAGTTGGCGCCGTGATCGCCCTGGAAGGCGATGCGATTGGTGGTCGAAGACATGAGGGGATGTCCGGTCAGAGGGGGCGGCCGGCGAGGATCGCGCGCGCCTTTTCAAGGTCGGCGGGAGTATCGACGCCGAGCGGCACGGAGTCAACGATCTCCACGTCGATGCGCATGCCGGCCTCGAGCGCCCGCAATTGCTCAAGCTTCTCGCGCTGTTCCAGGACGGAGGGACCGAGCGTGACGAAGCGTTCGAGCGCTGCGCGGCGATAGGTGTAGAGGCCGATATGGTGGTAGAGCGGGCCATCGCCATAAGGAGCGGTGGCGCGCGTGAAATAGAGCGCGCGCAGGCGGTTTTCGGCAATCGGCGAACCTACCACCTTGACGATATGCGGCAGCACCTTGTCTTCCTCGTTGTCGATCTCGACGGTCAGCGTGGCGATATCGACGGCCGGATCCTGCATCGGACGCAGCGAGGCATGGACAGCGGACGCCTCGATGGTGGGAAGATCGCCCTGGATATTGACGACATACTCGACCTTGCCGTCGGGGTCTGCGGCCACCAGGGCCTCGTGAATGCGGTCGGAGCCGGACTGGTGGTCGGCGCGCGTCATCACCACGTCGAAGCCTGCGGCCTTGACGGCATTGAAGACGTCCTGGTCGTCGACGGCCACCATGACGCGGCCGACATCGGCTTCACGGGCGCGGCGCGCCACCTGCACGATCATCGGGGCACCGTTGATGTCGGCGAGCGGCTTTCCCGGCAGGCGGGTGGAGGCCATGCGCGCCGGAATAAGAACGAGCGTCTTGTCAAAAGCCGTATTGCGCATTGATTTCTCTTCTGGCACTGCCGGTGGGATGGCAAAAGGTCTCAGGGGCTGCAACGTGATTCAGGTTGCACCGATCCTGCAAAAGACATAGCTTTCAACGGATTTCAAGGTGGGACGCCTGTGATTCCGGCGGGTGGGCCGGCGGGCGGGAAGGAGCTTTTCTCGGATGAATTCCTATACGAACATGGCCGCGGGGGCCTTGCTCGGCACTGTCTTCGTGATGATGTCGGTCTCGATCGCCTCGGAAGGTCTTTTCCACGCGAAAGCACCCGAAAAGCCGGGATTTGCCATCGTGGCCGAAGAGGCGCCGGCCGAGGGGGGCGCTGCCGGTGCCGCCGCGCCGGCCGCCGTGCCGATCGCCAAGCTGCTGGCCAGCGCCGATGCAACGGCAGGGGCAACCGTGTTCAAGAAATGTGCGAGCTGTCATTCGGCCGAACCGAGCAGCCCCAACAAGGTCGGACCCGGCCTGTGGGGCGTCGTCAATCGGCCGATCGCAGCGCATGAAGCCTTCAGCTATTCCGCGGCCATCAAGGACTTTTCCAAGGGTGGCGCGGAGAAGTGGGATTATGAGCATCTCAACCACTTCCTGACGGCGCCGAAGGCCTATATCAAGGGCACAGCCATGGGCTTTGCCGGCCTGAAGAACGATCAGGAGCGGGCAAACGTGATCGCTTATCTGCGGTCGCTGTCCGATAGCCCCGCGCCGCTGCCGGATCCGGCTGCCGCACCGGCGACCAACTGATTTTTCGATAAAGTCTGAAAAGGCCCGGTTCGTCCGGGCCTTTTTGCGTCCGGGGGTCAGCTCAGCAGCCAGGCCCAGAAGCTGACGGTGACGATGCCGGTGATGGTGGTGATGCTGATCACCGAGGCGGCAAGGCTCTGGCCGGAGCGGAAGCGGGTGGCGATGATCCAGGCATTGATGCCGGTCGGCACCGAAGAGGTCAGCACAATCGCCGCCGTCCAGGGTTTCGACAGACCGAGCAGATGGGCAAGACCATAAACGACAGCCGGCAGCAGCAGCAGTTTCAGCACGGCCATCACTGCTGCCAGCGACAGATTGCCATGCACCGGATATTTCTTCAGCGTCATGCCGAGCGAAATAAGCGCGGACGCGGCAGTCACGGCGGCGATCTGGTCCACCACGCTCTTGAGCACGACCGGGAGCGCGCCAAGGCCGGAGATGTTGAAGGCAAGGCCGAACGTCAGCGCAATCACAAGCGGGTTGCGCGAGAGATTGGTGGCCACCTGTTTCAGAACCGTCACCAGGCTGCGCCGCCCGCCACCATCCACTTTGGCGCTCGCATGTTCCATCAGGATCGTGCCGGCCACCATCATCAGCGGCAGGTGGATGGCAAGCAGAATGGAAAGGGCCACCAGCCCGTCATCGCCGACCGAGCGGCCGACCAGAGGCAGGCCGATGAAGACGTTGTTGGCAAAGGCGGACGACATGCCGGCAATGACGCCGATCTTTTCGTCGCGCCCGAAGACATGCTTTGCAATGAGGTGGCCGATCGTCCAGGTCACCGCCACGCCGGCGAAATAGGCGATCCACAGGCGAAACGGCGAGGCGCCCTCGAAATGCGCCTCCGCCAGCGTGCGGAAGATGAGGGTCGGAAGCGCGATCTTGAAGACGAATTCGGCCAGCGCATCCCCGGTCTCTTCGCGCATCAGGCCGGTGCGCGCCACCAGAAAGCCGATGAGGATCAACAGGAAGACGGGCGCGACATTGACGAAGACGGCTGACACGGGGGAAGGGCTTTCAAAGAGGAGATACCCCGTTTAGCCCATTCGACCGTGACCGACAAACGCGAACCCGGCCGCCAGCTCAAAAAAAGAAAGCGGGCATCGAGCCCGCTTGTCACCCGAAACCGGGTCCCGGTATCGCCTCCTGCCAGTTCATCCGTGGTCCTGGAAGCGATCCGATGCCGTGACGTATAGCGCCCTTTCGTGACGGGAGAATGACGGTTCTCGCCGTAAGCCGTGGCGGTTTTTTCCTTTTCTTCAACTCTGAAAGCTATATGAGGAGGCAGTCGCCAACCGCGGAGATTGAAGGCTTCATGAGCAAGTTCGACGTTCTGACCATCGGCAATGCCATCGTGGATATCATTTCACGCTGCGACGACCGGTTTCTCGAAGAGAACGGCATCATCAAGGCTGCCATGAACCTCATTGATGCGGAACGCGCGGAACACCTCTATGCGCTGATGGGCCCCGCCCACGAAGCCTCCGGCGGCAGCGCCGGCAATACGGCAGCCGGCGTCGCCAGTTTTGGCGGGCGTGCGGCCTATTTCGGCAAGGTGGCCGAGGATGAGCTTGGCAAGATTTTTGCCCACGACATCCGCGCCCAGGGCGTGCATTACGAGACGAAGCCGGATGGCACCTTTCCGCCGACCGCCCGCTCGATGATTTTTGTGACCCCCGATGGCGAGCGTTCGATGAACACCTATCTCGGCGCCTGCGTCGATCTGGGGCCGGAGCATGTGGAGCCCGAGGTGGTGGCCCAGTCGAAGGTGACCTATTTCGAAGGCTATCTCTGGGATCCGCCGCGCGCCAAGGAAGCCATCCGCGAATGTGCCCGCATCGCCCATGAAAACGGTCGTGAAGTGTCGATGACGCTGTCCGATCCGTTCTGCGTCGGCCGCTACCGCGACGAGTTTCTCGATCTGATGCGCTCCGGCACTGTCGATATCGTGTTTGCAAACCGTCAGGAGGTTCTGTCGCTCTACGAGACGGATGATCTGGAACTGGCGCTTCAAAACATCGCGGCCGATAGCAAGCTTGCCTGCGTCACGTTGAGCGAAGAGGGCGCCATCGTCGTGCGCGGCACCGAGCGTTTCAAGATTGAGGCGTTGAAGATCGACAAGGTGCTGGATACGACAGGTGCCGGCGACCTGTTTGCCGCCGGATTCCTGGCCGGCTACACGGCCGGCCGGCCGCTCGATGTGTGTGGCAAGATGGGTTGCCTTGCCGCCGGCATCGTCATCCAGCATTTCGGGCCACGCCCGATGGTATCGCTGAAGGAAGCCGGGCAAGAGGCTGGCCTTCTTTAAGCCGGTTGAGGTCTACTTGAAGGCCTCGTCGGGATAGGCACCCCATATCTCGGCCTGCGAGACCCAGCCCTCCACGGAGCCGGCAATGGCCTGGCACCAGGTGCCGTTGCACTGTTTCAGGCGCATGATCACGCCCGGCTCCAGCTTGGCCAGAACCTGGGCGGAGCTTTGCGGATCGCGGCGCATGTTGACGAAGACATCCTGGCCCTTGCTGCGCATCCAGGGGGCGGCAATGGCGCTGCGCTCGCCCGACAAGAGCGCCTGGTTGACCCAGCCCTCCGTGCCGTCGGCATCGCGCACGCGGCGCCAGTTTTCGTATTCCTGAATGATTTCCATCGGCAGCCCCTCCTTCATGTACATCCAGGAGACGGCATAATCGGTGCTGGGACCGATGCGGATATTGACGCGGCGGGATTTCAGGCTGACGAAGCGCGGCAGAGGCAGGCCGCTTGCCCCTTTCGAGGCGCCCTGGGCAAAGGCCGGTGCCGTCACCGGGGCGATACCGGACATGGCGACGAGAAGCAGGGCTGCGAGGCTGGCGATACGGATGGAGCGGTTCATGTTTCTTCTCTTTGCGGGTCGTCAGGTGCTGCACCCCGAGCCATCGGTCAAACAGCAGCCGGTCCTCGCTGAGGTTTTGTTTGTCTTCGCCGGTGGGTCTGGTAGAAAACGCCTGATCCGCCGAATGTCGCCCATCTTGGTTAACGACTTCTGAACGAGCTTCTGTAGGACGCCCATGACCGCCAGGAAAAAGCCCAAGGTTTATATCACCCGCAAGCTGCCGGATGCGGTCGAGACGCGGATGCGCGAATTGTTCGACGCACAGTTGAACATCGATGACGTGGTGCGCACGCCCGAGCAGCTGATGGAGGCGATGAAGACGGCGGAAGTCCTGGTGCCGACGGTGACGGACCGAATCGATTCGGCGCTGATCGAGGCGGCCGGGCCGCAGCTGAAGCTGATCGCGAGCTTTTCCAACGGCGTCGATCATATCGATGTGGATGCGGCGGCCAAGAAGGGCATTACCGTCACCAACACGCCGAACGTGCTCACCGAAGACACAGCCGACATGACCATGGTGCTGATCTTTGCGGTCTTGCGCCGTCTGATCGAAGGCTCGCGGGTGCTCACCGAATCGCCGGCAAGCTGGGCCGGCTGGTCGCCCACCTGGATGCTCGGCCGGCGCATCGGCGGCAAGCGCATCGGTATCGTCGGCATGGGGCGCATCGGCACGGCCGTTGCCCGCCGCGCCAAGGCCTTCGGCCTGTCCATCCATTATCACAACCGCAAGCGGGTGAACCCGGCGACCGAGGAGGAACTGGAGGCGACCTATTGGGACAGCCTCGACCAGATGCTGGCGCGTGTCGACATTGTCTCGGTCAACTGCCCCTCGACGCCAGCGACGTTTCATCTGTTGTCGGCACGGCGGCTGGCGCTGATGCAGCCGTCAAGCATCATCGTCAACACCGCGCGCGGCGATATCATCGATGAAGCCGCTCTCGTCCAGTTGCTGCGCGAGGGCAAGATTGCCGGCGCCGGCCTCGACGTGTTTTCCAACGAGCCGCTGGTCAACCCGAAGCTCCTGAAGCTTGCCCATCAGGGCAAGGCGGTGCTTTTGCCGCATATGGGCTCGGCGACGATCGAAGGGCGCATCGACATGGGCGATAAGGTCATCATCAACATCCGCACCTTCTTCGACGGACATCGTCCGCCGAACCGCGTGCTGCCGAGCCGCCTCTGAGGCGCGCCTTCCTGCTTCGAGATGCCGATCCTGTCGGATAGAAGCCCCCCGGGAGAGGAGGCATGCCTGACCTCTTCTTCGTTCTCGCAACATCGTGACGATCTTTCTTGGCGTCTCATCGATCCAGCCGGGAACACGCGCCGTAAAGCCACATCAGAGATGAAAGGAGGCAGCCATGAAAACGGCTTTGGTCTCGCTCACGATGGGGCTTTCGATGGTGACACTGACGCAGACGGCCGAGGCCGCGGATCTGGTGTTTGAACGGTATTTCGCCGGCAGGACGACCGCCACCGGCTCTTTTGGCGCCATCAACGGCGTCAGGCGCGATTTCAAGGTGGACCTCGACGGTCGCTGGAACGGCAAGACGCTGGTTCTGCGCGAGGATTTCGTCTTCTCCGACGGCGAGAAGGACACCAAGACCTGGCGCTTCACCAAGACCGGCGAGGGCCGCTACAGCGGGACCCGTGAGGATGTCATCGGTTCGACCGATGTGGTGATCGAAGGCAAGGTTGCGAAGTTCACCTATCTCGTCAACCTTGGCACGGCGGCAAAGCCCAACACCGTGCGTTTCCATGACACGATGGTGCTGCAGCCGGACGGACGGGTGATCAACACCGCCTGGGTGACGAAATACCTGTTTCCGGTGGCAAAGACCCGCGTCGTGTTCAGCCGCTGAACGCGGGTGCCAAGGGTCGGACCGTCAGAGCGTCTTGCGCATTTCGATGAAGGTCGGCCGGTCATAGCCGGGATGCGATTTTTCCGCGGTCTTTTCAAAGCCCCAGGCGCCGAAGGTCGCATGATTGGCAACGAGCTCGATGCGCGTGTCCAGCCGAAGAGCCGGCAGGCTCAAGCGCTTCGCTTCTGCCTCTGCCGCTTGCAGTAGAAGCCGGCCGATGCCGCGCCCCTGGCAGGCGGGCGAGATGGCAAGCTTGCCGACATAAAGACTGGCCGCCTCCGGCTTCAGGAACATGCAGCCGACCAGCGTGTCGCCGTCATGGGCGAGAAAGGCCGTCTCATCGCGGGCTTTTTCAGCAAGCGTCGCCGGTGTCAGGCGATGGGCGGAGGACGGCGGATCAATGACCGTGTCCATATAGGAAAAGGCCTGCAGGATGAGGGAGAGCAGACCTTGCCAATCGGCAAAGTCCGAAGGGACGGGGGCAATGGTAATCATCGACTTTCAGGTTTCATGCGGCGCTTGTAGCGGATCGTGTTGAAGGTGGCGGCGAGCGCGTCATAGATCAGCAGGCGGCCGACGAGCGGTTCGCCGATGCCGGCAATCAGCTTGATCGCTTCCATGGCCATCAGCGTGCCGATGACGCCGGTGAGGGCGCCGATGACCCCGGTTTCCGCACAGACCGGCACCAGGCCCTGCGGGGGAGCTTCCGGAAAAAGATCGCGATAACGGGGGTTCTGTCGGCCCTCGGCATCGGTCTCATAGGGTTTCAGCACCGTCACCGTTCCATCGAAACGGCCGACGGCCCCCGTCACCAGCGGTATCTTGAATGCGTCCGTCGCATCGGCTGCCGCATAGCGGGTGTCGAAATTGTCCGATCCGTCGATGACCAGGTGAAACCTTGCCAGATGCTGGGCTGCAAATTCAGGCCCAAAGCGATCTTCGAACCGGATGGTGCGCACATGCGGGTTAAGCCGTGCGATGGCGTCTGCCGCGCTCTGCGTCTTCAATTCGCCCAGCGTGCCGCTGTCGTGAATGACCTGCCTTTGCAGGTTGGAGAGCGACACCCGGTCGTCGTCCACGATGCCAAGCGTGCCCACGCCGGCGGCCGCCAGATAGTGCAGCACGGGGGCACCCAGCCCACCGGCGCCGATGACGAGCACGCGGGCCCCCTTCAGCTTCTTCTGGCCTTCCCCGCCCACTTCCGGCAGCAGGATATGGCGCTTGTAGCGTTCGATTTCGTCCGATGTCAGGTGATCCATGAGAAAGAGCCTAGCACGGGGAAAGCCCGGGTGGAATCAGCCATGAACGGCCCCCTGCGCCACGGTCAGAAATTGCGCCCGCGCGCCGAGCGCTGAAAACATGGCCCGGTCGGTGCCGGTCATGAAGGATTGGCCGCCGAGATCATCGACCAGATCGAAGAGTGCGGCCCGGCGGCCCTCATCCAGGTGTGCTGCGATCTCGTCGAGCAGCAGCACCGGCGCGTGACCGGTCATGTCGGCCGTCAGCCGCGCATGGGCAAGCACAAGCCCGACCAGCAGCGCCTTCTGTTCGCCCGTCGAGCAGCGGCCGGCATCCATATCCTTTTCGCGGTGGCGTACCAGAAGATCGGCGCGGTGCGGCCCCGTCAGCGTGCGCCCGGCGGCGGCGTCGCGGGCGCGGGTCTCGCGCAGCGTTTCCAGAAACGCCTCTTCCAGTTCGGCAAAGGGCCGGCCAGCGCCGTCTTCGAGAAACCCGGATAGCGCAAGATGCGGCGTCGGGAAGGGCGATGCGGCACGCTCAATGAGGGCCGACAACAGGTCGAGCATTTCGATGCGCGCGGCCGCCATCGCCATGCCGAGCTCGGCCATCTGCAGTTCGATGCCGGTGAGCCAGGCCGGATCGAACCGCCCTTCCGACAAAAGCTTGTTGCGGCTGCGCATGGCACGCTCATAATCGGCGGCGCGCCGGCCATGGGCGGGATCGAGCGACAGGACGAGGCGATCGAGAAAGCGACGGCGATCCGACGAGCCGCCGGTAAACAGGCCATCCATGGCGGGCGTCAGCCACAGGACGTTCAGATGATCGGTGAGTTCCTCCACCGAGCGCGCCGGTGTTCCATTGAGCCGCAGGCGCCGGCTGACGGTCTCTTCGCCGCCCTCGATCCCCGTGCCGATCGCCACCTCGCCCTCTCGGCCTTCGACATCGGCAAAGACGGAAAAGCCACCGCTTGCCCCGACGCGCGTCACATCCGAAAGCACCGCGCGGCGCAGGCCGCGGCCGGGAGACAGGAAGGAAACGGCTTCGAGAAGGTTCGTCTTGCCCGAACCGTTATCGCCGGTCAGCACCACATGGCGATCATCGAAGGACAGCGCGGCCGCCGCATAGTTGCGGAAGTCGGTCAGCTTCAGTGTCGAAAGGAAGGTTTTCTGCGCCATGGTGCTTCGCATTGATCGTGCCTAGCAGCTAATGCTTCGGCCAGGCGATAGCAAGCTTGCGCCGGATTTTTGCCGTTCAGTGGGCGCCTGCCCGTCCCGGCCGGAGCAAAAAACAATGGAACCCTGCGCGCCAAATCATGTTAGGATCCGCTGAAATTCACCAGTCCGTGGGGAGAGCGGGCATGAACAGAGAGCAAAGCCATCAGCCTTTGAGCGCACGGGAGGCGCAGGCGGACCATTGGAGCATGATGCGGTTTCTGGCCATCAATGCCTGCGTCGGCTTTCTGATCGGCCTTGGCGTTGCCTTCAGCCTCGTCTGGTTTGATCTTGGAGGGCTCGGCACGCGGGTCGCCCGTTCGCACACACCCTTCATGGTGATGTTCATGCTCTCGGTGCCGATGGCGTTTACCTTCAGCGGCGCCGTCACCGCATCGGCTGTCATGCTGATGCCTTATAAGGCTAAGACACAGGCCTGACCCTTTTCGACGTCCGGAAGAACGCTTTCCAATCCAGCGCACCTGCAGTAGAGGAGGCATCATGTCCGATACGATCCCGACCGAAACCGTCCCCTCGCAGAACGAGCGCATCGTCAAGCTCGAGGAGATCGTCGCTTACCAGGCAAAAACCATTGACGAGCTGTCCGAGCAACTGGTCGAGCAGTGGAAAGTGGTGGAGCAGACCCGCGCCAAGCTCGACCGTCTGACCGAGCGCTTCCTGACGCTGGAAGAAAGCTCGCTCGACGCGCCGGCGATCACTAGGCCACCGCATTACTGAGCACATCGCGCCGATCCCGGCCGTCTGCAGGATGCCGTTCCATCAGCGCTTGCGCAGGCCCTGCGTGAACTGCCGCGCGGCAAGCCGCAGCTCGGAATCGGACATGTCCAGCCGGTGCATCACCAGCCGCGCGATGGCAAAGCTTGCGATCTGCTCGCCGGCCATGTCCGCATCGACATCGTCAGCCAGCGTACCACGCGCCTTGTTGCGCGAAAGAACCTCGCCGATCCAGTGATAGCGCCCCGCAGTGTAGTCACCGATCACGCGCGCCGAGGCATCGTTCGACTGTGCTTCGGCCAGGATCGAGCGATAGATGGCACCGGCCGGTGTATCCCGCCAGTGGCCGATCAGGCCCTTCAGGAACAGAAAAATATCCTCCTCCAGCGCGCCGGTGTCGGGCATCTTGAGGTCCGGTTTCTGCAGCTCGTAGATTGCCAGAAGCAGCGCGCCGCGCGACGGCCACCAGCGATAGATGGTGGGCTTGCCGGCCCGCGCGCGTCTCGCCACCGCCTCGATGGAGAAGCCGGCCAGCCCGGATTCGGTTATGATGTCGGTTGCCGCCTTCAGGATCGCATCGCGGCTTTCCGGATTGCGTTGCGCACCGATGGAGGTTCTGCGGATGTCTGACGTCATGCTGTTTCCTTGCCGCGACTTGGCTCGTGTCGAGCGGCCGCTGCGGTCCTGTGGTCTGGTAGCATGAAAAGCCCCGGCGCGGAAAATCCCTTGCCTGTAAACACAAGTTTGAATAGATACGAAACGGATCGTTTTTATTTGGTATCTCCATGGCTCCGCAACAGACCTCTGCAAAGGCGCAGTCTCCGCATCCTGCCGCGCGGTCGGAAGAACCGGCAGCCGGCCTGCCGCAGGCTCTTGCCCACTCTCATTCCCATCCGCACGCGCATCCCCACAGCCACGCCCATCACGATCATCCGCATCTGCAGCCGCAGGCGGATCAGAGGCCTGTTCTTGCGCCGCGTCCGGCACCGCATCGCCTTCGGCTCGCACTGGTGCTGATGCTTTGCGTCTATCCGGTCATCACCACGCTTCTCTACGTGCTGGTGCCGCTCACGGAGGGCTGGGCCACCTGGCATCGCACGCTGCTGATCACGCCGGTGATGGTGTTCAGCATCATCTTCGTCGTGACACCGCTGATCCTGAAATATCTGCACTGGCTGGTCATTCCCCGCGCCCGCCAGCGGTCCTGACCGACCCCGCGAACCGCCCGGCAGATGTCGCACGATAGTTCCCAGGCTCGATTGACATCGATCAGGACGGCAGCTGGGCCGAACTGATAGGAACGACCGTATCCCATCAGTGAAAGGGTGAGGCGTGCTGACTTTCTGTCTGTCCATACTGTTGCTTCTGGCAACACCCGGTCCCACCAACACGCTGATGGCGCTCGCCGGCTATCAACACGGCTGGAAGAGGGCCGCTCCGCTGATCTCGGCGGAGCTTGCCGGTTATCTCCTCATCATTATCCCCGTTTCAACGCTTGCCGCGCCACTGTTCGAGGAATGGCCGGTCCTTGCCCTCTGGGCGAAGCTTGCGGCCGGCGCCTGGGTCTTCTTCCTGGCAGTCAAGCTCTGGACCGTTCAGCCGGACGCCGCCGGCGCGCGCCAAATCGATTGGCAGAGCGTTTTCGTCACGACCTGCCTCAATCCGAAGGCGCTGATCATCGGCCTCGTCATCATGCCGCGTGGCGCGCTTGCCTCGCTTCTGCCCTGGCTTCTCATGTTCGCACTGCTGGTGTTTGGTGCAGCGAGCGTCTGGATCCTCGGCGGCAGCCTGCTGCAGCATAGGGGCGGATCCCTGCGCACCCACATCCTCATTCACCGCATTGCCGCCATCGGCCTGCTGCTGTTTGCCACGCTGCTTGCCGGGGCAGGGCTGAAGGCTGTCGCCTGACGAGTGTATTAGGCGGACATGTAAACGCCGGCCTGGAGGCCGGCGTTTGGACTTTGGATGGGGTGGGCGTCACGCGATCACCGCAGCTGGCCATCGCCCCGGCGCCTCGCTTTGGGCTCGGCGCGTTCGCTGCTCAAAACGTGTCACGGCTAAGTTTTGCCGGCTGCGCCGTCGCAGCTGGCTTGCTCCCCGGCCCTTCGCTTTGGCTCAGGGCGTTCGCTGCTCAAAATGTGCCACTGGCACATTTTGCCGGCTACGCCGTCGCAGCTCACCCCTCAAAAAATTCTTTCATGCGGGCGAAGAAGCCGGTCGATTCCGGGTTGTTGTCCTTGGACGAGATTTCCTCGAACTCCTGCAGCAGTTCGCGCTGGCGCTTGGTCAGCTTTTGCGGGGTTTCGATCTGGATCTGGATATAGAGATCCCCCGTCTGCGAGGAGCGCAGAACCGGCATGCCCTTGCCCTTCAGCCGGAACTGCTTGCCCGGCTGGGTGCCCTCCGGAACCGAAACGCGCGATTTCGTACCGTCGAGCGTGGTCACGTCGAACGTGCCGCCAAGCGCTGCCGTCGTCATGGAAATCGGCACGGCGCAGTAGAGGTCCGCACCGTCGCGCTGAAAGAACTCATGCGGCTTGACCGACAGGAAAATGTAGAGATCGCCTGCCGGTCCGCCGCGCGCACCGGCTTCGCCTTCGCCCTGCAGGCGGATGCGCGTGCCGTCCTCGATGCCCGAGGGAATGTTGACGGAAAGCGCCCGTTCCTCGGTGATGCGGCCCTGGCCGTTGCACTTCACGCAAGGGTCGGGAATGATCTGGCCACGGCCGTGGCAGGTCGGACAGGTGCGCTCGACCGAGAAGAAACCCTGGCTGGCGCGAACCCGGCCGGAGCCCTGACAGGTGCCGCAGGTCTTCGGCTGCGTACCGGGCTTGGCGCCCGAGCCTGTGCAGACATCGCAGGTCACGGCGGTCGGCACACGGATCTGCGCGGTCTTGCCGGAATAGGCCTCTTCCAGTGAAATTTCCATGTTGTAGCGAAGGTCGGCGCCGCGTTCGCGCCCGCCGGACGAGCGCCGTGCACGGCCGCCACCCATCATTTCGCCAAAGATGTCTTCGAAAATGTCGGAGAAACCGCCACCGCCGGCAAAGCCGCCGCCCATGCCGCTACCGCCACCCATGCCGCCCTGCTCGAAGGCCGCATGGCCGAACCGGTCATAGGCCGCCCGCTTCTGCGGGTCCTTGAGCGTCTCGTAAGCCTCGTTGATTTCCTTGAATTTCTTCTCGGATTCAGCGTCGCCGGGGTTCTTGTCGGGATGATATTTCATCGCAAGCTTGCGGAAGGCGCTTTTCAGCTCCTTCTCGTCAGCGGTGCGGCCGACACCCAGCGTTTCGTAAAAGTCAGCTTTTGCCATGGAGGTAACGGCTCCCGAAAGGGGTCCGGCTGCACAGGGGCAGCCGGATGTCTACGCGATTACAGATTAAGCAGTCAAACCTCAGGCCGACTTCTTGTCGTCCTTGATTTCCTCGTAGTCGGCATCGACGACGCCGTCTTCATGCTTGCCGCCTTCAGCACCGGCTTCCGCCTTCTGCTGTGCCTCGTAGATCGCCTGGCCGAGCTTCATGGAGGTTTCCATCAGCGTCTGGGTCTTGGCAGTGATGTCTTCTGCATCCGGCTCGGATACTTCAGTCGAAGCCTTCAAGGCAGCGATGGCATCCTCGATGGCCTTGCGGTCCGCCTCGGAAACCTTGTCACCGTATTCATGCAGCGACTTTTCGGTCGAATGAACGAGGCTTTCGGCCTGGTTCTTGGCTTCCACCACGGCACGACGCTTCTTGTCGGTCTCGGCATTGGCTTCGGCGTCCTTCACCATCTTCTCGATGTCGGCGTCGGAGAGGCCACCGGAGGCCTGGATGCGGATCTGCTGTTCCTTGCCGGTGCCCTTGTCCTTGGCCGAAACCTGAACGATGCCGTTGGCGTCGATATCGAAGGTGACTTCGATCTGCGGCATGCCACGCGGTGCCGGCGGCAGGCCGACCAGGTCGAACTGACCGAGCAGCTTGTTGTCGGCGGCCATTTCGCGTTCACCCTGGGAAACACGGATCGTCACGGCCTGCTGGTTGTCGTCGGCAGTCGAGAAGACCTGGCTCTTCTTCGTCGGGATCGTCGTGTTGCGGTCGATCAGTCGGGTGAACACGCCACCCAGCGTTTCGATGCCGAGCGACAGCGGGGTCACGTCGAGCAGCAGAACGTCCTTGACGTCGCCCTGCAGAACGCCGGCCTGGATGGCAGCGCCAAGAGCCACGACTTCATCCGGGTTCACACCCTTGTGCGGCTCCTTGCCGAACAGTTGCTTGACGACTTCCTGGACCTTCGGCATGCGGCTCATGCCGCCGACGAGCACGACTTCGTCAATTTCAGCAGGCGTTACGCCGGCATCCTTCAAGGCTGCCTTGCACGGCGCGATGGTGCGCTGGACGAGGTCGTCGACCAGGCTTTCGAACTTGGCGCGGGTCAGCTTCATCGTCAGGTGCTTCGGGCCGGAAGCGTCTGCCGTGATGAAGGGCAGGTTGATTTCCGTCTGCTGCGACGAGGACAGCTCGATCTTTGCCTTTTCGGCTGCTTCCTTCAGGCGCTGCAGGGCCAGCTTGTCGCCCTTCAGGTCGATGCCCTGGTCCTTCTTGAATTCGCCGGCCAGATATTCGACGAGGCGCATGTCAAAATCTTCGCCGCCGAGGAAGGTATCGCCGTTCGTCGACTTCACTTCGAAGACGCCGTCGCCGATTTCCAGAACAGAAATATCGAACGTGCCGCCGCCAAGGTCGTAGACGGCGATGGTCTTGCCGTCCTTCTTGTCGAGACCATAGGCAAGGGCCGCAGCCGTCGGCTCGTTGATGATGCGCAGAACTTCAAGACCCGCAATGCGGCCAGCATCCTTGGTGGCCTGGCGCTGGGCGTCGTTGAAGTAGGCGGGAACCGTGATGACGGCCTTTTCGACCTTTTCGCCGAGATAGGCTTCCGCCGTTTCCTTCATCTTCTGAAGGATCATGGCGGAGATCTGCGACGGGGAGTAGCCCTTGCCGTTGGCGGTGACCCAGGCATCGCCGTTGTCGCCGCGCGAAATTTCGAAGGGAACCAGGCCCTTGTCCTTTTCAACCGTCGGGTCTTCGTAGCGGCGGCCGATCAGGCGCTTGACGGCAAACAGCGTGTTGGTCGGGTTGGTGACCGCCTGGCGCTTCGCCGGCTGGCCAACCAGACGCTCGCCGTCATCCGAGAAGGCAACCATGGAGGGCGTCGTGCGCGCGCCTTCGGCATTCTCGATTACCTTTGCGTCCTTGCCGTCCATGACGGCGACGCAGGAATTGGTTGTGCCAAGGTCGATGCCAATTACTTTTGCCATTTCTTCTCTCTCCTTTAAGCGAACCGTCGGAACCCCCTCAAAGGCATTCCGCTGACAGTTCCTCGACTGGGATAACTTTTCAGCAGTGGTCTGCTGTCATGCGGCGTATATAAGGACCGGTTTTTCCGACTGCAAGGCGGGAAACACCGTGCAGATCAGCAAAAAAACAAGTCGTTGATGCGGGCAGCGGAAGACGGGTTACTGCCCCATGATGAGGTCGAAAAGTGTCGTCTGGTGCGGCCTTGCCTCATGCCTGCCGCCGCCGACGTCACCCGGTGGTACCGGCCCTTCTCCCACATTGCCCGGCGGCACCGGTTGATCGAAGGGGCCGCGGTATTGGCGGTAGTCCCGCACCGGCTCATCCGGGGAGGCGGGAAGCGCCGGCCTTTCGCTGTGGTCAACAGGCGGCAAGGGGCGATTTTGCGCGGCGGGCGCTGCAGGTGCATAGGCGTCCTTGCTGGCTTGGCCCGGCAGAACGCCGGAAATGATGTCGCCGATCGACAAGGAACCGGAGTCCGGCGCCTGCGGCAGGGCTGGCTGAATGCCGACACCGTAAAGCGGCGTCGGGCGATATCCTTTGAGCGCGGCCGTCATATAGTTCTTCCAGGCGCGCGCCGGAAGGCCGCCGCCGGTCACCTTCTTCATCGAGGTGCCGTCGTCATTGCCGAACCAGACGCCGGTGGTCAGCGTGCTGGTATAGCCGACAAACAGGGCGTCGCGGAATGATTGCGTCGTGCCGGATTTTCCGGCGGCCTCCCAGTTGGCAAGCCGCGCCGCCTTGCCGGTGCCCTCTACCATCACCCGGTTCAGCATGCCGTTCATGGTGGCCACCACCGTATCGCTCAACACTTTCGGCGGATTGGAGTAATCGGCCTCGTACAGCACCTTGCCATCGGCATCGAGGATGCGGGTGACGGTGTGCGGCGTTGCCTTGAAGCCGCCATTCATGAAGGGCGCATAGGCGGATGTCAGCTCCAGCAACGAGACTTCCGATGTTCCGAGCGCAATCGAGGCATTGGGCTGAAGTTCCGATTCGATGCCCAGCCGATGCGCCGTGCTGACCACCTTCTCCGGCCCCACCTGCATGACGAGCTGGGCGGCAATGGTGTTCAGCGAATTGGCAAGCGCCGTTGCAAGCGTGACATTGCCGCGATACTTCTGGTCATAATTTTCCGGTGTCCAGTTGCCGATCTTCACCGGCCCATCGGTCATCACGGTATCCGGGGTAAAGCCTGCTTCGAGCGCTGTGGTATAGACGAAGGGCTTGAAGGCGGAGCCCGGCTGGCGCTTGGCGCGTACGGCGCGGTTGAATTGGCTTGCGGCGTAATCCCGCCCGCCGACCAGCGCGCGCACCGCACCGGTCGCATCCACCGAGACGAGCGCTGCCTGCGAGGCGTTGAGCTTGCCGCCATCGCTCGCCAACAGGTCATCCAGGGCTTTTTCGGCGTCCTTTTCCAGCCGCATGTCGAGGGTGGTTTCCACCGTGATATCGGTCTTCACCTCGCCGATCAGCGATTTCACCTCGTCCATCACCGTGTCGGCGGCATAATGCTCGGCACCGGACCAGTAGCTGCGCGCCTTGGTCGGCGGTTGCGACATGGCCGTCTTTGCCTCTTCCTCGGTAATGTAGCCCTCTTCGCGCATGGCGCCGAGCACGACTTGCGCCCGCGCCTCGGCGGCCTGCGGATCCCGCGCCGGCGAAAGCCGCGTCGGCGCCTTCAGGAGGCCCGCCAGAAGGGCTGCTTCGCCGAGGCTCACATCGCGCGCCGACTTGTTGAAATAGCGCCGCGAAGCCGCTTCCACCCCGTAGGCACTGGAGCCGAAGAACATGCGGTTGAGATACATCGCCAGGATCTGGTCCTTGGTGAACTTGTGCTCCAGCCAAAAGGCGAGCATCACTTCCTGGATCTTGCGCTCGAAGGTGCGATCGGGCGACAGGAAGAGGTTCTTGGCCAGCTGCTGGGTCAGCGTCGAGCCGCCCTGGATGCTCTGGCCGGTGAGATTGTTGACGAAGGCACGCGCCAGGCCGAGCGGGTCGACGCCGAAATGCGAGTAGAAGCGCCGGTCTTCGATCGCCATCACCGCCTGGGGAAGAAAGGGCGACATTTCCTCAAGCGCCAGCGCCTCGCCGCCGGTCACGCCGCGATTGGCAATCAGGGTGCCGTCAAGGGCGGTGATCTTCACATTGGGCGGTCGGTCGGGAATGGCCCAGGAGCCGGCGCTCGGCATCTGCGCGGCATAATAGACCACCAGCCCGCCCACCCCGATGGCGCCCCAGATGCCAAGGACGATGCACCAGTAGATGAGCGCGCGCAGCGTGCCGAAGAGGCCGCGGCGCGGCTCGTCCCGGCGTTTCTTCCGCCCGCTGCGTTCCTGTCTGGCGTAAGATTTTTGCGCAGGTTTTCGCGCGCCGTTGCCTATGATCCGCTCGTCGGCATCGATGTGCACGTCATCTTCGGCCTCGTCTTCGTCAAACGATGGGTCGACGCGGTGGCGCGATTTCTTCCACGATGCCATGAATTGAGGCTGTGCTCCCCATCTGCGTGCATGCGATCCGTGATCCCGAAGCGAAGGGCAGCACGATCTCACTTTAAGGCGGAAATGGATCTCAAGGCTGCCCCGGCACGGATGCAACCGGTCCAGAGACGCTCGCTGCACCTTAAATGCGGCGATTTAAGGGGAGGTTAAGGAAGGGCGGCTGCAGTCCTGTCGCGCGGGCATCCGTGATGCCAGTCATGGCCCGCCAGATCAAAAATATCGGCGTCGCAAGGCCGATGGTCCAAAAGATGCCAAGATGAAGATATACTAACTTACCTACCAATAATGAGAGTTGCCATTTCGGAGAAGTGACATACAACTTGAGAAATCCAACCTTCTGCGTCCTTCTATAATGGGCGGTAGATCGGCGGGAATACGGGATATTCGGCAAGAGGGAAGCCGGATGTCCGGGAGCATTCGTCCAACGGACGCAACGCCAGCGCCGTTGATGAACACACTCAAGGAATGGATGCGAGATAAAGGCGCTGCGGCTGCCACAAAAGGAGGTTTTGATGCGCGCACCGGTTGTTAGACGCCCTGTCCATCCCGACCAGCTGAGCTTGCTTCAGCAGGTTTTCGATGCCGCCTGCGCGCAGCACCAGATCAGCAAGGCAAGCCCGGATGGCGAGGCTCTGGCGCTGATCCTGGTCAACTCCCTGCAGAAGGGCATGAGCGAGAAAGAGGCGCTGGCCTCGCTTGCCGAAGCACTTGCCCAAGGACGCTGAACCAAGGGCGCTGATCGCACGCTTTCCTCAAATCCCGGCCGTCCCACATGGTGTCGCAGTCAGGCCCTGTCCACGCGTAACAGCGATTTTTCAATGGTGCCCGTGCGGGTAAAAACGCCTGGAACCTATCGGCGCTTCGCAAGTTGACCCGGCTCCTGACCATCATCGGCCTGATTGACGGGCCGCCAGCCAAGGAGATCCGCATGGAAAACCCCGAAACAGGCATGGGCATTGCACAGCAGCGTGCCGGCGAAGATGCAAATGCTGCCGTGCGCTCGGAGATTTCCGCGCTGCGCGCCGAGATTGCCAGCATCCGCGAAAAGCTGACCGAATTCAGCGGCGAGGCCTATGAAAGCGTCGCGCGCAGCGCCGGCAGCGCTGCCGCCTACGTGCAGGACGAGGCAAGCTCGGTCGCCGGCGCCATCCGCCAGCATCCGGCCACCGCCACGACCCTGATGACTCTGGTGGCCGGCATCGGCTTTGCCATCGGCTATCTGGTGGCGTCGACCTCCTTCGAACAGAAGCAGGCCTGGTATCGTCGCTACTATTCCTGATAGTCTAAGGCAGCGATCATCGCAGCGCTTCAGCAAGACAAAAAACCCGGCAGCGCCCTTCGCCTTCCAAGGCGTGGCGGCGCCAAGCCGGGTCTATTTTTCCGGGCCGAAAGCGTCAGGCGTTTGCGGTCGCCTGGCAGACATCCACCCATTCGCCTGACACCAGCTCTGCCATGCGCTCCGGCGAAATGCGGACGGCCGCGTTGATGGCGCCGGCTGCGGGAACTACCTCGGCATAGCGCTTCAACGACACGTCGAGATAAACCGCGAGCGGCTGCGGCAGGCCAAACGGGCAGACGCCGCCCACCGGATGGCTTGTCTGCTCCACCACCTCTTCGGCACCCAGCATGCGTGGCTTGGCGGAAAATCGGTCGCGGAATTTTCGGTTGTCGAGCCGGCTGGTGCCTGACGCAACGACGAGAATCACCGCATCACCCGCCCGCAGGCAGATGGTCTTGGCGATCTGATCGGGATCCACGCCATGGGCTTCGGCCGCGAGCGTCACGGTTGCGGAGCTCGCTTCCGTTTCGATCACCGCAATGTCGGGCGCGTGGGTGGCAAAGAAGGTCTTGACGGATGTAAGGCTCATGACGCCAGCCTAGCCAAGGGGGTGCCGAAGCGCAAGACACGGCGAGATATGCCGTTTTTGCATTGCTGCACTGCAAAAGTCTGGCTGTTTTTTGGGCGAGACCGCTGTATAGTCAAATCATCGAACGGCGCACTCCTCCTCCCAGCGCCGAACGATGGGACTGGCAACACCTCCTCCTCCCGGTTGCTGGTCAGTTTTAGAAGCCCGGTGCACCTCCTCCCGCACCGGGCTTCTTTCGTTTTGGTGCCATTTCATCCGGTTGATTTGTCTAGGTTTTTTGCTTCCGCCTGCAGGGTGTGCGGCAAGGTGCCTGCACGCGGAATGTCATCTCCGCCTTGACAGAAGGCCCCATCCGGGGCTACCTCACCCGCATCGATATTTGTTTGACAAGTGGCACTACAGCGTCAAAAGCGCTGACGACGACCTTTCTTCAAATACGAAATCCGCGTTCCCCGCCGCCCGCGGCGCGGAACAGAGTCAACGTTGCGAACGAAAGGAATCGTAATGGCTACCGGTACTGTAAAATGGTTCAACGCCACCAAGGGTTTTGGTTTCATCCAGCCGGATGACGGCGCACAGGACGTGTTCGTCCACATCTCTGCTGTTGAGCGCGCTGGCCTGTCCGGCCTCAACGACGGCCAGAAGATCTCCTACGAACTGGTTTCCGACAAGCGTTCGGGCCGCATGTCCGCAGACAACCTGCGCGCAGCCTGAGCCTTTAGAGGCTTCTGACTTTAAAATCAGACGAAAATCGAATGGCGCCCTTGCAATCGCGGGGCGCCATTCCCATTTCAGGATCAAGCGGCAGGACGAGTGTGTGCCGGCGGTCGATCGTGATCGCGCCGTCTATCAGGAAGAGTGAATATCTTAACCCGATGTTTACCTTCGTGGGAGATGATGAAGGTACAGGCGGCGGTGATGAACCGAAGCCATCGAAATGCCAACCCCGTTTCGTGTTTGACCACGGATGTACTGGCAGGGACTGAGACGGGAATGAAAGGTCGGGCTTGTCCCGGCCTTTTTGTTTTTTAAGCCTTTTCAAGGCGGAGACCTTGCTCCTCACCGCAGGGATGAGGAGCAGCGACGGCGGCGATCAGAGCGCCGCGAGGATGCGGATCCAGGAACGGATGCCCTTGTGGAACGAGACGAGGTCGTATTTCTCGTTCGGGGAATGGATCCGGTCATCGATCAGGCCATAGCCGACCAGCAGCGAATCCATGCCGAGATAGGTCTGGAAATCCCCGACGATCGGGATAGAGCCGCCCATCCCGACGACGACGGCCGGCTTCGGCCATTCGTCGGAGAGGGCCGACTTTGCCTTGGTGAGCACCGGCGAATCATAGGACAGGTGAATGGCGGGCGAGGCGCCGTGCTCGTGAAACGCGACGCTGCAATCGGCCGGGATCCGGGAGCGGACATAGGCGCGAAAACTGTCGCGGATCTTTGCCGGGTCCTGCGTGCCGACGAGGCGGAACGAGACCTTGGCGGATGCCTTGGCGGCAATCACCGTCTTGAAGCCTTCGCCCGTATAACCACCCCAGATGCCGTTCACCTCGCAGGTCGGCCGCGCCCAGGTCAATTCCAAGACCGAACGCCCCTTTTCGCCGGAGGGTTCTGAAAGCCCCACTTCGCCGAGGAAGCTTTGGGCATCGCGGCCAAGCGTGCTCCAGCTCGCCTTGATGTTTTCCGGCGTTTCTTCCACGCCGTCGTAAAAGCCGTCCAGCGTCACGCGTCCGGTCTCGTCGCGAAGCCCGGCCAGCACTTCTGCCAGAATGTGGATCGGGTTGGCGGCAGCACCGCCGAAAAGGCCCGAATGCAGATCGCGGTCGGCGGCGGTTACGGTCAGCTCCTCGCCCACGAGGCCGCGCAGCGTGGCGGCAATGGCCGGCGTTTCGCCATCCCACATGCTGGTGTCGCAGACCAGCGCATAGTCGGCCTTCAACTCGTCCGCATTGGCTTCCAGGAACGGCTTCAGCGACGGCGAGCCGGATTCCTCCTCGCCTTCGAAGAGAATGGTGATTCGCACCGGCAGCGCGCCGACGGTTTCCTTGTAGGCGCGGCAGGCTTCGACGAAGGTCATCAGCTGGCCCTTGTCGTCGGACGTGCCGCGGCCCGTCAGCACCTGCCGGCCATTCCCCAGGTCCTTCACCTTCGGATCGAAAGGATCGCTTTCCCAAAGCTCGAGAGGATCGACCGGCTGCACGTCATAATGGCCGTAAAACAGCACATGCGGAGCGTCGGCGCGGCCGGCGGCGTGGTGGGCAACCACCATCGGATGGCCGGGCGTGTCGCGCAGCGAGGCTTCAAAGCCAAGCTCCGAAAGAGCCACCACCAGCCATTCGGCCGCCTTGCGGCAATCGGGCTTGTAGGCCGGATCGGTGGAAATGGAGGGAATGCGCACCAGATCAAACAGTCGCTCGAGGCTTGCGGTGAGATTGCTGTCGGCTTGGGCGAGGATCGGGGAAAGTTCTGTCATGGGAGAGCCTTGCGGGGGTCATCGGGTCTAAGGCGGCCACGTTAGACCCTTCCCGCGCGGGAGGGAACCGGTTCAGCCAAGGAATGTGGATAGCCTTATCGAAGCCGGCAGAGCAGGCGAGGGGATGGGCTGCGGTGGTCAATCAGTCCCGTTGCAGGTTGCGCGCATTGGCAAGCGCCATGCGCATGTATTCCATCAGCAGTTCGCGCTCGAAGGTGCGAAAGCCGGCAAAGATCTCGTCATCGGCAAGGGTTGCCGCCTCCGTGGCAAAACGTTCCAGTTCGCGCCCGCGCGCCGTCAGCGTCACGATCTGCGCGCGTCGGTCGCAAGGATGCGGCGAGCGCACGATCAGTCCGTCGCGCTCCATGCGGGCGAGCGTATTGGCAAGCGTTGCCTGCTCCACCTCCATCCGGTCGAGGAGCTGGCGCTGGGTGAGGCCGTCCTCATGCCAGAGCACGAGCAGAACCGGAAACTGGCCGGGAGAGAATCCGAGCGCTGCCGCGCGCTTGTGCAGCGCGCGCCCCAGGCCTTTTGCCAGCTGGCTGCTGAGGTAGAGAGCGGAATTCGTGCGCTCGAAGCTCATATGCGCTCAGAACCCTCTGCGCTTCAATGACAAGCACATGCGTGCAAATGAACGTGTGCCGAGCGACTGCAACGGCATGATCAATAGCACGATATCCTTCGATGGACAGTCTTGCAACAGCAACGGCCGAGGCCAGCAAAGTAAAACCGCCACGGCCGGGAGGGGAAGCCGTGGCGGTCAGAGAGAGGGACAAAGGCCCGGAGAGGGGGATAAGGCCTTTGTCCGGTCTGGTGCGGCTGGGGGACAAGCCGGCTGCCAGACTGCGGCATGATCAGTGCCGGTGAACAGGAAATGGCCGCGGTCCGGCCCCTTTTCAAGGGCGGCCCCGGAAAGGGCGAGGTCACGTTCCGGTGAAGGCTTCGTGTTCAGGAGCGGCGTTTGCGCCAGCTGAAAAACAGCTGCAGCGGCAGGGCGATCAGAACGAACAGGGCAAACATCAGGATCTGGCGCACCACGTTGTGGCCCATTTCGGGCGTGGCGATGAGAACGAAGAAGGCGCCGGTGACGCAGGCTGAGAGAAGCTGGAATTCCACCTCCGCCGGCCAGCTGCGCGTGGCATCCTTTTCCGGCGGAAAGAAGCCCCGCAGGCCGCGCCAGGCCATGGGCAGTAGAAGGGCGATCAGGATCTTGTGGAACGTCATGGCCGGCGGAGCCCCCTCGAGCCGGCACAGGAGGCCGACGAAGACAGCAAGGCCCGCAGGCGCCGCGTAGGCAGAAACGATATCGCGTGATGTCATGGGACTGTGTTCCGGCAAAAGGATGGCTACTTTTATAGAGGCCCCGGCCTGCCCGCAATGGACCTTTGCACCGCATCGCGCTATCCATCGGCCATGAAAAAAGGCGATCATCTCTTCCTTGTCGACGGCTCCGGCTTCATCTTCCGGGCCTTTCACGCTTTGCCGCCGCTGACGCGCAAGACCGACGGACTGCCGGTCGGGGCCGTGTCCGGTTTCTGCAACATGCTGTGGAAGCTTCTGACCAATGCGCGCGACACCAATGTGGGTGTGACGCCGACGCATTTCGCCGTGATCTTCGACTATTCGTCGAAGACCTTCCGCAAGGATCTCTATGCGGACTACAAGGCCAATCGTTCGGCGCCGCCGGAAGAGCTGGTGCCGCAGTTCGGCCTGATCCGCCAGGCGACACGCGCCTTCAACCTGCCCTGCATCGAGACGGAAGGTTTTGAGGCCGACGATATCATAGCCACCTATGCCCGCGCCGCCGAAGCCATCGGCGCCGATGTGACCATCATCTCCTCCGACAAGGATCTGATGCAGCTGGTGACGCCGAACGTCCATATGTACGACAGCATGAAGGACAAGCAGATCGGCATTCCCGATGTCATCGAGAAATGGGGTGTTACCCCGGACAAGATGATCGACCTGCAGGCGCTGGTGGGCGATTCGGTGGACAATGTACCGGGCATTCCCGGCATCGGCCCGAAGACGGCGGCTCAGCTTCTGGAAGAGTTCGGCGATCTGGAAACGCTTCTTGCTCGAGCCTCCGAAATCAAGCAGGTCAAGCGGCGCGAGAATATCGTGGCGAATGCGGAGCTTGCCCGCCTCTCGCGCCGGCTGGTGGAACTGCGCACCGATGTGCCGCTCGATCTGCCGCTCGATGCGCTGGTTCTGGAAAAGCAGGACGGGCCAAAACTCGTCGGTTTCCTCAAGGCGATGGAATTCGGCACGCTGACGCGGCGCGTTGCCGATGCCTGCGACTGCGATGCAGGCGCGATCGAGCCCTCCGAAATCCAGGTGGAATGGGGGCCGGCCGCCCACGGCCCGGATCTTGATCCCGGTGCCGAGCATTCGCAGGACCTTCTTGCCGATGGAAGTGCAGCGACATCCGCCCCGCAGTCTGCCTTGAGCGAGGCGGCAGGCGATGGCACTCGGGCAGCCGAGATTGCCGCGTCCCGCCACGAGGCGTTTTCAGCCGCCAAGATCGACCATTCCACCTATGTCGCCATCCGCGATGTCGAGACGCTGAAAACCTGGATTGCCAGTGCGCGCGAAACCGGCGTGGTGGCCTTCGATACGGAAACCACCTCGCTTGACCCGATGCGGGCCGAGCTGGTCGGCGTGTCGCTTGCCGTGCAGGACAATCGCGCGTCGCCCGCGTCTGCCGTCATCCGTGCCGCTTATGTGCCGCTTGGCCACCGCAGCGGCGGCGAGGATCTGTTCAGCGAGGGGCTGAAGCTCGTCGATGGCCAGATCCCCATGGGCGAGGCGCTGGCGCTTCTGAAGGATCTGCTGGAAGATCCGTCCGTGCTGAAGGTCGCGCAGAACCTCAAATATGATTATCTCGTCATGAAGCGGCACGGCATCACGCTGTCCGGCTTCGACGATACGATGCTGATCTCCTATGTGCTGGAAGCGGGCCAGGGCAATCACGGCATGGACAGCCTGTCGGAGCGCTGGCTCGGCCACACGCCGATCGCCTACAAGGATGTCACGGGGTCGGGCAAATCCTCTGTCAGCTTCGACCGGGTGGAGATCGACAAGGCAACCGCCTATGCGGCTGAAGATGCCGACGTGACGCTGCGGCTCTGGCTCGTGCTGAAGCCGCGGCTTGCCGCCGATGGGCTGACGCGCGTCTATGAGCGCCTGGAGCGGCCGCTGGTGCCGGTGCTTGCCCATATGGAAGAGCGCGGCATCACCATCGACCGGCAGATCCTGTCGCGCCTCTCCGGCGAGCTTGCGCAGAAGGCCGCGGCTTTCGAGGACGAGATCTATGAGCTGGCCGGTGAGCGCTTCAACATCGGCTCGCCCAAGCAGCTCGGCGATATCCTGTTCGGCAAGATGAACCTGCCGGGTGGCGCCAAGACCAAGACCGGCCAATGGTCCACGTCGGCGCAGGTGCTGGAGGATCTGGCAGCCCAGGGCCTCGACCTGCCGCGCAAAATTGTCGACTGGCGCCAGCTGACCAAGCTCAAATCCACCTATACGGACGCGCTTCCGGGCTATGTGCATCCCGAAACGAAGCGGGTGCATACCGGCTATTCCATGGCGGCAACCTCCACGGGACGGCTGTCCTCCTCGGAGCCGAACCTGCAGAATATTCCGGTGCGCAATGCCGAAGGCCGCAAGATCCGCACGGCCTTCATCTCGACGCCCGGCCACAAGCTTCTGTCTGCCGATTACAGCCAGATCGAATTGCGCGTGCTGGCCCATGTCGCCGATATTCCGCAGCTGCGCCAGGCCTTTGCCGACGGCATCGACATCCATGCCATGACGGCCTCGGAAATGTTCGGTGTGCCGGTGGACGGCATGCCATCGGACATTCGGCGCCGGGCCAAAGCGATCAATTTCGGCATCATCTACGGCATTTCCGCCTTCGGCCTTGCCAACCAGCTGTCGATCGAGCGTTCGGAAGCGGGCGAATACATCAAGAAATATTTCGAGCGCTTCCCCGGCATCCGCGATTACATGGATCAGACGAAGGCCTTTGCCCGCGAGCATGGCTATGTGGAAACCATTTTCGGGCGCCGGGCGCATTATCCGGAAATCAAGTCCTCCAATCCGTCGGTGCGCGCCTTCAACGAGCGTGCGGCCATCAATGCGCCGATCCAGGGATCGGCCGCCGATGTCATCCGCCGGGCCATGATCCAGGTGGAGCCGGTGCTGCAGAAGGCGGGCCTTGGCGAGAAGGTGCGCATGCTGCTGCAGGTGCATGACGAACTGATCTTCGAGGTCGAGGACGAGGCGATCGATGAGGCCATGCCGCTCATCGTTCGCACCATGGAGCATGCGGCGCTCCCGGCGCTTGACATGCGCGTGCCGCTGAAGGTGGACGCGCGCGCGGCCCTCAACTGGGACGAGGCACACTGAATATGACCCCTGCTCGCCGGGGGTGAGGGCGCTCCGCCGCCCTGCGGGGAGGGCTTTCAGTGCTGTCAGTGGGGCTGGGCAGGGTAAAGCGATGCCAGCGCCGTCGCCAGAAGCGCGCGCGCATAGTTTGCCGCAGTGTTGCGACTTTCCTGCGAAAGACGCAGTTCGCCGCAGCGCTGGTCAACGGTTTCCAGGATGAGGTCGGCGAGGCTGCTGGCCTGCACGGGATCCGACGTGTCGAGCGCCATCGCAAGCGCCGACATTGTAACGATCTCGAGCACCACCATCCGTGCTTCAAGCGCGGCCAAAGGGTCGTAGGAGGGATCGTCGACAGCACTGATCGTGGTCATGCCGCTTCCCTTCGCGTATACACCAAAAGGCGCACAGAAGCATTCTTAATACTTTAAGGCGAAGCCTCGACCACTTCTACTGGCTGATTCGAGGGGCTGTCAGGTTTTCCGTCAGAATTCCCACCAGTTCCGCGCCGGCCTTTTCGACGCTGTCGCTGTTGTCGATCGTGGCGACCCGGTAATCTCCGGAAAGCGGCAGCGTTGCGCGCTGCAGCCGGGCGAGGATGTCGTCGCGGGTTTCGCGCCCGCGCGCCATCAGCCGTTCGGCCAGAATGTCCGGGCGAGCCGTGATGTTGATCACCAGAAGCTGGTCATAGGCCGCCTGAAATAGCGGCAGCGCCGAGCGCGAGCCGTTGGCAACCAGAAGCTGGCCGGCCGCAAGCGCCTCCTTCGTGCGGCGCGGAATGCCGTAATGAAGGCCGTGCGCATGCCAGGACACGGCAAATTCGCCGGCCTGCTCTGCGGCGAGAAAGACCTCGGGCGTCATCCCCTCATGGTCTTCGCCGCCGGCGGAGGCATCGCGGGTAATGCACCGGCGCACGAAGGACACGCGCGGATCACGCGTAAAATAGGCCGCGGCATAGCCGATCAGCGTGTCCTTGCCGGCGCCGCTCGGGCCGACGACCACCGCCATCGTGCCCCCAGCTGTCGCGGTCTCTCTCGCGGGTGGCTGTTGCATCAGGCAACCCGCCGGCCGCTGCGCCACACGGCGCGGGTGATCGGCACGCCATGGCTGCGATGCACGCGCACGAGATCTGCCCGAAGTCCGGCCGCGATTCGGCCGCGATCGTTGAGGTTGACGGTTCTGGCCGGCGTCGCGCTCACCATGGCAATCGCCTGCGGCAGGCTAAGCCCATCCACCGTGTCGGCAAGGATAAAGGGCGCGTGCAGCAGGCTGAACGGCACATAATCAGACGACAGGACATCGAGAACGCCAAGCTCCGCCAGATCGCGCGCGGCGATATTTCCGGAATGCGACTGTCCGCGCACCACATTCGGCGCGCCCATCAGCACGCTCATGCCGGCCGCATGCGAGGCCTTGGCCGCGGCTTCGCTTGTCGGAAATTCTGCAAGGCGCACACCGTGGCCTTCTGCTTCGGCCACATGCGCAAGCGTCGCGTCGTCATGGCTTGCAACGGTAATGCCAAGCGCCGCACAGCGGGCGGCAATCGCATCGCGGTGGGGCGCGGAATATTGCGCCGATGCGGCCATGCGCCGTTCGATAAAGGCATCAAAGGCCTCGTCCGTCATGCCGCGCTTCTTCTTGTAGAAGAAGATATACTGGTCGAGCGACTGGAACTGCCGCTGGCCAGGCGCATGATCCATCAGGGAGGCAAGCCGGACCCGGGGATCACCCTCGAAATCGGAAAACTGTTCCAGCACGTCGGCGCAGGGAACCTCGCAGCGCAGGTGGATCAGGTGGTCGGCCCGCAAGCGTCCGGCCGCGTCGGCGGCTGCAATGGCGTCGGCCAGGGCGCGCATGTCGCCGCGCGCAAAACCGCTGTCCTCGTCCGAGCCCAGCCGCAGGCAGTCGAGCACCGTGGTAATGCCGGAGGTCGCGATCTGCGCGTCATGCGACTGGATGGCCGAGGTCGTGTCCCAACGCACGCCGGGACGGGGCGAATAATGGGTCTCCAGATGGTCGGTATGGAGTTCCACCAGACCCGGGATCAGGTAGTCGCCATCCATGTCCTCGCCGGTTGTCGTGCGGCCTTCGCTGATATCGGCAATCAGGCCGTCTTTGACCTGAACGCTGCCGTCCAGCATCTGGTCTTCAAGCACCACGCGGGCATTGGTCAGGATCAGTTCGTGGCTCATGCGATGGTCTCTCCGGTGTTCGCCTTGCCGGACAGCGGCGCAAGGCGCGCAATGGCAAAGGCGGCGCCGCGTTCCGGTTCGACCGACAGGCCGAGATGGGAAACGGGCAGGGGGCGGTCGGTGAAGGCTGAAAAACGTTCTGTGAGGAGATCGCGCATGCGCGGTTGATCTGCTTCGGCAACGGGGCCGGTCAGCGTCATGTGAAAGCGGAATTCATCAAAGACATACGGATAGCCCCAGCGATCGAGATGGGCGCGCTGCCGCTCCGTCAGTCGCTCGGGGCGACGCCGTGCAATGTCTTCCGGCGACAGCGCTGCGCGAAACGGCTCGAACGCCTCGACCACGGCCGCGCAGAGGCTATCCACGCCCTCTGACGATCCGATCCCGGGCACCAGGGCAAAGAAGAGGCCAAGTTGCGCAAGCACCAGCTTCGGGATGACGACCGGCGCCGCTTGCGCGCAAAAACGTTCGAAGGCTGCCTCAAGGTCTGCCGGGCTGCAGCCTTCGGCGAGCGTGAAGGGCGCTTTCAGCGTCGCATGAAAGCCATAGCGGCGCGGATCGGCCGTCAGCGCTTCCCAGTCGGAAAGCGCCATGCCTGCATCGGAAGGCGGTGTCATCGCGGCGCCGGCAAAAGCATCGCGCCCAAGCCATGCAACGGCGGCGCGGGTCAGCGGGTCATCCTGGGGAGGCGTGAAATAGACGGCGTAACGCACGGGCGGGGGAATCACTTCTGTTGCTGCGGGGAAGTCTAACGGATCGCGTGCCTGCTGCTAGCGGAAAGCTGTGACGCAAGCATGTCAATGAGCGCGCCTTTGCTCTCGCCGTGCCGCGACCTCGCAACCAAATTCGCTTTTGGCGCGTTCACCTTGCAAGAAGAAGACAGGACAACCTTGAAAGACAGGAGACAGGTCAATGGAAACGAGCATTCTCATCACCACTTTCCTCTCGGTTTTTGCCGCAAGCGGTCTTTTGAGCGCCTACTGGTACGCCAAGTAAGTCTTGGGAAAAAATAAAGCGCCGCCGGAGGCCGGCAGCGCTTCGAAATGTCGGAACCGGGCGGCTCAGTGGGCGCCGGACATGTCGCCCAGAACAACCTTCGACGCCACGGTCGAATCGGCGTTCAGCGTGTAGACCATCGGCACGCCGGTCGCGAGGTTGAGCTTCAGGATTTCTTCCTTCGAAAGACGGTCAAGAACCATCACCAGCGAGCGCAGCGAATTGCCGTGTGCGGCCACCAGAACCTTTTCGCCGCGCAGCACGCGGGGCAGGATTTCGGTGAGGTAGTAGGGCCAGACGCGTGCGCCGGTGTCGCGCAGGCTTTCGCCGCCGGGCGGCGGGATGTCGTAGGACCGGCGCCAGATATGCACCTGCTCCTCACCCCACTTGGCGCGCGCATCATCCTTGTTGAGACCGGAAAGATCGCCGTAATCACGCTCGTTGAGCGCCTGGTCGCGGATGGTCTGAAGATCGGGCTGACCGACCTTGTCGAGAACGATGCGGCAGGTTTCCTGCGCGCGCTTCAGAACCGAGGTGAAGGCGATATCGAACTTGATGCCGGTATCGGCCAGCGCCTTGCCGCCGGTGGTGGCCTCTTCCACGCCAAGCTCTGTCAGTTCCGGGTCCTTCCAGCCGGTAAACAGGTTCTTGAGGTTCCAGTCGCTCTGGCCGTGACGAACAAGGACGAGTGTTCCGCTCATGTAATCCTCCAGGAATGTTGAGATCAGTCAGAAAGCCCGAGAACGTCGAGCATGGAATAGAAGCCGGGTTTTTGAGCCCGGGCCCAAAGGGCCGCCGACACGGCGCCACGGGCAAAGATCGACCGGTCGAGCGCCGAATGGGAGAGTGTCACCAGTTCGCCTTCGCCGGCGAGGATGACGGAATGCTCGCCGATCACCGAACCGCCGCGCAGTGTCGCAAAGCCGATCGTGCCGGTTTCGCGTGCGCCGGTATGGCCATCGCGCACCCGAACGGACTGCGTCTTGAGGTCGATGTCGCGCCCCTTGGCCGCCGCCTGGCCCAGAAGAAGGGCCGTGCCGGAGGGCGCATCCACCTTGTGCTTGTGATGCATTTCGAGCACCTCGATATCCCAGCCGGCAGCCGGCAGCGCCTTTGCCGCCTTTTCCACCAGGACGCCCAGAAGATTGACGCCAAGGCTCATATTGCCGGATTTGACGACACGGGCATGACGGGCGGCGGCGGCAAATTTTTCCTCATCGGCCTCGGAGCAACCCGTGGTGCCGATGACGTGGACGATGCGCGCCTGGGCGGCAAGGCCCGCAAACTCCACGCTTCCTGCCGGAGAGGTGAAATCGATGACGCCGTCTGCATGAAGAAAGGCGGCCAGCGGATCGGATGTGACCGGAATGCCGAGAAAGCCGGCGCCGGCCAGTTCGCCGGCGTCCTTGCCGATGAAGGGCGAAGCGTCCCGCTCCACGGCCGCATGCAGTTTGACCCCCGGCATGTCCTGGATGACGCGGATGATGGTCTGGCCCATACGTCCGGCCGCGCCCACGACCACCAGTTTCATGTCATGCTCGCTCATGCGGAAATTCGGCTCCGTTGTGTGTGGGGTGCCCGTCAGATGGGCGTGTGAAGGTTGTTGAGGCGAGCGTAAAGCCCGTCCGGACGTCGCGCAAGGCTTTCATGATCGCCCTCTTCCACCACGCGGCCTTCCGCCATCACGACGATCTTGTCGGCCTTGACGACCGTGGACAGGCGGTGGGCGACGACGACGACGGTGCGGCCGTTCATGGCGGTGTCGAGTGCCTTCTGGACCGCGGCTTCCGATTCGTTGTCGAGCGCCGAGGTTGCCTCGTCGAGGAGAAGGATGGGGGCGTTGCGCACCAGCGCGCGGGCAATCGACAGGCGCTGGCGCTGGCCGCCGGACAGCGTCACGCCGTTTTCGCCGACCGGGGTGTCATAGCCTTGCGGCTGGGCAAGGATGAAATCATGGGCATAGGCCAGGCGCGCCGCCTCTTCCACATCCGCATCCGTCGCTTCCGGGCGGCCGTAGCGGATGTTGTCGCGGATGGTGCCTTCGAAGAGGTAGGGCTGCTGCGAGACATAGGCGAGGTGATGGCGCAGCGACGCCTTGGTGACGTGCGATATGTCCTGCCCGTCGATCAGGATCGCCCCCTCGGCCGGATCATAGAAGCGCGGGATGAGCGAGATGATCGTCGATTTGCCGGCGCCGGAGGGGCCGACAAGCGCCGTCGTCTTGCCGCCTTCGGCAACAATATCGACCGTTTTCAGGATGTTGTCGCCATTGCCATAGCGGAAGCTGACGCCCTTCAGTTCGATCGTCGCGTTCGTGACGACGAGATCCTTGGCGCCAGGGCGTTCGCGCTGCTGCGGCTGCAGGTCGAGGATCGTGTAGATCATGCGGGCATTGACGACGGCGCGCTCCATCTGCACCTGCAGCTTGGCAAGCCGGCGGGCCGGATCATAGGCCATCAAAAGTGCGGCCACGAAGGCAAAGAAGGCGCCCGGCGGCACGCCGTCATAGATCGAGCGGAAGGCCGCATAGGCGAGAACACTCGAGATCGCGAGCCCGGCAAAGGTTTCGGTCAGCGGCGAGGTGCGCTCCGACAGGCGGGCAATGCGGTTGGCGCGGTTTTCCGCGTCGCCGATGATGCCGTTTACCTTGTTGCTCAACTGGGCTTCCATCGTGAACGCCTTGACGATGGAAATGCCCTGGATCGTCTCCTGCATGGCGCCCACGACATGGCTGTTCAGCTCTACCGATTCGCGGGTGGCGCTGCGCAGGCGCTTCGACACATAGCGCAGCGCATAAAGAAGCGGCGGGGCAACGCCGAAGACGATCAGCGACAGCACCGGATCCTTGCTGACCATCACGCCGATCAGCGAGATCAGCGTCAGGAAATCACGCGCGGTGGAGGTGACGGTGAGGTTCAGCACGTCGCGGATGCCGTTGACGTTCTGGCTGATCTGGGCGGCCAGATGCGCCGAACGGGATTCGCTGAAGAAGCCCACCGACAGCTTCATGAGATGCGTATAGAGGCGCTTCTGGTATTCGGCGACGATATTGTTGCCGATCTTCGACAGGGTGACCGCCTGCCCGTAGGTGGCAAGGCCGCGCAGCACGAAGGCGATGAAGATGGCACCGCAGATCATCCAGACGAGATCGGCGCGCTTGTTGGCGAAGGCCTCGTTGACGACGGATTCCATGATCCAGGCGGTAAAGGCCGTCGACAGTGCGACGACCACCAGGCACAGGATTGCAAAGGCATAACCGCGCACATGCTCACGACCGTTTTCCGCAATGATGCGCCGAAGCACGCTGGTGACGGTGCCGGAATCGACATGGGGCTTGCGTTGCGTGGCTGTATCGACTGCTTCCAACAAGACGTTCCCATCCAGAGCATGTCCGAGCCAAAAGTGCGTGAGCGGCTTTGTATCCGGACTTGCGTAAATCGAAGAGATTGAGGCGCAGCTTCATGCCGCGCCCGGGTCATAACCTGTGGCGGTCTTAACCAGTCACGGCATTCTTGGCTAGCGCCCGGCCACGATTCCCGGCGCCTGTTGCATTCCGGTCTTTCCCGGCAGCACCCGGCATCAGCGGCGCCAGCGCCGGCCTTCAGTGGCAATGCCGAAATGCTGCGGCGTGCGGGCAAAGGAGGCAAGGCCGGCAAGGGCGGCCTGCGGGTGGGTCACGACGAAGGTTGGGATGTGCTTCATCAGCGCTGAATGCGGCGCCTTGTCTTCAAAGCCTGCCCTGAATTCCGGTCGCTTCAGCGCCGGCAGGATTTTTTGAGAAATGCCGCCCGCCAGATAGACGCCGCCCTTTGCCATCATCACCAGCGCCATGTCGCCGGCAAGGCGGCCGAGATAGGTGACGAAGAGGCGCAGCGTTTCCGCGGCCTGGGCATTGCTGTCGGCAAGGCCGTGCGCGGTCACGTCGGCCGGAATGGACAGGACGGGCTCGATGCCGTCGGCCATGCAGATGGCGCGGTAAAGATTGACGAGGCCGCGGCCGCAGAGGATCTGTTCCGCCGACACCCGGCCCTCGATGCGCTCGATATGCGGGAAGACCTGGTAATCGCGGTCGCTGCGCGGGCCGAGATCCACATGGCCCCCTTCGCCGGGCACCGGAAACCAGGTTTCCTGCGCATGCACAAGGCCTGCCACGCCAAGCCCGGTGCCGGGGCCGAGCACGACGCGCGAAAACACAGGCGCCGTGGTGACCGGGCCGATCGGATCGCGGTAGTGTTCCGGCAGCGAGGCAACGGCCAGCGCCTGCGCTTCGAAATCATTGATCACCAGCACGTCGGAAAAGCCGAGATCATCGATCAGCTGCTTCGGGCGCACTACCCAGTCGCAATTGGTGAGCGGAATCTCGTCGCCTTCAATCGGGCCGGCAATGGCCAGAATGGCCGATTTCGGCCGCTGTGCGGTCTTGTCCAGCACTTCGGCCTGAATGGCGGCATCGATGGTGTCGTAATCGGCGGTGTGGATGTTGGGAAACTGCTGCGGTTCGCCAAACACATCCGTCAGGATCCAGAAGCGCGCATTGGTGCCGCCGATATCGCCGATCAGGATCGGGAAGGCGGGCTTGTCACTGTCCTGAGGTCTTGCCATCAAAGGGCTCCGTCGTCCGGGTGGGCGGGTCTTACTGGAAGTCGATCAGCTTTTCGGCGGTCGCCCGGTTGAGCGCCATCGGAATGTCGTAGACCGTGGCAAGCCGTGTCAGCGCCTTGACGTCGACATCGTGCGGCAGGGGCGTCAGCGGGTCGGTGAAGAAGATCAGCATGGAAACTTCGCCGGTCGCAATCAGCGCGCCGATCTGCTGGTCGCCGCCAAGGGGACCGCTTTTCAGCCGGGTCACGTCAAGGCTGGGGGCCGCTTCCAGAACGCGCCCGCCGGTGGTGCCGGTCGCCACGATGCGAAACTTTAAAAGCGCCTGCTCATGGCGCTTGGCAAACTGCGCCATCTCATCCTTTTTCTGATCATGCGCGATCAGGGCGATGCAGGGCTTTTCCGGCACGGATGCGTTCCTCGGATTTCCATCGGGCCGCGATTTCTATACCGAAGACCGGCCCGAAGGGAAGGGATTAAACCGTTTATATCGTTGCAAAGCCAGATCTGGCGGCAATCCTCAAGGGCGTGCCCGTGGCAGCGGAACCGCCTCCATGTCATCCGGCACGCCGGCGGCGTCCGACGCATCCTCGCCGGCAGGATAAGGAGCGGCCGCGGGCGGAGCAGCCTGGTAAGCGGCCGCCGCCGTGGAGGCCGGCGCCGTCAGAAGGGCCGCACAGGCTTTGGGCAGGTCCGAGACCATGACCGGCCGGGGCGGCGGTGGCGGCTTGCGGTTGGGATCGGGCTTCGGCTTTGCCCAGGGTTCGGGCGTGAACCACCAGGCCAGCGACTTGTCGCAGCCGTCGCCGGCGGCCACCGGCGCCTGCGGCTTGCAGCTGGCAAGACCCGGCGGGCAGGCAAGGCGAATGTGGAAATGCTCGTCATGGCCGTACATCGGGCGCACCTTGCCGAGCGCCGAACGGTCGCCGGTCCAGGCCTCGCAGAGCTTCTTCTTGATGGCCGGATTGACAAAAATGCGCTCCACCTGCGGATAGCTTGCCGCCGTCATCACAAGGCGGGCGGCCGTCGGGGTGAAGCGGCGTTCGTTGACCGTGAGGAAGCGGCTCTTGTCCAGCATGGAGGTGAAAGGAATGGTTTCGCGCTGTTCCCGCGTCAGCCGCTTGGCCGGCATCGGCGTGAACCAGACGTCGACATCGAGGCCGACCTGATGGGAGGCGTGGCCGGATGCCATCGGCCCGCCCCGCGGCTGCGACATGTCGCCGATCAGGATGCCGTTGCCCCAGCCGATGCGCACCGCATCCTGCGAGAGGCGTTCCAGAAGCGAGATCGTCTGCGGCATGCCCCAGTGACGGTTACGGGAAATCCGCATGGCCTGCCAGTGCGGTCCGTCGTCGCCGAGCGCCACCGCGCCGGAAATGCAGCCCTTGGCATAGGACCCGATCGGCTGCGGCGCGCCGGCGCTCGGAAGCGTCACGGCGCCGAACGCCTGTTTTGCCGGCTGGTCGGCTCTGGCACTTAAGTCCATCCCGGAGGTCACAAGGCCGAGCGTGGCAAGGCTGGTCAGAAGAAGAGCCCGGCAGCGGGCAAAATCGGCAGTCAGCATGAAGGATCAAATACCTGCAGGGAACGGGGCTTTCGGCACAAGTCTAGACTGATTTGCGCCAGCCGTTAATCCGTCGCATCACGATGAGGGCGCAAGCATGGCGGTCCGATAAAAAGCTTGTGAGCGTGGCAGGCTGTATTTTGGCCGGGTTTTGCCTATCATTGCCACACAAGAACAACGACAAAGGATCACCGCATGAGATTGGCACGCCTGAAAACCGGATTTTTCGTGCTTGCGGCAGCCGTCATCGCCGGCCAGCCGGGATTGGCGCTTGCGCAGGAACCGGTCTGGCGCCATGCGGTCGCCGTTCTGGAGGCGCCCAAGCTTCCGGCGGATTTCAAACAACTGCCGTATGTCAATGTGGATGCGCCCAAGACCGGCGAACTGCGGCTTTCCGAGGAAGGCACGTTCGACAGCCTCAACCCGCTGGTCGACCGCGGCAATCCGGCGGTTGGCATCGGAATCGTCTTCGATACGCTGATGAAGCAGTCGGAAGACGAAGTGTCGGTGAGCTACGGCCTGCTTGCGGAGGCGCTGTCCTATCCCGACGACATGTCTTCCGTCAGCTTCCGGCTGCGGCCAGAGGCGAAATGGGCCGATGGCGAGCCGGTAACGCCGGAAGACGTGATCTTCAGCTTCAATGCGGCCAAGGAAAACAGCACCCTGTTCGGTAGCTACTATCGCCATGTGGTGGCGGCAGAGAAGACCGGCGAGCGCGAGGTGACCTTCCGCTTCGACGAGAAGAACAACAAGGAACTGCCCGCCATCGTCGGTGATTTCCCCATCCTGCCGAAGCATTGGTGGGAAGGAAAGGACAGCGCCGGCAAGCCGCGCGACATCTCCCGCACCACGCTCGAACCGCTGATGGGATCCGGCCCCTACAAGATCGCCGCCGTGCAACCGGGTTCGACCATTCGCTACGAGCGGCGCGACGATTATTGGGGCAAGGATCTGCCGATCAATATCGGGCAGAACAATTTCAGGACGATCAACTATACCTATTTTGCCGATCGTGACGTGGAGTTCGAGGCGTTCCGTGCGGGCACCATCGATTACCAGCAGGAAAACAGTTCGAGCCGCTGGGCCACCCGCTATGATTTTGCCGCCGTCAAGGACGGCCGGGTGATCCGCGAGGCGCTGTCCAATCCCTTCCGCGCCACCGGTATCATGCAGGCCATGGTGCCCAACATGCGCCGCGACCAGTTCAAGGATGCGCGGGTGCGCGAGGCGCTGAACTATGCATTTGATTTCGAGGACCTCAACAAGAACCTCGCCTATGGCGGCTTGAAACGCGTCGACAGCTTTTTCTGGGGCACCGACCTTGCCTCCTCGGGCCTGCCTGAGGGGCGCGAGCTGGAAATCCTGAACGGATTGAAGGACAAGGTGCCGGCTTCCGTCTTCACCACGCCCTTCACCAACCCTGTCGGCGGCGATCCACAAAAAGTGCGCGACAATTTCCGCAAGGCGATCAGCCTGTTCAAGGAGGCCGGCTGGGAGCTGAAGGGCAACCGGATGGTGAACGCAAAGACCGGCCAGCCGATGGTGTTTGAGATCCTGCTCAGCAGCGCCTCGCAGGAGCGCTCCGTGCTGCCCTATGTGGCAAGCCTCAAGAAGATCGGCGTGGAGGCCACCATCCGCACGGTCGACTCCTCGCAATATGTCAACCGCGTCAGAAGCTTCGATTATGACGTGATCTGGGCGGTCTGGGCGCAGACCATGAACCCCGGCAACGAGCAGGCCAATTACTGGGGCTCCACCTCCGCCAACCAGCCGGGCTCGCGCAACTACGCCGGCATCGCCGATCCCGCCATCGACCAGCTGATCCGCCTCATCAACACGGCCCCCAACCGCGCCGAACAGGTGGCGGCGGTTCATGCACTCGACCGGGTGCTGCTCGCCAACCATTTCGTCATGCCGCTGTTTTATTCCGGTGAGGCGAAGATCGCCTACTGGAACCGGATTACCCATCCGGACAAGCTGCCGGAATACGGCATCGGCTTCCCGACGATCTGGTGGTCCAAGGCTTCCCCGTAAAAACCTTGCGCCGGGGCATGCGCCGGGTCCAAATGCGCTTTTATGCACTGATTCTCATGATCTCGAAGATGCAAAGGATGCAAACGCCTTGATGCTGATCGACACCAGAGGCCGCCTTGCCGGCCGAAGCGGAAACGCCTGATGGGCGCCTATATCTTGCGCCGTCTTCTCCTGATGATCCCGACCATTGTCGGGATCATGGGCATTTCCTTTCTGGTCGTGCAGTTTGCGCCCGGCGGCCCGGTGGAACAGGTGATCGCCCAGATCCAGGGCACCGATTCCGGTGACCGGCTATCGGGTGGTGGCGATTTCACGCAAAGTGGCGGCGGCGAGGAATCGCGTTATCGCGGCGCCCAGGGGCTCGATCCGGATCTCATAGCCAAGCTCGAAAAGCAGTTCGGCTTCGACAAGCCACCGCTCACACGCTTCCTCGAGATGATGTGGAATTACATCCGGTTTGATTTCGGCGAGAGCTTCTTTCGCAACACGCCGGTCATCGATCTCATCATCGACAAGCTGCCGGTGTCGATCTCTCTTGGCGTCTGGATCCTCATCGCCTCCTATGTCGTCTCCATTCCTCTTGGCATCCGCAAGGCGGTCACGGACGGGTCCGCCTTCGACGTCTGGACTTCCGGCGTCATCATTGTCGGCTATGCGGTGCCAAGCTTCCTCTTCGGCATCCTGCTGATCGTGGTGTTTGCCGGCGGTTCCTTCTTCGACTGGTTTCCGCTGCGCGGCCTCGTGTCGGATAATTTTGCCGAGCTTTCGTGGTGGCAGAAGATCATCGACTATTTCTGGCACCTGACGCTGCCGCTGATCGCGCTGTCGCTATCGGCCTTTGCCACGACGACGCTCCTGACCAAAAATTCCTTCATCGACGAGATCAAGAAACAATATGTGGTGACGGCCCGCGCAAAAGGCCTGCCGGAGCGGCGGGTGCTTTACGGCCACGTGTTCCGCAATGCCATGCTGATCGTGATTGCCGGCTTTCCCGCCTCGTTCATCTCGGCCTTCTTCACCGGTTCGCTCCTCATCGAAAACATCTTTTCTCTCGATGGCCTTGGCCGTCTCGGTTATCTCGCCATCGTCAACCGCGATTATCCGATCGTGTTCGGCACGCTCTATATCTTCTCGCTGCTTGGCCTGGTCGTCGGCCTGATTTCCGATCTGATCTACACCTGGATCGATCCGCGCATCGACTTTGAAAAGAGGGAGGTGTGATGAACGCTCCCGCCACGTCCACACCGCTGGTGCCTGCCACGGACAAGCCGCCGCGCAAGGCCTTTTTGACGCCCACCAACCGGCGGCGCCTGCAGAATTTTCGTGCCAACCGCCGCGGCTACTGGTCGTTCTGGATCTTCATGGTGCTGTTTGGCCTGTCGCTTGCGGCCGAATTCGTCGCTAATGACCGGCCGATCCTCGTCTCCTACAAGGGAGAGATGCTGTTTCCGGTGGTCGTCAATTATCCGGAAGAAAAGTTCGGCGGGTTCCTGGCCACCACGGATTACCGCTCCGCCTATATCCAGGACGAGATCAACGCCAATGGCTGGATGATCTGGCCGCCGATCCGCTATTCCTACCAGACGGTGAATTCCGAAATTCCGCATTCCGCCCCCACTGCACCCTTCTGGCTGATGGGGGCGGACGAGCGCTGCAGCGCCTATCCGCAAGGCGCTGCCGATCCCAATTGCACGCTCGGCAACCTCAATTGGCTGGGCACCGACGATCAGGCGCGCGATGTGACGGCGCGGCTGATCTACGGTTTCCGCATCTCTGTTCTGTTCGGACTGGCGCTCACCGTCTGCTCGGCGCTGATCGGCGTCACGGCCGGCGCCATCCAGGGCTTTTTCGGCGGCTGGACGGATCTTCTGCTACAGCGTTTCATCGAGATCTGGTCCTCAATGCCGGTCCTTTATATTCTCCTCATCATCGCCGCTATCCTGCCGCCCGGCTTCTTCGTGCTGCTCGGCATCATGCTGCTGTTCCAGTGGGTGGGTTTTGTCGGCGTGGTGCGCGCTGAATTCTTGAGAGCCCGCAATTTCGAATATGTGCGCGCTGCCCGCGCACTCGGCGTCGGTGACTGGACGATCATGTTCCGCCACCTTCTGCCGAATGCCATGGTGGCAACGCTCACCTTCATGCCGTTCATCCTGTCCGGCTCGATTGCAACGCTCACTTCGCTCGATTTCTTAGGCTTCGGCATGCCGCCCGGCTCGCCCTCGCTTGGGGAAATGATCGCGCAGGGCAAGAACAACCTCCAGGCACCCTGGCTCGGCCTTACCGCCTTCTTCACCATGTCGATCATGCTGTCGCTTCTGATCTTCATCGGCGAGGCCGTGCGCGATGCGTTTGACCCGCGAAAGACCTTTGGGTGAAGCGCATCGTGTTTGAAGGGGTTTTGTGGCATGATGGCCAGGCAAGCACGTGAGAGGAACGCCATGAACAAGATCGTGCGTGAGCATTACCCCGTGGAAAACCTGCCCGCAGACCTGCGCGAAGGCCTTCAGGCCGGCGCCACCGTGCGCGTGGTGCTGGAGGTGGAAGAAGAGAGCGCCGCTTCGGCGAAAGCAAAGCTTGAAGCATGGTCCGGGGACTTCTGGGCGCAGAAACCTGAAGAGCGCGTGCCGGTATCGCCCGATGCCCTGCTGGAACAGCTTCGGCTGCTCAGAACTGCCGGTTATCCGCCTGTCTCGCAGGAAGAGGCGGTTGCCCGTATCCGCGAACTTCGTGACGAATGGACGGATGAATGAGGAGCACCGCTCCCATCTACCTCGATACCAATGTGCTGATCAGTCTCGGGGACGCGGGCAGCGCGGTGGGACGTCTCTTACCGCGGATCCTTGCGTTGCAGGACGATGCGCAGGCGCCGCTGTTTCTGACCAGCCGGCTGGCCTTTGCCGAATTGATGGTAAAGCCTCTGCGCGACAAGGAGCGCATGATGGCATCCATCTACGCATCCTGGGCCATGTCCAGCGCATGGCTTTCGGTTTGCGAGGTCGATGGACCGCTTCTCGAACTGGCGCCGCTGCTGAGGGCACAAAGACCGCGCCTTAAGTTGCCCGATGCCATTCATCTCGCTTCGGCCCTTGTCTTCCGCTGCGAACGATTGCTGACGGCGGATCTTGAACTGCTGGATATTCCCGCGCTGGAACACCCGTTTCTCGGGCCTGTCGACATGGAACCCCTCACCATCCTGCGTCCCGACGAGCCGTCGCTCCTCACCCTTCTTGAAAGCATTTCCGCATGACACAGCCGCTTCTTTCCGTGCGTGACCTGTCGGTCGCCTTCCATCAGGGCGGCGCGCAGTCACTGGCCGTTGATCGTGTCTCCTTCGATATCGCACCGGGCGAGGTGATGGCGCTGGTGGGCGAATCCGGCTCCGGCAAGTCGGTGACGGCAAGCTCGGTGCTGAAGCTTCTGCCTTATCCGTCCGCCAGTCATCCCTCCGGGGAGATCCTGTTTGAGGGACGTGATCTTCTGAAGGCGCCCGAACAGGCGCTGCGGGCCGTGCGCGGCAACGACATCACCATGATCTTCCAGGAGCCGATGACCTCGCTCAACCCGCTGCACACGATCGAGCAGCAGGTGTCGGAAATTCTTGAACTGCACCAGGCGGTGACGGGGGCGGCCGCGCGCACCCGCGTGCTCGACCTGTTGAACCAGGTGGGCATCCGCGAGCCGGAAAAACGGTTGAAAGCCTATCCGCACGAATTGTCCGGCGGCCAGCGCCAGCGCGTGATGATTGCCATGGCGCTTGCCAACCGGCCAAAGCTTCTGATCGCCGACGAGCCGACCACAGCGCTCGATGTGACCGTGCAGGCGCAGATCCTCGAACTTCTGAAGCGTCTGCAGGTGGAATATGGCATGTCCATCCTGTTCATCACCCATGATCTCGGCATCGTCCGGCGCTTTGCAGATCGGGTCTGCGTGATGACGAAGGGCGAAATCGTCGAGCGCGGCACGGTGGAAGAGGTGTTCGAACGGCCCCAGCATGCCTATACGCGCCATCTTCTGGCGTCTGAACCGCGCGGCGAACCGCCGCTTGCCGATCCCACCCGTCCCGTCGTGATGGAAGGGCGGGATGTAAAAGTGTGGTTTCCCATCAAGGCCGGCTTTCTGCGCCGGGTGGTCGACCATGTGAAGGCCGTCGATGGGATCGACGTGACGCTTAGAGCCGGCGAGACCGTCGGCATTGTCGGGGAGAGCGGTTCCGGCAAGACGACGCTCGGGCTGGCGCTTGCCCGGCTTATCTCGTCGCAGGGCAGGATCAGCTTCATCGGCAGCGATATCGGTGCCTATTCCTTCAAGGAGATGCGACCGCTGCGCGACAAGCTGCAGGTGGTGTTCCAGGATCCCTATGGTTCGCTGTCGCCGCGTATGTCGGTCGGAGACATTATCGCCGAGGGGCTGACGGTGCATCAGCCGAACATGACCGCGAGCGAGCGCGACCGGCAGGTGTCCTGGTCGCTGGAGGAAGTCGGGCTCGATCCCGCCACCCGCTGGCGCTACCCGCACGAATTTTCCGGTGGCCAGCGGCAGCGCATCGCCATTGCGCGCGCCATGGTGCTGAAGCCGCGCTTCGTCATGCTGGACGAGCCGACATCGGCGCTCGACATGACGGTGCAGGCGCAGGTGGTGGATCTGTTGCGCGACCTGCAGAAGAAACACGATCTCGCCTATCTCTTCATCAGCCATGACCTGAAGGTGGTGAAGGCGCTTGCCAACCACGTCATCGTCATGCGCGCCGGCAAGGTGATGGAGGAGGGGCCGTCGCGGCAGATTTTCGAGGCGCCGCAGAATGCCTATACCCGCGCGCTTCTGGCGGCCGCCTTTAATCTGAAGGCGGTGGAAGCCGCGCATGTCCAGCAATAGGCGCCCTGCGCCCCCCCCCCCCCCCCGGGAACAAAGCCGGCTTCGACCCGTTGCCTTTTCATGACAACCCCAGGGTGATTTCATCCTGCGGAACCTGAAAAGGACCACGCGCATGAACAACCGCCTCGATCCGCTAAACGACACCCGCTCCGATCCGCTAACCGACACGCCGCCGGCGCATCTGCAGGACCCGAATTTCACCCGCAGCGCCACACGTGCGGTGGAACCGCCCCTTGGGGGGCAGCCTGCGGCGGAACGTCCGCTGAGCCCCACCGAAGCGCGACAGGGAAATACCGGGCGCCCGGTGCTGATGGTTCTGGTCGCGGGCCTCGTGCTGGCCTTGATCGCCTGGGGCGCCTCCGAATGGTGGGGTCAGTCGATGGAACCGCCGGCCGAGCAGACGGCAACGCCGCCCGCCGGCGATACGACGCCGGCCAACCCGGCAACGCAGCCTTCTTCCACGCCGTAACATAAGTCACGGCCGGGAGCCGCAGTGAAAGCTGCGGCTTCCAATGCCGGCTTGGCGCCGGGCCGGAAACCTTGCCTTCTATCGAGTCTGCCGCATCTGCCTTTTCTCTGCGCGGAGAGAGCGTTTGCGCAATAGCAGTGGACTTTGCCTTGTGTTTTTTCGATAACGTCGCCGGAGGTTTCGATGGATACCTTCGCCCTTCGAAGCAATGCAAGCCGCTCCCCGGGAGGAGCGCTGGGCAGAGGCAGCCATGACAACGAAGACCGATATCGCCAAGCGTGTCTATAACCACACGTGGAAGCTCGACCCGATCATCCGCAGCCTCATTGATACGGATTTCTACAAGCTGTTGATGTTGCAGATGATCTGGAAACTTTATCCGACCACGGATGTGACGTTTTCCGTCATCAATCGCACCAAGCGGGTGCGCCTTGCCGATGAAATCGACGAGATGGAACTGCGCGAGCAACTCGATCATGCCCGTGAAGTGAAGCTCTCCAAGAAGGAAATGATCTGGCTTGCCGGTAACAGCTTTTACGGCAAGGCGCAGATCTTCGAGCCTGAATTTCTGGCCTGGCTCGCCAATTATCGGCTGCCCGACTATGAACTGTCGAAGCGCGACGGACAGTATGAACTGACCTTTCATGGTCGCTGGATGGATACGACGCTCTGGGAAATTCCAGCGCTTGCCATCATCAACGAGCTTCGCTCGCGCGCCGCCATGCGCTCGCTCGGTCCGTTCACGCTCGATGTGCTCTATGCCCGCGCCAAGGCCAAGATGTGGGAAAAGGTCGAGCGGCTGCGCACACTGCCGGGGCTTCGCATCTCCGATTTCGGCACGCGCCGTCGCCACAGCTTTCTGTGGCAGCGCTGGTGCGTGGAGGCGTTGAAGGAAGGCGTCGGGTCCGGCTTTACCGGCACCAGCAACGTTCTTCTGGCAATGGATTCCGATCTGGAAGCCGTCGGTACCAATGCCCATGAACTGCCGATGGTGATGGCAGCGCTTGCTAATTCCGATGCGGAACTGCGGGCCGCTCCCTATCAGGTCCTGAAAGACTGGAACCGGCTCTATGGTGGAAACCTGCTTATCGTGCTGCCAGATGCCTTCGGCACGGCGGCATTCCTGCGCGATGCGCCGGAATGGGTGGCGGACTGGACAGGGTTTCGCCCCGACAGCGCGCCGCCCATCGAAGGCGGCGAAAAGATCATTGCCTGGTGGGAAAAGATGGGGCGCGACCCCAAGCAGAAGCTGCTGATCTTTTCCGATGGCCTCGATGTCGATGCCATCATCGATACGCACCGTCACTTCGCCGGGCGCGTGCGCATGAGCTTTGGCTGGGGCACCAACCTCACCAATGACTTTGCCGGCTGTGCGCCAAGCGAGATCGACGGCCTGAAGCCGATCTCCGTTGTCTGCAAGGTCAGCGAAGCCAATGGCCGGCCGGCCGTGAAGCTGTCGGACAATCCGCAGAAGGCTACGGGAGAGCCGGACGAGGTGCAGCGCTACCTGCGCTTCTTTGGCCAACAGGACCGCGTGGACCAGGCGGTCCTCGTCTGAAACTGTCTTCAGGTGTCCGTCGGTGAGCAGCTTCCTGCTTACCCAATAAAAAAACAGGCCCGCTTTTCAGCGAGCCTGCTCTTGCCGGTTGGCCTTTATGCGGATCACTCGATGATCTGTACGACGGTGTGCGTCTTCGGATCGACGATGACGCGCCGATCGTTGACCATCGCATAGGAATACTCGCGATGCTCGGGAACCGGCGTCAGGACGACCGTTTCCGGGATAGGTTCACCCACCACGACCTGGCGCTCGACGACCACCGGGGCCGGCGCCGGCTGCTGGCGCACATAGGTAACGACTTCTGCCGGCGGCGGGTCGATTGCGGTGCCAAGGGCTGCACCGGCAATGCCACCCACGGCAGCACCGATCGGACCACCGACAATCGCACCGGTGATGGCGCCACCGGCGGCACCCGTCGTCGTGCCATCCTGGGCGGAGGCAGCGGTGGCAAGGCCCGCTGCAAGAAGCGTGGCCGAAGCGATAATGAACTTGCGCATGGTTGTTTCCTCTTCCTGTAATGTTGGTGGTGCAATAATTCACGAGCGTTGAAAACGTTCCGCTTTTGGCATTCACCGCCCAAAAACACCTGTTACAGGCCGTGAGGGATGCGGTCCGGGTGCCGACGAAAAACGCCGCGTCCAAAACAATTGTTGACACCGTAGTCAAAAGTTTTATTGAGGAGGAAAGCAAGCGGAGGCAAATGTCATGGACGAATTGGGAGCGCAGGAAGCCGCCGTCTTTGCCCTCATCAAGGACAACCCCTTCATCGGCCAGCAGGAGATCGCCGACGCCCTTGGCCTTGCCCGTTCCACCGTTGCGGCCCACATCGCCCAGCTCGTGCAGAAGGGCTATCTGCTGGGGCGTGGTTATATGTTGCCGCAGCCAAGCCGCGCGGTGCTGATCGGTGGCGCCGTGTTCGATCGCAAGTATCGGGCGCGACAGGCCATCGTTCTGGAAACCTCCAACCCGGTGGATGGCATGCGCAGCTTCGGCGGCGTTGCCAGAAACGTCGCGGAAAACCTGTCGCTTCTCGGCACTCCGACGAGCTTCATGTCGATCATCGGTAATGATGAGACGGGTGCTGCCCTGCTTGCGCATCTGCGCGATCGCGGCATCGATGTGAGCCAGGTGGTGGTGACGGATGAAAAGCCGACCGCCGAATATGCCGCGATCCTCGATCCGGCCGGCGATCTGGTCGTGGGGCTTGCCGACATGGGAATTTTCGACCTGTTCCAGCCCGGTCATATCGACCGCGCCTGGTCGCATCTGGCCTCGGCAAGTCTCGTCTTTGCCGATTGCAACCTGCCGGCAGAAACCCTGCAGCATCTGATCCAGCGTCGCCGCAGCGCCCGGTTCCGGCTCGCCATCGATGCGGTGTCCACCCACAAGGTCGTGCGCCTGCCCGAGGATCTGACGGGCATCGACCTGTTGTTCATGAACATCGACGAGGCCAATGCGCGCCTTTCGCGGCGCGGGGCCGCAAGCCTGCAGGATGCGGCAGAGGCGGCCCGTCTGCTGCGCGATGCCGGTGCCGGAGAAGTCGTTGTCACCATGGGTGCGCGCGGCATTGCGGTCGCAGGCACGGATGCTGTTCGCACGGCCACCGCCGTGCCGGCAGATCCCCGCGACATGACCGGGGCCGGCGATGCCATGATTGCCGGTACCCTGCACGGTCTGATGGCCGGGCAGGACAGTTTTGCCGCCGCCCGCATCGGCGCGCTTCTGGGCGCGCTGACCACCGAGAGCGCCGCCAGCGTTCATCCCGATCTTTCACCGCGCTTCCTGGAAGCGAACCTGCACCGGCTTGCCGAGCACAAAGGATAATCTCATGACCCTTCTTCAGCCGAAACTCAGCCACGAGGTTGCCGAAGCCGTCCGCGCCGGTGGCCCGGTCGTGGCGCTCGAATCCACCATCATCACCCATGGCATGCCCTATCCGGCCAATCTCGAGACCGCGCTTGCCGTCGAGGCCGTGGTGCGTGAAAACGGCGCGGTGCCCGCCACCATCGCCGTCATCGATGGCGAGCTGCGGGCAGGCCTCGAGCATGCCGAACTGGAATCGCTGGCGAAGGCGCAAGGCGTGGTCAAAGCCTCCGGGCGCGATCTTGCCGTTGCCATGGTGCGTAAGGCCTCGGCCGGCACCACGGTCTCGGCCACCATGCTGCTTGCCGATCTTGCCGGCATCGATATCTTTGCCACTGGTGGCGTCGGCGGCGTGCATCGCGGCGCCGAGCAGACTTTTGACATTTCCGCCGACCTCACCGAACTTGGGCGCACCAAGACCGCCGTCGTCTGCGCTGGCGTAAAATCCATTCTCGATATCGCCAAGACGCTCGAATATCTGGAAACCCAGCGCGTACCGGTCATTGCCTATGGCACGGATGCGTTTCCGGCCTTCTTCACCCGCGAAAGCGGCTACAAGGCCGACCACCGCCTCGATACGGCCGAAGAGATTGCGCAGGCGATGCATCTCCATCACCGCCTCGGCACCGGTACGGGCTTGCTGATCGCCAACCCGATCCCGGAAACGGCCGCCCTGTCGCCCGATTTCATCGACGGCACGATTGCCGACGCCGTGCGCGAGGCCGAAGAACGCGGCATCGGCCGCAAGGAACTGACACCCTTCCTGCTCGGCCGTATCAACGAGCTTTCCAAGGGCGAAAGCCTGAAGGCCAATATCGCGCTGGTCAAAAACAACGCAGCGCTTGCCGCCCGCATGGCGGTTGCCTATGCGGCGCTGAAGAAGAGCCATTGATGAGAAATGGGAGGAAGCGGCGCTGCCGCTTCCTCTTGAATTGTTCCCATTTTGGGAATAGTGTCTGTCATGCAGATCATCGCGAAATCCCGGCTGAGAGATTTTTGGGATAAGCATCCCCAGGCGCGAAAGCCTCTGTCCGGATGGTATCGGCTGGTCAATGCGGCCCGCTGGGAAACCCCTTCGGATGTGAAAGCCCTGTTTGGCGCGGCGGTGGATTTCGTGGGCGACAATCGCATCATCTTCGACATCGCCGGCAACAAATACCGGCTTGTCGTGCATGTGGCTTATCCGTATCAGCGCGTGCTGATCAAATTCGTTGGCAGTCATGCGGATTATGACAGGATCAACGTGGAGACAATCTCATGAAGGATGTGAGGCTCATGAAGGATGTGAGGCCGATCAGAACCCCGGACGATCTTGAATGGGCGCTTGCCGAAGTTGAGCCCTATTTCGATCATCCACCTCAGCCGAATTCGCCGGAGGCAGATCGGTTCGATATTCTTTCGGACCTGATCGAGGCTTACGAGAACCGGACGGTGGATCTGCCCGCAGCCGATCCCATCGATCTCCTCACCTTCTATATGCAGACGACCGGACGCAGCCAGGCCGATCTAGCCGAGGTTCTCGGCTCGCGTCCGCGCGCATCCGAAGTGCTCCGGCGCAAGAGGGCGCTGACGCTCGACATGATCAACCGTATCCGCCAGGCTTGGCATATTCCGGCCGATAGTCTGATTGCGCCCTACGCTCTCGTTGCCTGATGTCTTAGACCCTATGTCTCAAGGCTTCGCCGGCAGCCGGGCCAGGCGCTCGGTCAGCAGGGTGTAAAACCCGTCGGCATCCACGTCGCGGACGAAGAACGCGTTCTTCGGGCGCTGCGTGACGCCCCACCAGTCGGCAACCGTCATGCCCTTGGTCAGTTCCGACGTGGTCTCGATCTCCACATTGCAGAGGCGTCCTGAGTAAAGCTCGGGCTTCAGGAGGTAGGCGATCACGTTCGGATCGTGCAACGGGCCGCCATCGGTGCCGTATTTTGCCTCGTCGAAGCGCTCGAAGAATTCAAGCCAGCCGGTGACGGCGTCGGCCAGCGGCGTGCCGAGCGCCTTGATGGCGGCGACGCGCTTGGCCGTGGTCAGCACCTGGTGGGTGACGTCGAGCGGCATCATCACGATCGGCGCGCCGCATGACAGCACGATGCGGGCAGCTTCGGGATCCACGAAGATGTTGAACTCGGCAGCCGGCGTCACATTGCCGCCTTCGAACAGGCCGCCGCCCATCAGCACGACGCTTTTGATGCGTGCGGCAAGGGCGGGTTCGCGGGACAGCGCAGTGGCAAGGTTGGTCATCGGTCCAAGCGTGCAGACGGTCACCGTGCCCGGCGCGTGCGCCATCAGTGTCTCGATGAGGAAATCGACGCCATGCTGGGCTTGAAGCGGCATGGTCGGTTCGGGAAGGTCGGCGCCATCCATGCCGGTTGCGCCATGCACATATTCGGCGGTGAACAGGCTGCCCTGCATGGGGCCTTCGCAGCCGGCGAAGACGCGGATGTCGCGGCGGCCGGCGAGTTCGCAGACCTTGCGGATGTTTTTCGAGGTGAGCGCCACCGGCACGTTGCCGGCGGCAGCCGTGATCCCCAGAACCTCCAGTTCAGGGCTTGCCAGCGCCAGAAGAATGGCCAGCGCATCGTCCTGGCCGGGGTCGGTATCGATAATGATCTTCTGGGGCATGACAATATCTCTTTCTGCGGAACGGCGGTCTTTTTGCGCAAAAGGATGTGCCATGACACGGCCGGCCCGGCAAGGGGCGCGCGTTCGCATCCGCGACAGAACCAAACGCGCCGCCATCCGTAGTGAGAGATAAACGGAGGCAGTCATGGACAGCAAAGAGACATCAAGCCCGGCGCAGAGCGGCAAGCTTGCCTGGGTGACCGGCGCAAGTTCCGGCATCGGGCGCGCCGTGGCGCTAAGGCTTGCCCGCGATGGCTGGCGCGTCATCGTCAGCGCCCGAAGTGCCGACAAGCTTTCGGCTCTTGCCGCGCAGGATCCTCAGCGGATCTTCGCCTTTCCGCTGGATGTGACCGATCGCGCCGAAGCCCTTGCCACCGCCGATGCGGTGCGCCAGAGCCATGGCCCGATCGATCTGGCGCTGTTTTGCGCCGGCACCTACAGGCGCGACAGCGTGCGCGCCTTCGACAGCCGGGATCTCGCCGACACCTTCAACCTCAATGTCATCGGAACGGGGCATACGCTGGAGGCGGTCATTCCCGATATGATTGCGCGCCGTCAGGGCGAGATTGCCGTCGTTGCCTCGGTCGCCGGTCTCGTCGGCCTGCCGGGTGGCGGCTTTTACGGGGCCAGCAAGGCGGCACTCAACAATCTCTGCCAGGCGCTCTATCCGGAACTGGAGCGGGAAGGGGTGCGGCTTCGGATCATCAATCCAGGCTTTGTCGACACACCGCTCACGCAGAAGAACGATTTTCCGATGCCCTTCCTCATCTCGTCGGAAAAGGCGGCCGATGCGATCGTCGACGGGCTGAAGACGGGGCGCTACGAGATCATCTTTCCCTGGAAGATGGCGGTGTCGATCAAGCTTCTGGCGGCGCTGCCGAAGGCGCTTCTGTTTCGCCTCACCCGCAAGATGCTGCGCAAATAGGCGAGCTTAAGGATTTGGGGTACGCACGCGCGCGCCCCAAATCTTTCCCAGGTGAAAAGCCGTCAGCCGGCCGGGTTCAGCAGCCGGAACTGCGCCACGTCGATGCGGCCCTTGCGAAACCCCGTGGCGCAATAGTGCAGATAATAATGCCAGGTGCGGAAGAAGCGCTCGTCAAAGCCGAGCGGCGCAATCTTTGGCCAGTGCGCGCTGAAGGTGCGATCCCACGATAGCAGCGTGCGCTCGTAATCGCGCCCGAAGCGGAAGCAATCCTCCACCTTCAGCCTTGCCTTTTCCGCAATGGCGCCGAAGCCCGACAGGGTCGGCAGCATGCCGCCCGGAAAGATATAGGTCTGGATGAAATCCGCGTGGCGACGATAATGTTCGAAGCGGCTTTCGTCGATGGTGATCACCTGGATCATCGCCTGCCCGCCGGGCACGAGGAGATCGCGCACCTGGTCGAAATAGATCGGCCAATGCTCCTCACCGACAGCCTCGAACATTTCGATGGAGACGATCTTGGAAAACCGGCCCGTGCAGTCGCGGTAGTCCTGAAGGCGGATCTCGCCGTTCTGGGCAAGCCCCGCCTGTGCGAGCCGGTCGGTCGCATAGGCCGCCTGCTCGCGCGACAGCGTCAGCCCGGTCACGCGGCATCCCGTCTCGCGGATCGCCTGTTCCATGAAGCCGCCCCAGCCGCAGCCGATTTCAAGCACATGGTCGGTGTGGGTAATGCCCAGTTCGCGAATGATGCGGGCGTATTTTTCCCGCTGGGCCGCTTCGAGGGTCATATCCGGGCGCGCGTAGATGGCCGAGGAATAGGTCATCGAGCGGTCGAGCCAGGTCTTGTAGAAGGTGTTGCCGAGATCGTAGTGGAAGGCGATGTTGCGCCGGCTGCCAGCGCGGGAATTGCGCCGCAGGCGATGGCGAAGATGTGCCACCCGGGCGATCAGCGCCATCGGACGGGCAAGCTTTGCCCAACCGTGTTCGTTAGCCATGGCGAGATCCAGCACCTGCCCAAGGTCCGGCGTCTCCCAGTCGCCATCCATGTAGGAGCGTGCAAAGCCCAGCCCGCCACCGGCCGTTACCCGCCGCAGGATGCGCGACCGGTGAATGCGGATGGTCGCACAAGGGCCGGACGGATCCTCGCCGAAATGATATTCACGCTCGCCAGGAAAGATCACCGTCAGGCGTCCGTGGCGCGTGCCCTTCAGCATGCGGCAGAGAAGGCGTTCCCACAGCGGCGCGGGATCGGCCAGAAGATTGTTGTCCCGTTCTCCGGCATGCGTCATCGGTCAGGTCCTCCACGTAACTCACCCACTTCCACGGAACTTGCGATGCGGTTTGCCGCCGGGCGGTGGCGATACAGCGGCACCCCCTTCAGCCACAGGCGCAAGGCCTCGATGTGGATGCCCGCCATCACCTTCATGGTCATCAGCGGGTATGAAAACAGCGCACGGGCAAGGCTTCTGTCGCTCAGCGCCTGCCGGCGCCCGGCAAAGCTTGCAAACAGAAGATCGCCTTCGGCATCCCGCTCGTTGATCGCGATTTTCACGCGCTCGCCCGGCGGGGTGATGTCGAAGTCGTACTGGCAGTCCATGGGAACGAAAGGCGAGACATACATGGCCTTTGCGCAGCTGTGGCGCACCGGCCCCGGGCCGTCTGCCTTCGCGGGTATGATATATGTATGCCGTTCATGAAATGTATTGCAGACCTCATAGAGCAAGGCCAGCAGATTTCCTTGGGCATCGCTGCAGAAATAGAGGGTCAGCGGGTTGAAGACATAGCCGAACAGGCGCGGATAGCAGAGAACCCGGATGCGGATATTCTCGTGGGCGATGCCGGCATCCGAAAGATGATTTTCCACCCAGCGGCGAAGGCCGCCCGTCTCGCCCTTGCCATGGTCGCGGTCGTGGAAACTGTAGACGGCGGCGCGGTTGTAGCCGAACAGTTTCAGGCGCCGATCAAGGCTCTCCAGTTCATCGAGATCGACCAGCAAAGAAAACACACGGTAGGTCAGCGCATGCTTTTTCGGGCGATGGCGCGCATGCACCACCGTGCCGAGATAGAGGGCCGAACCGCCCGTCATTCGGCGGCCGCCAAAAGAGGCTCGGCATGGATGCGGCCGGATTCGTCCGGCACCTGCCAGGGGCGCTTGAGGCCGGTTGCGGCTTCCGCTGCCGCAAGGCCCGCCTGCAACCCGTCTTCGTGAAAGCCGCTGCCGAAATGGGCGCCGCAGAAGAAGGTGTTGCGCCGCCCCTGCAGCGCCCAGACCTCGCGTTGGGCGGCCATGGAGGAGAGATCAAACAGCGGGTGCGTGTAATGATAGGTGCCGATCACCGCCTCCTGCCGGATCTCCCGGCAGGCATTCAGCGTCACGAACAGCGGATGATGTTCCGGAAGGCTCTGCAGGCGGTTCATCCAGTAGGTGACGCACAGCGGCGCGCTGTCATTTTCGCGTTTGCCGCCAATATAGTTCCAGCTCGACCACACGGCTTTCCGCTTCGGCATCAGGCGTGCATCCGAATGCAGCACGGCGACATTGTCGGTATAGCGGAAGCCGCCGAGGATGCGCGTCTCCATTGCGTCGGCATCGCCCAGCATTTGGAGCGCGTCATTGGCGTGGGTTGCGATGATCACGTCGTCGAAGCGATCGGTTCCGCCTTTCGCATCGGCCACCGTCACGCCGCCGGATGCCAGCCGATCGATCCGCGCCACGCCGCAATTGAGGCGGATCTCGCCTTTGAAATCTTCGGCGATGCGTTTCACATAGGCGCGGCTGCCGCCGGTCACGGTGCGCCAGCGCGGCCGGCCCGACAGAAGAATGAGGCCGTGATGGACGAAGAAGCGGATGAAGGCCTGCAAGGGATAGGCGCGCATGTCCGTCGTCGTCATCGACCAGATGGCAGCGCCCATCGGCAGCAGGTGATCGTCGATGAAGGCTTTCGAATAGCCCTCGCGGTCGAGATAGTCGCCCAGCGTCAGTGCCTGCAGGTCGGCGCGCCCCATCAGGCCTTCCGCCTCGCGGTAGAAGCGCAGCACGTCCGACACCATGCGCCAGAAGCGGGGGCGGGCGGCATTGCGGCGCTGGCCGAGAAGACCCCTCAGGCCAGTGCCGGAATATTCAAAGGCGCCATCCTCGATGGAGGCGGCAAAGGACATGTCGGAGGCTTGGGTGGCAACGCCCAGATGGTCAAACAGCGCAACGAGATTGGGATAGTTCTTGTCATTGAAGACAATGAAGCCGGTATCGACGGGAATGTCGGCGTCGGCCGTGTGAACCATGACGGTGTTGGAATGACCGCCGAGCCGGTCTGCCGCCTCATAGAGCACCACGTCATTGGTCCTGGATGCCAGCCAGGCGGCTGAAAGACCGCTGATGCCGGAGCCGATCACGGCAATGCGACGATGTTCTCTTTTCACTGCAACCATACCCCGTCTGCTTTGTTCGTTTATGTTTTCCTTCTACGAAGGCTCGGCGCAAATGGTTTCCCGCAAAATTTCTTTTTGCCGGTGATCCGGCCTGCAGGGGCGGGCGTAACAGCTGCCATGAGCGCCAGTATTTCAATATCCTCAAGGACGTGTCACAACGAAAAAAAGGCGGGGGTCTTCCCGCTTTCGCGCGTTCAGCATGGCCTTAAGATGAAGCGGACTGACAGGAACCTACCCGAACCGGATCTTTCGCCGGCACAGCTTTGCGACCTGCTGGGGCGGGTCGGAACCGAGCGCAGCGTCGCAGCGTTCGAGACGATCTTCCGTTATTACGGGCCGCGCGTGCGCTCCTTCATGGCGATGAAGACAAGGGATGCACAGCTTGCGGAAGAGCTGATGCAGGAAACCATGGCCGCCGTCTGGAATAAGGCCACCCAGTTCGATCCGGACCGCGGCAATGTTTCGGCCTGGATCTTTACGATTGCGCGCAACCAGCGCATCGATGCCTTCCGGCGCAAGCGGCCGGCCTTTGATGAAAACGATCCGGTGTTCGTCGCCGACAACGGTCCTCTCGCCGATGTCGAACTGGAAGGACGCCAGGACGCCGAACTGTTGCGCAAGGCGATGGAAAGCCTGCCGCCGGAACAGCTCGATGTCCTCAAGCGCGCCTTCTTCGATGAAGCGTCGCATTCCACCATAGCAGAAGACATGGGAATTCCATTGGGTACCGTGAAATCGCGCATTCGACTTGCGTTTGAAAAACTGCGCACCACGCTGGAGGGCCGGCGATGAGTGTCAACCATCATATCAGCGATGCGCTGCTCCTCGATTACGCATCCGGCAATCTGTCGGAGGGCTGGAGCCTTGCCGTTGCAACCCATCTGGCGCTCTGCCCCTCCTGTCGGCGCACACTTGCGGCCATGGAGGGCGCCGCCGGTGCGCTTTTCGACAAGGTCGTGAGCGAGCGCCCTGTCACGACCTCGGACTGGGAGGCCATGATGGCGCGCATTTCCGGCCCAGATACTGCGCGGGAACCGGCGGCGGCGACGCCCAGGCCTTCCACGCATGCCCGGACGTCTGCCGGCGTCATTCCGGAGCCGCTGCGCTCCTATCTCGGCGGCGATGTCGAGACGCTGAAATGGCAGGCGCTCGGACGTGGCGCCTATCAGATCCGCATCCCGACATCCGATCCGGCAACGCAGGTGCGTCTCCTGAAGATTCCCGCCGGAAAGCCGGTGCCGGAACATACCCACGAAGGGCGCGAACTGACTCTGGTTCTCGCCGGCAGTTTCCGCGATGGCGAGGATCTGTTTGCCCGCGGTGACCTGGAAGAGGCCGATGGCAGCCTCCTGCACACGCCGACGGCAACGGAAGGCGAGGATTGCATCTGTCTTGCCGTCACCGAAGCGCCGCTCAAGTTCAGCAGCTGGATCGTGCGCATGATCCAGCCCATCCTCAAGATCTGAGGACAAAAACGGAGAAGTCCCATGGTCGTCTATGCGGTGGCTTACCTGTCGACGGCCTTTGTCTTCTTCGGCCTCGATTTTCTCTGGCTGGGCAAGGTTGCGACCGGTTTTTACCGCAGCCAGCTCGGCGAGATGATGCGCGACCGGCCGGATTTTGCCGCAGCCGGGGCCTTCTATCTCGTCTATGTCGCAGGCATTGTCTATTTCGCCGTCCAGCCGAACCTTCAGGGTGGCAGCTGGACGCAGGCGTTGCTGTCCGGCGCCATTCTCGGCCTCATCGCCTATGGCACCTATGACATGACAAACCTTGCCACGCTCAAGAACTGGCCGATCACGGTCACGCTGGTCGATCTGGCCTGGGGTACCGCCTTGACGGGCACGTCTGCCGCCATCGGCCTTCTCGTCACCCGCAAGCTTCTCGGCTGACCGCAAGCCCGCTCCCTCCTCCTGCCTGAACGTTTGCCAGCTTTGCCAGGCAGCCTGGAACAATAACGACTACCTTCTGTTGGGACCCTGATCGCAGCGAACTCTTCGCAAAGCCGATCACCCGTCAATGAAGGGAGAGTTCCATGGCAGACAACGAGATTGGAAGCGGCAGGACCGGTTCCACCTATTCGCCTCTTCGAGACCAGCCGGTCCAGCCGGCGGACGTATCCGCAGCCGAGCCGGGCGCAAGCCTCTATGAGGGCGACAGCAGTTCAACTGCGCAATCCGATGGCGAGAAGAATGCCCGACAGGCTTCCACAAGCGATCTGCGCCAGATGGCACGCGATGACGTGGCCTTGGTGCGCCACGCGGCAGAGGATGGCATGTCGAAGGTTTCTGCGGCCGCCAGCCAGGCGGCCGATCAGCAGAAGACCTATGCGGCAGACCGTGTTGCCGGCGTCGCCAGCGCCATCGAAAGGGTCGGATCGGAACTTGAAGGCGATGAGCCCGAGATTGGCCGCATGACGCGCCAGATGGGCGAAAGCGTGCAGCGGTTTGCCGAAGACATCAAGGGACGTGACCTTGGCGAGATTGCCGGCATGGCCGAAGACTTCGGCCGCCGCCAGCCGCTTGCCTTCTTAGGGATTGCCGCCATCGCCGGTCTTGCCGCCAGCCGCTTTATCGGCGCATCGGCCCACCGCCAGACCGCAATGACATCGCGCGCAGGCTCCGGCCAAACCGGACGCGCGGCGCCTGTCGCTGCGTCCGCCCCATCCAAGGCGACATCGCCGTCCATGACCAGCACGTCCTCGCCAGTGGGAGGGTCCAATGTCTAATACACCTGAAAACCGCCCGCTTGCCGAACTGGTGACCGGCCTCGTCGGCGATATATCCGGCCTGTTCCGCAAGGAAATCAATCTGGCCAAGGCGGAAGCCTCGGAAAAGATGTCCCATGCCCTGACCGGCGTTGAAGCGCTTGCCGCAGGCCTGGTCTTTGCCATCGCCGCCGTTGGCGTCCTCCTGGCGGCCGTTGTGAATGGCCTCACCGCCTTTCTCGTCGCGCGCGGCTTTGCCGAACACAACGCCGATGCGATCTCGTCGGTGGTCGTTGGCGTCATCGTCGCCCTCATTGCCTGGGCCATGATTTCCAAGGGACTTTCGGCTCTTCGCAGCAACAATCTCAATCTCGATCGCACCACCAACTCGCTTCGCCGTGATGCGCAGGTCCTCAAGGAGAGAACGTGATGGCTTATGCTACCGATACGACGCGCCCGGAGGATATCGAGCGCGAAATCGAACAGGATCGCGAGCGCATCAGCGCCAAACTGGATGAAATCCAGAGCCGCATGTCGCCCGGGCAATTGGTGGACGAGGCGCTTGCCTATGCCAAATCGAGCGGCGGCGGCGAGTTCTTCTCCAACCTGGCCGGCTCCGTCAAAACCAATCCGGTGCCGATGGCGCTGATGGGTGTCAGCCTCGCCTGGCTGATGGCGAGCCAGAACAGGACGCCTTCCGACACGTCCCGCGTCGCCGACAAGGAGCCGGACTATCCGCTGGCGACCGTCTCCGGTCCGCTGCGCCGTGTCGGCCCGGTGGAAGATGATGCGTCCGGCCGCTACAGCCATTTTTCCGATGACAGCGGCAGCCGCTTCAAGGCGCTCACCGATGCATCGGGACGCCGTGCGGGTCACTTCATCGACCAGAGCGGCAAGACCTATCGCGGCTTTGCCGATAGCACCGGGCGCCGGGTGCAGGATGTCCGCGACGAGACGGGCAAGATCTTCGATGACGCTTCCGGCTGGCTCTCCGATACCTGGGACAGCCTGAGCCATAGTGCAAGCCGGATGGCCCGCACCGTTTCGGAAGCCGGTCGTTCCGCCGGCCGCACGTCGCTGGACCTGGGTGCCTCCCTCAAGGACCAGTCCGCCCAGATCAACGAAACGATCCTGCGCACGTTCAAGGATCAGCCGCTGGTGGGCGGGGCGCTGGCCTTTGCCGTCGGCGCGGCCATCGGGGCAGCACTGCCGCGCACCGAGCGCGAGGACGAGCTCGTCGGCGACATGTCGGACCAGCTTAAGGAACAGGTCGCAAGCCGCGCATCCGAAGCGATGGGCCGGGCAGAGCATGTCGCAGCCGATGTGTCGCACAAGGCAGCGGCAGTGGCCGCAGACCTTCATGATGCCGCCCGCGAGCGCATTGTCGAAGAGACCCGCGCCTATCGCGAGGGAGACCATTCGGCCACGCGCGCGCAGTGATCGATACACTTCAACACGAGAACCCGCCGGCGCCACCGCGCGCTGGCGGGCTTTTTTCGTTGTGACCTAGGTGTTTTAGGGGCGCTTTTGCATTTTCACGCCCACCGTCACATCGCGATTGAACCTTTTGCCTGTCTTGCGGTTTCTCCCGTCGCCGAGCGGCACATTTTCGTCTGACAGATCACTGCGGGGATTTTTCCATGGACACGACACGTAAACTCGAATGGCTTGCGCGGGCCGGCTATGTGGCGCGGGGCCTTGTTTACGTGCTGGTCGCTGGCCTCGTCCTCATAGGCAGTGTCGGCGGCGGCAGTCCGGATTCGGAATCGGCGCTGCAATGGGTGCTCGGCCAGCCGCTCGGACGCATCTGGCTCGGCGTCATCGCGGTGGCGCTGATCGGTTTCGTCGCCTGGCGCGTTTCGCAGGCACTCGCCAATGCCGATAACCATCCTGACAACCTGAAAGGCTATGTGGTGCGCGCCGGCATGCTGGTGAGTGCCGCGACCTATACTGGTCTTGCCTTTTATGCGGCCAGTCATGCCCTGCAGATGGGGGAGGGATCCGGTGGCGGTGGATCGCAAACCTGGACGGCCTGGCTCATGCAGCAGCCGTTCGGCCCTTATCTGGTCGGCTGCGTCGGCCTTGCCATCCTCGGGGCTGGAAGCGCCCTCATCATCAAGGGCATTGGCCGGCGGTATCACCGCTATCTGTCCTTCGATGCGAAGCGCCACGGCTGGATCGATCTGTTCTGCGTGGCGGGCCTCGTCGCCAAGGGAATCGTCTTCCTCATCATCGGCTGCTTCTTCCTCTACGCCGCCTATGCGGTTGATCCGCAGGAAGCCGGCAGCATGGCCGATGCGCTCTCCTTCATCCGGCAATTGCCCTTCGGCGCCCCGCTCTATCTGGCCATGGGGCTTGGCTTGCTCTGCTTTGGCATCTATGGCTTCATCGAAGCGCGTTACCGCAAGGTTACGCCGCCAAGCCTTGCCGAAGCGCGCCGCGCGATGCCGGTCTGAGGTTTTTTGGAGATATGGTCCGCGTCACCGGCTACCCATGCCATGATGACGCGTCCGTCCCCTCCTGACGATTTATCCCGTTCCTGAAAGGGTCCCCATGCTGCCGCGCCGGATCGCAAGCCGCCTCATCGACCGTGTAAAGGCCATGGAACTGGCAACGCTGCTGTTCTTTGCGGTTTTTGCCGGCGGCCTGTTTCTGTTTGCGCAGCTGACAGGCGAAGTTCTGGAGGGGGATACGCATGCGCTGGACGAGGCGATCCTGCTCGCTCTTCGCCAGACGGGAGACCTCGCCACCCCCATCGGCCCATACTGGCTGTCGCATGCCATGGACGATATCACCAGCCTCGGCGGCATCACGGTGCTTTCCATCATGACGGCTATCGCAACGCTCTATCTCGTGCTTGCCCGCCGCAGAAGAATTGCCGCCTTCATGCTGTTTTCGGTGGCGGGCGGCTGGGCCACCAGCACGGCGCTCAAGATGATCATCGCGCGGCCGCGGCCGGAAATCGTGCCGCATCTCGTCAACGTGCAGGACTTGAGCTTTCCAAGCGGCCACGCCATGCTGTCGGCGGTGACCTATCTCACGCTTGGCGCGCTTCTCTCGCGCACGCAGCCGACGCGCACCACGCGCCTGTTCATGATCGGAACGGCGCTGTTCCTCACGCTGATCATCGGGCTGAGCCGCATTTATCTCGGGGTGCATTATCCGACGGATGTGCTCGGCGGCTGGTGCGCCGGCGCAAGCTGGGCGGTCGGCTGCTGGCTTGTGGCGCGGCGTTACGTGCCGGCCGGAGCCTCGCGCGCATGACGGGCGGCGGCGGGCGCCAAAAGCGCGCCGCCTGAAATATCAGCTCGGCACGCGCTGCTGGTGGCTGCGGGCTTCGGTCAGTTCGTTGGTGGTGTGGTTCAGGCGGTTTGCCAGAACGCGCATGATTTCCACGGCCATGTCTGGAAAATCGCTCATCAGCTCCAGAAAGTTTTCCTTGCTGATCTTCAACACTTCCAGACGCGAGGAGGCGCGCACCGTTGCCGTTCGCGCCGTATCGCACAGAATGGCGATTTCGCCGACGATCGAATTCTTTTCGACTTCCGCCACCCGGATCTCGCCCGCCTCCGACTGGACCAGCACGTCGGCGGTGCCCGACAGGATCACATAGGCCGCATCGCCGATGTCGCCCTGGCGAAACAGGTTCTGCCCTTCGCGACAGGTCATGCGCTCGGAGGCAAACGCCAGCAGCTTCAGCTTTGCCGGCGCGATCTGGCAGAACAGCGGCACGCGCCGCAACATGTCAACCTCGTCCTTGAGTAGCATCGGTGTTTCACCTTCTGTCCCACACTCACACGATATTATGAGAGCAGTTGATTGAACATCCCATTTTTGCCCGAAAGTTCGTCAAAAGAACCGCTTTCGACCAGATTTCCATTATCAAAAACAAGAATCCGGCCAAAAAGTTCACCCATTTGCGCATTTGGCAGCACCCAGACGATGGCGGGGCGATGTCCTTCCTCGTGCAGGTCCTTGACGATATTGGTGACGATCCGGTCCTGCGCCCGCTGATCGAGCGCCGACAGTGGCCGGTTGAAGATGAAATAATCCGAGCGCTTGAGCAGGGCGCGCGCCAGGTTCAGCTTCTGCCGCTGCACCGTGTTCAGCCGCCGCCCTTGCGATCCGACATCGAAATCGAGACCGATCGACAGGACATGATCGGCAAGGCCGAGTTCCTCGAACAGGTCGCGGATCGTCTGGCGGAGGCGCTCCGTCGTGTCCACTTCCTGAAACGACAGCCGCCCGAACAGGACATTGTCCATCAGCGAGACCGAGGCGGTAAACTGCTCGGCGTCGTGACGCTCGATGCGCTCGGCAAGATCGGCCGGAATATTGGCATAGAAGGCCTCGCGCGCCTCGACGATGCGCGTCATCAGCGCCTCCGTCAGCAGACCGAAACGATGGCGCGGTTCGACATAGGAAAAGCTCAGCCGGATGATGCTCGTGCGGTCGCTGGCGGAGGCTTCCTCGAAGGGCGTGCCTTGCAGCTTCTGCAGCAGGGCCTCATAGGCCGGGATATCGTCGGCGGTCATGAAGGTCAGCTGCTGGAAGAACGGGTGGTCCGGCGGCAGGTCGCGGAACAGCTCGACGGCATTCTCGGCAATCGCAAGCCCCATCTGATAAAGCTCTGCCGAGACGCCAGTCTCTCCCATCACCTTGCGGAAATAGCGGTGGGCGGCCAGCGCCTGGCCGGTCATGCCCTGCCGCATCGTGCCGAACAGCAGGTTTTCGCCGACCGTCGCCTGCAGGTTGTAGGCATGCGCTTCGAACGGCGCGACGATGTCTTCCAGATTGTCGGCCCGCAGCCTGCGCCGCATGGCCTGGCGGATCTCGACGATCCGGTCGGTCAGGGCATGATGGGCCATGACATCCACCTGCGAGCGCAGCGCCAGATCAAAAATGTCCTGCGAAATCATCACCGCATCGAGCACCGGCCGGATGACCTTCAGGAGATCGTCGGGACCGCTCGCACCGGCCGAGCGGTAGTCGATCCAGTCGCTGTTGAGATCAAGCGCCGGATTGCCGGAACGTTGCGCCTCCAGGAGATTGCGCTTGTACTTACGCTGGTGCTTGCCGCCATATTCGATCGTCTTCAGCGGCGCGTGCTTCAACCCGTAAAGCAGGTTGTCGCGTAGCGTGGCGTGAAAGAAGTAGGTTTCCGAGGAGACGAAGGAGATGCGCCGCCCGGTCACGCTTTCCGGCAGGTCGAGAATGTCCCGGCCGCCGATGGAAATGTGCCCGGAGGTTGGCCAGAGAATGCGACCGAAGGCTTCGGCCAGCGCCTCGGCGCCGCTGTTGCTGCGCCCGACAATGGCCACAGTCTCATCCGGCGCGATCTCCAGCGACAGGCGGTTGATGAGGGGGGCGCCGCTATCGTCGCTCAGCACGAGATTGCTCACCACCAGCGCGTCCGACAATCTTTCGACGGGCGTCGTCACTAGCGTCTGGATGTGCGGGCCGACCAGCGTTTCCACGTCGAACTGCTCCACCACCTGGGCATATTTCACCTGCACGTCCTGGCGCGCCTGGTCCCAGTCGATCAGCTCCTTGAGCGGCCCCGGCAGATCCTTGTAGGCGCTGATCACGGCAATCAACTGGCCGATGTCGAGACGGCCCTGCAGCGCCAGATAGCCGCCGATCGCGTAAAACAGGAAGGGCGTCACCTGCGCGAGGAAATTGTTGATGAACTTTACCATGAACTTCCACTGGTAAAGGTCGTAGCGGATGAAGAAGATCGTGCCGAGGCGGTCGGCAATATCGGCGCGCTCGAGATTGGAGGCGTCGTGGCCGCGGATGGTGTGAATGCCGTCGACGATCTCGCTGACGCGGCCGGACAGCTGGCGCGCGGTGATCTGGCGCTGGCGCCCCAGTTCCAGAAGCCGTTTGCGCATGCGCGGAATGATCAGCGCCTGCAGGGCAACGATGGCCGCGGCAATCATGCCGAGCCAGAAATTCTGCAGGATGATGAAGCCGAGCGCCGTCAGCGCCTGGCCGCCCAGAAGCGCCGGCTGCACGAAGGCATCGCCGGTAAAGCCGCCGAGCGGCTCCACCTCGTCCTTGATCATGGTTGCGATTTCGGCCGATTTGACCCGCTTGAAATGCATCGGCGGAAAGCGCAGCACCCGATCGACGAGGCTGAAGCGGATGCGCCGCAGCATGCGCTCCCCAAGCCGGCCCTTGTAGGTGTTGATATAGAACTTGAACAGGCCGTTGAGGACGACGAGGGCGAGGAAGACGGAACTCAGCGCCATCAGCGTTCCGACGCGGCCGAGCGGAAAGCCCTCGAAGAGTTCGATATGGCCGAGCCACGGCAGGTCAAAGGCAATCGCCATGAAATGCTGCGTGGCGTCCGGATCTTCAAACCCCTGACCCTGGATCGGGCCATTGACGATGCGCTTGGGCAGGTCGAAGGCGAGGAAGTAGGGAACCATCGAAGCCGCAACCACCAGCAGGATCCACACCTGCTGCGGATAGGTATTGGACCAGATGTAACGCGCCAGACTTTTTTCCATTATCCCCCGCGAAATCCGCTGCCCTTGCGAACCCATGCTCGTTCGGCGCCGGGTGGCGTCACGTCGAGCTTACCATTACGCAATACGCATGATCCAATGTAATGGACGGGAGCGGCAATGACCTTGCAAAAAAGCGTCGTTCTGGCGATTGCCGGAGGGTGTTGCCCTTATTGCAACAGCTTGTCGAGGAGAGGTGCCGTGCGGCGCTTCACGGCAATGCCCGTTGCATCCCGGTGCAACAGGATCAGGCGCTCGGCCTCCGACAGCGCCTTACGTTCGATGTCGGCCAGCGTTTCGTCCACCAGGGCCTCGTCGGGGCGCGGTCTTGGCCGCAGGAGCGTCACCCGCTGGCGCACGCCGCGCAGCTTTTCCTCGCCCAGCTTGTCCCATTCGCCGCCGCTATAGCCGACGAAAGCCTGGCTTGCGACGACGTTGGAGCCGTATTTCTTGGTCAGCGATTGCAGGCGCACCGCCTCGTTGACGGCCGACCCGAAGGCCGAAAACGTCAGGCGTTCCTGCAGGCCGACATTGCCGAACATCACATTGCCGACATGCAGGCCAATGCCGTACCCGATGCTCGGCAGGCTCTTTGCCGCCCGCCGTGCGTTAAGGGCAGACAGCCGCGCCTGCGCATGGTTGACCGCCACCATGGCGGCGCGGCAGGCGTCCCGCGACGGATCGCGGTGGCGGTCGCACGGATAGACCGCCAGAAAGCCGTCGCCGAGAAAGCTCAGGATCTGTCCCCCATCGCGGTTGAACGGGGAGGCGATCGCGTCGAAGAACTCGTTCAGCGTGTCGATATAGGCCTGGCGGCCTTCCTTTTCGGCAAAGATGGTGGACTGGCGCATGTCGCCCACCACAAGGGCTGCGCGGATCGTTTCGCCATCGCCCCGGCGGATCTGGCCGTTCAGAACCCGCTTGCCCGCGTCGCCGCCTAGATAGGTGGTCAGCATGTTGTTGGCAAGCTTGTCGAGCACGGCCATCTTGGCCGCCACGGCGAGATAGTTCTGGATGCGCAGGAGCGCTGCGATCATGTCGTCGCTGAAGCCGCTCGGCGCATCGGTGGACCAGGATCCCATCATGCCCTGAACCGTATGTTCGCCGAACGGCTGCATGAAGGCGATGTAATCGGTAATTTTTTCCCGCTGCAGGTCCTCGAACACCGGAAACTCCACAGGACCCTCGGCCGGAATGCGCCGGCGCATGTGGTCGAGATTGCGCGCGAGCAACTGGTAATAGGGACTGCGCAGAAACACTTCGGGATTGCCGACATCGTGGCGATAGCCTTCCACGGTGAGGCCATCCTTCGGCCGCCATGTAAAGCCCAGCGCATCATAAAGCGGATGCAGCATGGCAAAGGACAGATGGACGCGCGCAATCGGCAGGCCGGCTCCGGCAATGCGGTCGCACAGGCCCCGCACGATATTTTCCAGCGTGCTGCCGGAAAGCGCTGCCTGCGTCAGCCAATCTGCCACCTTATCCATCAGGATGGAGGATACCTGTCCAGAAGCGGTCGTCATGTGGAGCCCTATCGTATGGATGGCGTCCGATGGGCGCCCGTTCGTGGTCGAAGGGCAAGGTGTTCCTGCCCTTTACCGTCGGCTTGAGGGTGGCTCCAGACCCGCTGGAACGGGGCATTGACCACTGGCTGGCGATGATCTTGTCGTGCGGGCACACACCGTCGTGCCAATGCCCGGCTCTATGAGAGATCGGTGCAATGCGACAGTCTTGCAAGGGCCGCGCCCGATTTTGTTTTTAGGGTGTAAGCCGCGAGGCCACAATCCTTGATCATCACACGGGATCGGTACTTCGTTTGCCGGAGAGCTTGCTTGCGGCAATCGCATAGCCACCGCCGCCGCCATCGACAAAATGCATATGATTGCGCGTCATCGGGCTCAGCACGAAACAGGTCATCAGCGCGCTGTCCTGTCGGTGGATGCCATAGCGGCACACGCCCGTTTCCTCGGCCTCGGCTAACAGTTTTTCGATGCGCAGGCGGTGCGGCTCGTCCACGTCCACCGTCATTTTCAGCCCGTCATCGAACTTTCGAAAATCGGAGTTGGCGGCGACGTCGCGCGTGTAGCGTCGCGTGTCGAAACGCCCAAGCGGAATGTTCAGCCGATGGAGGAGAGCGGTCAGCGCAACCAGCAGACGGATGCGCAACGACTGTAAAAGCCGCTGCCTGGGCGCAAAGGCCAAGGTTTCTGCTTTGATGCCGTCCGTTGAAAAGGCAAGCTGCGGTCCCTCTTCGGGAACCGGATGGCCGTTTCGGCTCTGTTCGGCCGTCACCTGGATGATGGCCGACACGAGCGCTTCGAACTGAGCCATGGTGGCCGGGGAGGTCGGCTGGGCGATAATCGAGACGATCTCGCCGTTATGCGCCTGCATCGGGCTCCAGCGGCAGGAAAGGCCGCTAAGGTCAGGCGGCGCCTCAGTCTTGGCTTCGATGGTGTAGCGCCCCGCCTTCATCTGTCGCTCGGCCCAGCTTGCACCGCCGCCGGTGAACATCGCATAGGAGACGAGCGGGCTTGCGGCAAAGCGGGCCACAGCCACATCCAGGCGCGCCTGGCGGATATCGTCGATCGGAACCAGTGCCACCCGCATGTCGAGGGCAAGCTCGCGCCCGGCCCAGGCGCGAACGGCGGCAAGGGCTGCCCGGGCGGCCTCGGCATGGTGTGCGGGAAGTGCGACCATCGCGCCATCGCCGCCAAAGCTGAACGGATAATCCTCATGGCCAAGCGCATTGAGAACGGCGGAGATGACGCTGGCGCCGGCCATGTTGACCTGCTTGTAGCGGCCCTCGGCGATCGCCTTGGTGGAGCCGACGATATCGGCGACCGCCAGAACCCAGTCCTGAGGCAGCGGCTGGTAATTGCGCGCGTCCGCCACCCCTTCGAACCGGGTGAAGATCGGCAGCGACTGGTAGAAAGCGTCTGTCATGGCGTTCATGGAGTGACCGTAGCATGGCGCGTATCCCGGCGCATCCGGGCCTGTGGCATTAACTCTGCACCTGCGCTTCTGCCGGGGGCAAGGCTTGTTTGAGGTCCTCGGCCACGCTTTCATCCAGCACGAAGACGCGCAAGGGAAGGGCCCGGCCGCGGATCGGAACTTCGCGTGCGGTGTGTCGCGCAAGGTCAAGCCCGGCAAGTCGCGCCACCGGCTCGGAAATCACCAGGGTTGCGTCAAACTCCTTGGCCACGCTTTCAAGCCGGCTTGCGACATTCACCGTATCGCCGATCGCCGTCAGATTGCGCACGGTGCCGTAGCCAAGCGTGCCGACGACGGCAGGCCCGGTGTGGATGCCGATGGCGAGCCTCAGCGGCATGCTCAGTTCCTCGGCCAGCGTCCGGTTCAACTCCTCGATGCCGATCATGATCTTTGCTGCGGCCTCGAGCGCCTGGCGTCCTGACAGCTCAGCATCGCCGGAGACGCCGAAGAGAGCCATGGCGCCATCGCCGATGAACTTGTCCATGCGCCCGCCCGCCTCCTCGACGGCACGGCCGACCACCGCGAAATAGCGGTTGAGCAGGAAGACGATGTCGAAGGGCAGCCGGGTTTCGGTTCGGGCGGTAAAATTGCGGATGTCGCAGAAGAGAACGGTAATCTCCTGCTCGCGCCCGGGCATGGCTTCGTAATTGTTTCCCTCGGTGTCCGTTTCCGGCATCGCCATCAGGATCGGGGCAAGCGTCACATCGGTCTTCGGGCGCAACTGGCAGGCAAGCCGAACGCCGGGGCCGGCCTTGATGCGGATCAGCGTGCGCTGCTCCAGCGGTTCTGCCGGTGGCAGTGCCTCCTCGCCCTCGATCACCTGCACGCGGCAGGTGGAGCAGCGCCCCTTGCCGCCGCAGGCCGAATAATGCGGTTTGCCGGCCATGCGGCTGGCTTCCAGAACGGTAAAGCCGCGCGGCACGCTGATGATCTGGCCGTTCGGATATCTTATGGTGACGAGATGCGCGCGCTCGCGCAGCCAGCGCAGGCCGCGAAGGCCAAGCGCTGCGGCCAGCGACAACCCGAAGCCGGCATAAAGCGCGATCCTTATCTTGTTCAGCGTCTCCTGTGCCGAGGAGGACAGGACTGTCGGATCATAATAGCCGCCGGGAAAACCGCTCAGCATGAAGGCCGGGCTTGCGATATTGCGGCCCATCTGGGCAAAACCCAGCAAGGCGAGCGTCGGCAGAAGAATGGCAACCGTCAGCAGAAATGGCGTGGCGTTTCGATACCAGAGGCGGGAGCGCAGCCAGAAATGGATGCCGATGCAGCCATGCAGCCAGACAACAACGATGGCGACCGACTGGCGCAACCCGTCAAAGGGCGATGTCGTCCACATGATGTGGACCAGGCTTTCGTAGTTGTCGCGCAGGCGAAACAGGCTCGACGCGATGCGCGTGCCGACAATGTGGTCGATGATCAGAAGCGGGATCATCAGCCCGAAAATGATCTGCGCGGCTTCCGATTTCGGCATGATGAAACTGCGCCGCCGGTAAATCGACTGCAACACCAGCGCGATGTGAACGAGGAAGGAGCCGTAGAGCAGCGCCGATCCCACCGGATTGCGCCAGACCGAGAGGAAGATGCGACGCGCATCGTCTGCGGCATTGACGGAAATGAGGCCCACCGTGTGGTTGCTCATGTGCATGATCATGAACAGGAAGATCACCAGCCCGGAGGCAAGGCGCGCCATGCGGATCCGGCGTGGCGAAAACAGGCTCTCTTTCACGTCCGAAGCCATGGCATCCGATGCTTTGTAAAGTCTTCAAAAACAATGGATCGCAGTTTTAGCGCGGTCTGTAAATCACCGTGGTGACGGCAGGCCTCTTGCGTTGGCCGAGTGGCCGTGACCGTTCCTTCAAAAAATCGTTGCCCCGACGCTTGAGGGAAAGAGGGATCAGAGGTCGATTACCATGCCGTCGCGGGCGGCAAGACAAGCGGGGAATTCCTCCTGCGCCAGACGCTCGATCAGGCCCATTTCATCATCGGTGCGCGAGGGCGAGTGATGAAACAGAATGAGCTTTCCGATGCCGGCGGCCTTTGCAAGTTTCACGCCCTGTTCCCAGGTGGAATGACCAAAGCCGCGGTAGCGCTCCATCTCGGATTCGGTAAAGGCGCTGTCATAGACGGCAAGATCCGCCCCTTCCATCAGTTTCAGCGCCGTCTCGTCGAGCACGCCCGGCTGGTGCTCGATGTCGAAGACCAGCGCCAGCGACCGGCCTGCCCATTCGACGCGATAGCCGATGCAGCCGCCCGGATGGTTCAGCGTGAAGGTGCGGATTGAAATGCCCGGCCGCGGCGTCAAAACATCGCCGGCGTGAAAATCGAAGAAATTCAGCCGTGCCTTGCAGATGTCGAGATTGACCGGAAAATAGGGCGGGCTGACGAATTGCCGGACCATCTCGGCCGTCGTCATCCGGCCCGCCAGATGGCCGGACCACAGGTTGACCACGATGGCGGGGTGGTAGATCGGCTTGAAGAAGGGCAGGCCGATGATGTGATCGTAATGACAGTGCGTGAAGAACAGGTCGACCTGGGAGGTGCCGTCGCCAAGCATTGCAAGGCCCGCATTGTGGATGCCCGACCCGGCGTCGAAGATCAGCCGGTGGGGGCCACAGCGCACTTCGATACACGGCGTGTTGCCGCCGTACTTTTCAAACTCCTTGCCCGAGACGGGGATACTGCCCCGTGCTCCCCAGATCTTGATCTGGAACACATCGTCTTTCATTTTGCCTATGATACTTCCCGGATCTTCGACACCGGATCTCGCACGTGTTGCCGTTCACCTAGCCAATGGCCTTTTCCCCCCGAATGCAAGGCCCCTCAGCCGAAATAATGGGCAGATTGGGCGGCGCCGGCGAGATTGTCCGACTTTTCGGATTGAACGGGCGCTCGCGGCAGGTGACATGCCGTCCCGTCGCGCAAATCTTAGACAGATTGAGACACCTGATCGGAGGAAGGATGATCCGGGATGCAGTTTAAAGATTGCCGCGGGCGTCTCGCGCGCCTACCTCTGTCGGCAGTTCCCGCATCCAACATCGAGACATTATCATGACGCCTTTCTCGCCCGTTCCCGTATTTGACGGCCACAACGATGTGCTGTCGCGGATGTATCGCCCCGGCCAGGCCGATGCCGTCGGCGGCTTCCTGGAGGGTGAGGCAGGCGGTCATATCGACCTGCCGCGCGCCCACGCGGGCGGCCTGGCGGGCGGCCTCTGCGCCGTCTATGTGTCCTCGCCTACCATGCGCCCGGATGCCAATGGTGATTTCGTGGCCCCCGCCCAGCCGCAGGCCCTCAATGACACGATGGCCATGGCGCGGCTGCTGTTTGATCTCGAAGCTCGCTCGAACGGTGCCGTATCGGTCTGCCGTTCGGCCGCCGATATCCGTTCCTCGATGGACAAGGGCGCCTTTGCCGCCGTGCTCCATATCGAAGGCCTGGAAGCCGTCGGGAACGATCTCGATGCGCTTTATGTGCTCCACCAGGCGGGCCTTCGCAGCCTTGGGCCCGTCTGGAGCCGGCCGAACATTTTTGCCCATGGCGTGCCCTTCCGCTTTCCCTCCTCGCCGGATATCGGGCCGGGCCTCACGGAGGTCGGCAAGGACCTCATCCGCGCCTGCAATGCGCTCAACATCCTGGTCGACCTGTCGCACATGAACGAGAAGGGATTTTGGGATATCGCCGCGCTCTCCCAGGCGCCGCTCGTTGCCTCCCATTCCAACGCCCATGCGCTTTGCCCGCACAGCCGCAATCTCACCGATCGCCAGCTTGACGCCATCCGCGACACCGGCGGCCTCGTCGGCATCAATTTCGGCGTGCTGTTTCTGCGCGACGACGGGGTGAAGAACCCGCAGACACCGGTTGAACGCATCGTCGATCATGTCGCCTACATCGCCGATCGCACCGGCATCGACCATGTCGGCCTCGGTTCCGATTTCGACGGAACGACTGTGCCGGAGGAATTGGTTGACGCAAGCGGCCTGCCGCGCCTCATTGCCGCCTTTGAAGCCCGCGGTTTCGACCGCGATGCCATCGAGCGCATCGCCCATCGCAACTGGCTCTCGGTTCTGGAGCGCACGCTCGGGCACTGATCTGCGAGCCTTGTGCGAGACATCTGGATACGGCGCAAAAACACGCGCCGTATCGCAGGCAAGACGCGAGACGCTGGCGGACGCATCATTCTGACGATTGGACGAGGAGGGGGATGGCGGACAGAGGGGGATGTGGATCAACTGCTCTTTGGCGTGCTTCGATCGGAGTTGTTCACTGTTGCCGCTGAATCTCTATCCTTTTTTGGCTTGGTAAAGGCAAAAACTATCGCTTTCTCTCGCGAATTGGCGCAATGAGCGCGGTGAGGTCATGATTGTTGAAGGTGCCGTAAATATTCTACATTCTGTAGCAAGGATATATCGAGTTCCAGCCAAGATTATCGTAGCCGAAACTGACATAGATATGCGGAAATATGGAGTCTGAGAATTTTTTTAGAGATTTTTCCTTGAATGTCAGATTGAGCGGTCCAGGTTAGGTGGGTCTTGTGCGGGTGTCTGCTTCGTCGATTTCGGCCGTGACGTCATGCATGGACAAGGCCAAGATCGCGGCCTTGAACGAGGCAGTATCTCGATCTGCGTGCCAGGGCTGGACGCGCTGGCCTACGCCAATGTCAAGACGGGCGGCTGACATTCACGGCCGATTTGGCCGGGTCGGTCTCAGGATCAGGCGTTGTGTTCCTGGCGGTGGGCACGCCGTCACAGCACGGCGATGGCTGTGTCCATCTCTCCTCAAATTTTCCGGTCTATGGCGGCAACACCAAGTTGCCATTCCGCGAGGTTGATGCCGCCGACTGACCGCTCATCATTTATGCCGCGATCAAAATAGCTAAAAGCATGTCGCATTTATTCAGCCTCATATCCTGCGGCTTTGAAGAAGTTTCGGCATTCAGTGACAGAGAAGAGTGCGATGATGT
>NZ_JBHFFP010000010.1:0-228817 GCF_042611105.1 Neorhizobium fuzhouense | reverse complement strand
GAACTCACCCTTGATATCGATGACCGAAGGGTGGATCCCGCCGCTGACGGTTACGACGCCATCATCCGCCATGGCCCTCTCTCCGAGTCGCGGCTGATCGCCTGGAAACTGGCCCCGAGCCGCCGGATGCTGACGGCCTCGAGCGACTATCTCGCGCGCTGCGGTACGCCCCGCACGCTGCAGGATCTGGAGCAGCACAAGGGCATTTTCTACACAAACCGCGGGATTGCCGACTGGCGATTTCAGACCAGCACCGGCAATGTCATTGTCCGCGCAAAGCTCGGCCTTGCGATCAACAATGGCGATATGATGCGCGATGCGGCCATTGCGGGCCTCGGCCTGGCACTCCTGCCGGCCTTCATCGCCGGCCCCGCGATCCGTGACGGTCTGCTGCAGGAAGTGGAGGTCGATCACAAGCCAGAACCGGAATTCATCTTCATGGCCCATCCCCAGGGGCGCAAGCCGCCTGCAAAGCTGCGCGCGATAGCCGATCATCTGAAGAGGGTATTTGGCAGTTCGCCGTATTGGGATCCAGGCACCACCGGTTAGAGAAAGGGATGCTTCCATGGATCAACTCCTCGCCATCAGAACCTTTGTCCGCGTTGCCGAAGCCGGCTCCTTTGCCAAGGCGGCAGATCAGATGAACCTGCCGCGTTCCTCCGTCAGCAAGCTGGTGCAGGATCTGGAAGCGCATCTGGGAGCCAAGCTGGTCGAGCGCACCACGCGCTCCGTGACGATCACAGCGGAGGGTTTTGCCTATCATGAGCGGGCCCTTCGCCTGATTGCCGATCTGGACGAGATGGACGGTACGGTGGCGGGCGCGCGCAGCACGCCGAAAGGCCGGCTGCGCGTCGACATCGGATCCGTCATGGCCAACCAGATCCTGATCCCGCACCTTCCGGAGTTCCAGGCTCTTTATCCCGACATCGACCTCCTGCTCGGCGTGAGCGACCGCTCGGTGGATCTTGTCGGCGAGGGCATCGATTGCGTCATCCGCGGCGGCGTGCTTGCGGATTCCGCCCTGAAGGCACGCAAGCTTTGCGAACTGGACTTCGTCGTCTGCGCGGCTCCTTCCTATCTCGCAGGCAGGCTCAAACCCGAGCATCCAGACGACCTTCGAGAACACCGGATCGCAAGCTATTTCTCGGCGCTCTCCGGAAAGCCTTTTCCGCCGCTTCTGCAGCGGGGCGACGAACGATACGACTATCTGCCTGCCGTGCCCGGCATGTCCGTCAACGAGAGTACGGCGCATCTGAACTCAATGCTCGCAGGCCTTGGCATAGGCCAGACATTCGGCTTCCTGGCCAGACCGCACTTCAAAACCGGTGCCCTGGTCGAGCTTCTGCCTGACTGGAAGCCGGAACTGCGGCCGCTGCATCTCGTCTATCCTGCCGATCGGTTTCCCAATGCAAGGCTGCGCGCATTTTCGGACTGGGTTGCGAACCTGTTCAGAGACATCGATTCCCGACGCGGATAGCCACCATTATCCATGAGCATGGACAATCTCTCCAGAAGCGAGCGCTTCTGCACACCCGCTTGACCGCCTAGATCTTGAACATCGGACGGCGACGAAGGGCTTTGAGCCAACGCCTCCTTCCCGAAACACGCACAACTTCAACAGGCCGGTCGCGCTCGGGCTGAACCCTTTTGCGCGGCCAGCGCCAGGAGACCTAAGATGACCAACAGACTTCAGCACAAGATTGCGGTCGTGACCGGGGCCACCAGCGGCATCGGTCTTGCAACGGCCAAGCTGTTAGCGGCGGAAGGCGCCCGCGTCTACATCACCGGACGCCGCCGGGAAGCCCTCGATCGGGCGATTGCCGAGATCGGACATGATGCGGTCGGCGTTCAGGCGGATTCCGGCAGCAATGCAGACCTCGACCGGCTGTTTGCGCAGGTGAAGGCGCAAGAGGGCCGGCTGGATGTTCTCGTCGTCAATGCCGGTGGCGGCAGCATGCTTGCCCTCGGCGAAATCACCGAGGAGCAGATCGACGATACGTTTGGCCGCAACGTCAAGGCGGTCATCTTCACGGTCCAGAAGGCCCTGCCGCTTATGGGGAAAGGCTCGTCCATCGTCCTCACCGGTTCGACCGCCGGCACTGAAGGGACGGCCGCCTTCTCGGTCTACTCCGCATCCAAGGCGGCGGTGCGCAATCTTGCTCGCTCCTGGGCGCTGGATCTTAAAGGAACGGGGATCCGGGTGAACGTCGTCTCACCCGGCGCCACCCACACGCCCGGCCTCGTAGAACTTGCCGGCGACGACAAGGCGCAACAGCAGGGTCTCCTCGACTTTCTGGCCACCCGCATCCCGCTCGGCCGCGTCGGAAATCCCGACGAAATTGCCAAGGCGAGCCTCTTCCTCGCCTCAGACGATGCGAGCTTCGTGAACGGTGCCGAACTGTTTGCCGACGGCGGCCAGGCACAGGTCTGACCGGGCAAGGGGGAGTGGCCGATGGCCGCTCCCCGTCAACAATCATCGGGCTCACCGGCGATGATCTTCGCAAGCGCCCCTGAACTCGCGGCCGCTTACACGTGGGAAGAAGATGGGCGGCTCAGGCGTGGATTGGTCAGGGATGCTGCGCTTTCCAGCCATGCCGCCTGAACCTTGGCACCGATTGCGTTGATAGCAGCACCGATCTTGGCAATGGGCCGGCCGCCGGTCATGTCCATGGCAAAGGACGTTGTTCAAACCGGTGCCATCGATGCCCTGTTTCAGGGCACTCCTTCCACGCAACTTGAATCCGAGATGGCAGGGACAATGCCTTGTCGCGTGATCTCTCCGACATCCAGCTTGCGTGACGCCGCCTGACGCTTGCCGGGGCGGCGCTATGACGCCCGTGCCAGCCGTCGCAGAGCCTGGGGCGGCTGGCCGTATTGGCGCATGAACGCCTCGCGCATCCGCCGCAGATCGATGAAGCCCGCCTGTTGCGCGATCTGGTCGAAGGAGTGCCGTGTTTCCTCGATCATCAGACGCGCCGCATCGAGCCTGATCTGCTCCACAGCTTTCGCAGGCGTCTGCCCCGTTTCGGCGCGGAAGGCGCGGCTGAACTGCCGGGGCGAGAGGGCGGCCACGTCTGCCAGTTCATCCACAGTCAGAGGATTGGAAAGATGCGCTTTGGCATGAATCAAGGCCTTCTGGATCCGGTCGCTGCTCGGCGCAAGTTCAAGCAGTTCCGAATGCTGGGATTGGCCGCCGGCGCGGCGATGATGCATCACCAGGCGCCGGGCAATCGCACTCGCCACGTCTCGGCCGAGATCCTTCTCGATCAAGGCGACGGCGAGATCGAGGCCGGCCGTCAGTCCTGCCGATGTCCACACGGAACCCTCGTTGATGAAAATGCGATCCTCCTCGACCCGCACATTGGGAAAGGTCTCGCGCATCTGCCGGGCGTAGGACCAGTGCGTGGTCGCCCGTCGCCCGTCGAGAAGTCCCATTTGCCCGAGCAGGAACGAGCCAGTGCACAGACCGGCAACGCGCCGCGCCTGCCGTGCCGTCGCGCGCAGGGTGTCAAGCGTTGCCTCATCCTGCTGCGGAGGTGGAACCAGTCCCGCCAGAAGCAGCAGCGTATCGACCGTGTCCAGATCGGAAAGTTTGGTGGTCGGCACGGCAAAGCCGCTCGAGGAGACAACGGGGCCACCGCCGACCGAGGCAATAGACAGGGTGTAATAGCTGTCCTTCCTCACCGCATTGGCCAGTTCAAAGGCCGCCTGCACGCCAAGCGCCAGGAACTGAAAACCGGGTGTGAGCACCATGGAAATATGCGGCATGCCGTCTCTGCCTTCGTGTCCTGAAAACGTATTTTATACGTCATATCGGACGCGAAGCTCTTCGTCCATAACATTCGCGTCGGGAGCGATTGACGCTCTCCTTCTTCAAAAGGATCAAACGCATGGCCACTTTGGGAACTGCCCTTATCACTGGCGCCTCGACCGGCATCGGCGCGATCTATGCCGATCGCCTTGCCGCCCGCGGCTACGATCTCACGCTCGTTGCCCGCAACACGGACAAGCTGCAGGCACTCGCCTCCGCGATTTCGGACAAGACCGGACGCGCCGTGGACGTGCTTGCCGCCGACCTCGGAAACCCGGTCGATCTGGCCCGCGTGGAGAAGACACTGCGCGAGGATGCGAGCATCACCATGCTCGTCAACAATGCCGGCATCGGCACCCATACGACCTTGCTCGAAAGCGATGTCGAGCGGATGGATGCGATGGTGCGCCTCAACGTTACCGCCGTGATGCGGCTCACCTATGCGGCGGTGCCGGGTTTCGTCGCGCGCGGCGGCGGCACCATCATCAATATCTCATCGATCGTGGCGGTTGCTCCGGAATTGCTGAACGGCGTCTATGGCGGCACGAAAGCCTTCGTGCAGGCCTTCACCACCTCGCTGAACCATGAGCTCGCCGACAAAGGCATCCGCGCGCAGGCCGTCCTGCCCGGCGCCACCCGCACCGACTTCTGGGCGCTTGGCGGCCTGCCGGTCGAGCATTTGCCCTCCGAGATCGTGATGCAGGCGGACGATATGGTCGATGCCGCCCTTGCAGGACTGGATCAGCGCGAAACCACCACGATCCCCGCGCTGAGGGATGTGGAGCTGTGGCAGGCCTTTGAAGCCGCGCGGCGGGCGCTCGGCCCGCAACTGTCTGCAACGCAGGCAGCGCCTCGCTTCAAGACCACGATCTGAATTTCCTGCTCCTCCCATTTCGTAAAAGGACAATTGCCATGAAACTCACGGGTAACACCATCTTCATCACCGGCGGCACCAGCGGCATCGGCCGCGGCATGGCTGAAGCATTTCACAAGCTTGGAAACCAGGTCATCATTGCAGGCCGGCGGACCGCCTTGCTGAAGGAGGTCACGGAAGCCAACCCCGGCATGGCATCGATAGAGCTCGACGTGACCGATCCGGACAGCATCCAGGCGGCTGCGTGCCACCTGATCGACACCTATCCAGCGCTCAACGTGGTGTTCAACAATGCTGGCTTCATGCCCTTCGACGATGTCTCCGGCCCGATCGACGACGCTGCGGCACAAGATCTGATCACGACGAACCTGCTCGGTCCGCTTCGTGTCACGTCCGCCTTCATCGAACATCTGAAGTCGCAGCCGGAAGCGACCATTCTTTACACGAGCAGCGTTCTGGCTTTCGTGCCGATTGCCGGCAACGCGATCTATTCCGCCACCAAGGCAGCCCTTCATTCCTACGCCTTGTCGCAGCGCTTCCAGCTGCGAGACACCCGCGTCAGGGTGCAGGAAATCGCTCCGCCCTGGGTGGATACGGATCTCATCTACAAGAGCGGCGATCCGCGCGCTATGCCGCTGCCGCAGTTCATCGAACAGACGCTCGCGGCACTTGCGACCGATGATCCGGAGGTGATCGTCGATGCCATCCGGCCGCTGCGCGATAATCCCGGCGCCCAGGAACACGCGCTGTTCCAGGCGTTCAACCAAAGCATCGTCGACAACCCGATCCCCGTCGGCGCCTGACACAAGGGTGCCGCCGCAAGCGGCGGCACCCTGCCCCGGCATCCCCGTCTTAGAAACAATCCCTGAAACCGAAACCAGAAAGGAAAGACCATGTCACGCATTTCCATTCCCGAGCCTCAGCTGGCTCCCGAGGCATCCCAGCCGACACTCAACGCGATCAAGGCAAAGCTCGGCAGTGTCCCGAACTTTTTCCGTGTGCTGTCGAACAGTCCCGCCGTCATCGGTGCGCATGCCGGCCTGAACCAGGGGCTGAGCAAGGCGCTTGACGTCAAGACCCGCGAACGGATCGCGCTCGCAGTTGCCGCGGTCAACGGCTGCGAATACTGCAATGCCGCCCACACATTTACCGGCTACACGTTCTCCAAGCTCAGCCGGGAAGAGATCGAAAGGGCAAGGCAGGGCACGTCGGAAGAGCCGAAAGCCGCGGCAGCAGTGGCTTTTGCCAGGAAGGTCGCAGAAACACGCGGCAAGGTGTCAAACGCCGATATCGATGCCGTTCGAGGCGTTGGCTTTACCGATGCTCAGGTCATCGAGATCGTCGCTGTCGTGGCGGAAAACTTCTTCACCAACCTGATCAACAACGTTGCCGCAACAGACGTCGATTTCCCCGACATCTGAAACGCACCACTGCCCGCCGAATGACCCGTGTGAACGATGCGGCAATGCATGCCGCATTGCAGATGGGCGAAGAAACCCACACCAAAAAAATTCTTTTCTCTGACGGAACCATGGCGGCCTCTGCACGTTCATGTGCGCTGCGGCCGGCAACCTGCGATCGGATATCGTTTCAATGACCTCAAAACCCCTGTTCGTTCTCGTCGTAGAGGATGAGGTGCTGATACGCCTCAGCCTCGTGGACGAACTGGAAGATGCCGGCTTCCGTGTGGCCGAAGCCTGCACTGCGGACGAAGCCTTGACCGTGCTGGAAGCGCATCCGGAGATCACGGCGATTTTTACCGATATCGACATGCCCGGTTCGATGGACGGGTTGAAGCTTGCGCATCGGGTGCACCGCTCCCATCCCCATGTCGCCCTTCTCCTGACGTCCGGTTACCTGAAGATCCCGAAGAACGACTTGCCGGTCAAAGTCCCTTTCCTGTCAAAGCCCTATGAAGTTGGCCATGTCGTGAACCATTTGCGCGATCTCGTCCTGCAATGAGGTCCCGCGACAATTGTCTCGCGCTGAAGCTTGGGCCATAACCGTGAGACACATTCCAAGCCTTGCACCTGCCAAGCGCTGCCTTGCGTGCTTTCCTTTCGGCCCATCGAGATAATGGACATTCCATGGCACTGGTAAAGACCTCCCAACTGGGCGCAAAGGCGGCCATTGCCAAAGGCGAAGCTGCCACCATCACGCCCGCTCCGGCCGGTGCAGACAAGGCGGCGGCCTTGCGCCGGTCGAGGGATCGGTCGCGTATGCGCCAGCAGAAGGCGGCCGAACGCCTCGGTGCGGCCACCGAGGAGCTGTCAACCGGCGTTGCGGAGGCGGCATCCGCGGCCGAACAGCTTCGCCGGGCCCTGGAGCAGATCGCAAGCGGAGCGGAGGAGGCGGCCGGCGCCGTGCATGAATCCCTTTCGGCAACCACTCACCTTGCCGCCCGCTTTACCGAAACGCGCACACAGGCCGAAACCGCACGAAACCAGACGGGTCAGGTGCAGACTGGCATGCTGGAAGCGGCCGCCCAGATCGACGGTGCGATCCTTGCCATCGAAACGAACGCATCGCGGCAGATCGCTTCGGTGTCCCTCATCGAAAAGCTGCAGGTGCAAGCCGAAACGATTGGCGCAACGACCGTGGCTGTCGCCGACATTTCCGATCGCACCAATCTTCTGGCGCTCAATGCCGCCATCGAGGCCGCCCGTGCCGGCGACGAGGGGCGCGGCTTTGCCGTGGTGGCCGACGAGGTGCGGGCGCTCGCCGAGATTGCCGAGCGCAGCTCGCGCGACGTCAACCGGCATGCCGAAACCATTGTCGAGGGCGTCGGCCGGATTGCCGAACGGATCCGGTCGGCAGCGCAGACCGCGCGGGAGCAGACAGCTCTCGGCCGCAATATGGTCGCGGATCTGGAGGCCATCCGTCTCGGCCTTTCAGACCTCTCGCAGGATAGCCAGACAATCCTGATTGCCGCGGTTGAAGCGGACGTGGCGACGCGCGAGGCGCAAAAGGGTGCAGAAACCGTCGCCGCCGCCGCCGAGCAGCAGTCTGCCGCAGCCGCGCAGGCGCAACGGGCCGTCGAACAGCAGAGCGTGGCGCTGGAGGAAAGCCAGCAGACCGCGCAGGCGCTTGCCGCCATGGCTGACGAGCTGTTGAATGATGACGCCCATGCGGCGCGTTCGCAGGAGATGAGTGCGGCCGCAGAAGAGCTCTCCGCCACCGTTCAGGAACTATCGGGCGCTGCCGGCGAAATTCTGATTGCAGTCGAGCAGATCAGCCGCGGCGCCGAGGCGCAGGCGTCTGCCACCGAGCAGGCAAATGCTGCCATGACGCAGATCAAGGCCAGTGCTTCCCGCACCGAGGTGAGTGCGCAGCAGGCAAGCCGGCGCGGGGCAGAGATCAAGCTGCTGCTTTCCCGCAACAAAGCCGGCCTCGCCAGCCTTGCCTCCGGCATTTCCGGGGCCACGGCAGAAATGCGCCAGGCTCTGGCCGACCTCAATGCGCTGGGCGACATCGGCTTCAGGATCGAACGCACCGTCGACCGCATCGTGCTGGTCGCCGTTCAGACCAACATGCTGGCGGTGAGCGGCTCGGTGGAGGCGGCGCGGGCTGGCACGGCTGGACGCGGCTTTGCCATCGTGTCCACCGATATCCGCAAGCTCGCTCAGGATGCAGCCGACAATATCGACGGCATCAAGGACATCGTCCGGCTGATCCAGCTGCAGATCGTCACCGTGCAGCGGGAACTGGAAGCCATTATTGCAGCGTCCGACGCCGAACAGGCCAAAAGCCAGCTCATCGCGGATCGGCTTGCATCGGCCGAAGACGATGTTGATGGCATGGTGGATGGCTTTGCCGCCATTCTGGAGGCGGCGCAATCCATTCTGATTTCCGCAAGAGAAGTCCAGGGCGGTACCGAGCAGATCGCATCGGTCGCGCTTCAGGCGAGTGCAGCCGCAAGGCAGGCGGCCACAGCCGCGCTGCAACAGTCGCGCGGGGCAGAAGATCTTGCCGCAGCCGTCGAGGAAATCGCCTCGCTGGCAGACGAACTCCAGATGGCGGGAAGCTGACGCCATGGATGGCACATCCGCCGAGGCGGGCGGGCAAAGGCGGCTTGTCTTTGAGGTTGCAGGGCAAGGCCACGCGATCGATGCCGGCCGGGTGCTGGAAGTCATTCGCGTGCCGCCTGTCACCCGGGTACCGCATGGCCCGGCGGCTCTTTTGGGGATCGTCAACCTGCGCGGCCGGCCGGTTCCTCTCCTTTCGATGAACCGGCTGTTGCACGGCAGTGACGGCACGACGGGGGCGGATGCCCGGATCATCGTCTATGACCATGGCGGACCGGTTGGGCTTCTTGTCGAGACCGTGCGGCAGCTTTCGGCGGATGTCACGGCCGAACCCCTCGAGAACCTGGACCGGCTTGTCGAGGCTGCCTTCAAGGTGGAGCGACGCGCGCCCGTCAAGCGCTCGTCGGGGCCGCAGGCCGGTGAGGACGGGCAGACACGCGCCGCGTTGAAGACTTTCCTGTCGTTCCGGGTCGCCGGCCAGCGTCTCGGCCTGCCCCTTGCCTGCATTCGCGAAGTCTTGACCTTCGACGGCAACGTGACCGTCGTGCCGGATGCGGCAGAGGCTCTCATCGGCGTGATCCGGCTGCGAGACCGCGTTCTGCCGCTGGTGGCGCTCTCGCTCCTCATGGGGCTTGATCGGTTGCGGTCCGATGATGAGCGCAGGCACATCGTCGTGGTCGAGCATGAGGCCACGCTGGTCGGGCTTGTCGTGGGTAAGATAGACGCCATTCACCGCCTGCCCGAACAGGCCATCGATCCTGTTCCGGCCGTACTGCAAAGAGGCGACGGCGACGCCCGGATCGATGCCATCGGCCGGCTGGCGGGCGATGCAGGGCTGATGTCCATCCTGTCGCCGGACAAGCTCTTCGGTCATCAGGCGGTAGCAGACGCCGTCAGCCGGACTGCGGCAGAAAAACCAATGGAGGCGGAGCCTGAGGCCGAACGCGCTGACGAGCCGTTCCTGATTTTCCGGCTCGGCACGGAAAACTACGGACTTCCCGTTGCCGCGGTCGATGAAGTGATCGGCGTGCCGGACGAGATGACGCGCATCCCCGGCGCCCCCGCCTTTCTCATGGGGGTGATCAGCCTGCACGGAAAGGCAGTCCCGCTGATCGACCAGCGAACGCGCTTTGTGACACCGGCTGCCGCAACCTCTACAAAGGCCCGCGCCCTCGTCGTCACCGTGGGTGCCTTGCAGGCGGGGCTTGTCGTCGATGGCGTTTCCGAGGTGAAAGCCATTGCGGCGGATGCGCTGTGGACGGCGCCCGGCTTTGCCCCGGATGATACGGATGTCTTCGATCGCATCGCCACCATGAAGGATGAAGGCCGGATAATCCTGCTGGTCGATCCGCAGGAACTGCTGACGAGAGCCGAGCACGACATTGTTGCCGCTGTCGCTGCGGATAACCGGGTGGTGGTCAGCCCGTGATCCGGCTTCTCATCGTTGACGATTCCGCCCTGATGCGCAAACTTCTCGGCCAGATTTTCGCCACAGAGGACGATTTCGAGATCGCGCTTGCCCGCGACGGCGCCGAGGCGCTGAAAATCATGCCGAGCTTCAGGCCCGATGTGGTGACACTCGATATCCACATGCCGCAGATGGACGGATTGACCTGTCTCGACCGGATCATGATCGAGCATCCCTGCCCGGTCGTGATGGTCTCGTCGCTGACGGAGGACGGTGCGCGGGAAACGCTCGCCGCTCTCGAAATGGGCGCCATCGATTTCATTGCAAAGCCCGCGGGCGCGATTTCGCTGGGGATCGATGAGCTTGCGCCGCCGCTGGTGGAAAAGGTTCGCCAGGCGGCCCGGTCGCGGATCCGCCGAAGCCTGCGGCTGACCGAGCGCCTGCGCTTGGCGCGCACCGGTTCCTCCGGCCGGGCAGCGGCACCCGCACGCCCTGTGGCCGCAGCCCCCAGCCGCCGCCGCGATGGCCTGCGGCAAGGCCTGGTCCTGATCGGCACCTCGACGGGCGGACCGCCGGCGCTCGATGCGGTGCTGAGCCCCCTGCCCGCCGATTTCGACCTGCCGATCATTGTCGCCCAGCACATGCCGGCCTCCTTCACCGGTCCGCTGGCACGGCGCCTCGACACGATCTGCGCCCTCACGGTCCGTGAAGTGACGCAGCCGACAAGGCTTGAGCGCGGCCATGTCTATATCGCGAGGGGAGATGCAGATATCCTGATCTCGACCCAGGCCGGCACGCTGGTTGCAATGCCGGCACCCACTGACCCGGCGCATCTGTGGCATCCAAGCGTCGAGCGGATGGTGCGCTCGGCCATGAAGCATGTGCCCGCCTCGAACCTCGTCGGCGTGTTGATGACGGGCATGGGCAATGACGGCGCCGCAGCCATGGCGGACCTCCATGCCGCCGGCGGCCATACGATTGCCGAAGCGCAGGAGACTGCTGTCGTCTGGGGCATGCCCGGCGATCTGGTGGCACGGGAGGGTGCGACCGACATAAAGCCGCTCGATCAGATCAGCCAATGCCTGATGGACAGGGTGTCCTGATGGGAAGCGCATCTACCGACCCGAAGGACGATCGCATCGAACCGCTTCTGGCGGCCGATCTCGAAGAGATCTGCGCCATCGTCTACAGCAGAAGCGGCATGGTGTTCGGGGAAACCAAGCGCTACTATATCGAGCGCCGGATTGCCGACCTGATGCGGCAGCGGCAGATCCAGTCGGTCAGCAGCTATCTTTCGATCCTGCGCAGCGACCCGGCCGAGATCGAGCGGCTGATCAACAGTTTTACGGTGAACGAGACCTATTTCTATCGGGAACTGCATCAGCTTTCCTGTCTCAGCAACTCGATCCTGCCGGACATCATTCGCTTAAAGCAGCCCGGCGACCGTATCCGCATCTGGTCGATGCCCTGTGCGAGCGGGGAAGAACCGTATTCGATTGCGATCTGGCTGCTCGAAAACTGGCCGCTTGTCGATGCCTATCACATTGAAATCGTGGGCTCCGACATCGATACCGCCGTCCTTCGTCAGGCGGTTGAGGGCTATTTCGGGCCAAGGTCGCTCTCCAGGCTGCCGCCTGATCTCCTCGCGCGCTATTTCGAGCCGGAGCAGGACCAGCAACAACGCCTCATCCAGGACCTGCGGGAATCGGTCATCTTCCTGAAGGGCAATATCGTGGATCGACAGAGTCTGACGGCGCTTGGCCGTTTCGACGTGATCTTCTGCCGCAACCTGCTTATCTATTTCGACGAGGCCGCGCGCGAGGCCGCAGCCCGCAATCTGCATGCGCTTCTCAACCCCGGCGGCTATATCTGCCTCGGGCACACGGAATCGATGACCCGCATTTCGCAAAGCTTTGAGCCTGTGCGTTTTCCCGACGCCATTGTCTACCGGGAGGCGAAGGACACCTGAATGGATGAACTGATCGAACAATTCGCCGTGGAGGCGCGCGAACTGGTTGAGCAGGCCTCGGGCGATCTACTGGCGCTGGAGGCCGATCCCGGCAATCGCGAGCGGCTGGAAAGTGCGTTCCGCGCCATGCATACGCTGAAGGGCTCGGTCGGCCTGTTCGAGCTTGGTCCCATGCAGGACGTTCTGCACCAGGCCGAAGACCTGCTGTCGAAGGCCCGCGCCGGCGATATAGCCGTGGACGTGGCGCTGATCGACCCGCTTCTGGCGGTGATCGAATGGGTGGAGGAGTGTATCGACGGCATTGCAGAAACGGGGCGGCTGTCCGAGGTGCAGGAGAAGCAGGCTTCGCGCCTCTTCGGCCTCCTGACCCGCGACCTCACTGGGCAACCTCAGGATGGCCCTGCCGGGGCGCTGACCGTCGCGCCGGCTACCGCGCCGGCCGTCGCATCGGATTGGGCGCTCCGGCTCCTGGAGCAGTTGCCCCCGGACGACCGTGGCGGATCGCTCGTCGCCATCCGCTACGAGCCGCATCCTGAATGCTTCTTCAACGGTGACGATCCTCTCGCAACCATCTCCCGGCTGCCGGACCTGCGGCACGTCGAGTTGTCGCTGAAAACCCCGCCGCCAGAGACCGGGCACTACGATCCGTTTCGCTGCAATCTGGTCATCGAGGCGCTCTGCGGCGGGCCGCTTTCTGCGGTGGAGGCGGCCTTGCGGCTCATTCCGGATCAGGTGACGCTGGTGACACTGGCAGACCCTGCCGCAGAAGCGGCCGCACCCGACACGACACCGGCGCGCCTGCCGGAGCGGGCGTCCACCACGATGCGGGTGGAATCGAGCCGCATCGACACGTTGATCGAAATTGCCGGTGAACTGGTCACGGCGAAAAACAGCCTCGTGCCGCTGGCGCAGGATGCCCGCGAGAGCGGCAATGCAAGCCTTGCCCGGCGCATCCATGCCAGCCACCAGGAGATCGAACGGCTTGTCGGCGCACTCTACGGTGCCGTCACCCAGGCCCGCATGATCCCGCTCGAACACAGCTTTCGCCGCTTCCCCAAGCTCGTGCGCGAGACATCGGCGAAACTTGGCAAGGCGATCGACCTCGTCATCGAAGGGGAAACCGTAGAAGCGGACCGTGACATTGTGGAGAGCCTGTTCGAGCCGCTGCTGCACATCGTGCGCAACAGCCTCGATCATGGCATCGAGCCCGAAGACGTGCGCAAGCAGGCCTCCAAGCCGGCCCGGGGGCGCATCCATCTTCAGGCGCGCCAGCGCGGCGACCGGATCGAGATCGACATCGCCGACGATGGCCGCGGCATGGATGCAGCACGGGTGCGCCAGGCGGCGGTCGAGCGCGGCCTGATCAGCGCACAGGACGCGGCTGCTCTTTCGCACCGGGACGCGCTGCAGTTCGTCTTTGCGCCGGGCTTTTCGACGGCCTCCGCCGTCTCGGATCTCTCCGGCCGCGGCGTCGGGCTGGATGTCGTGCGCCGGTCCATCGAGAGGCTCGGCGGGACGGTCGAGATGCAGAGTACGCAAGGGGCAGGCACGACTTTTACCCTGAAACTGCCCGTGAGCTTTGCCATGACGCCGCTTCTGGTGATCGAGGTGGGCGGCGAGCGCTACGGCATTTCCATGGCGGATGTCATCGAGACCCACAAGCTTGCCGCCAATTCCATCCAGCCGGTTCGGGCCGGCAAGGCCTTCGTGCTGCGCGACCGCACGATACCGCTGCTGTTTCTGGCCGACCTGTTGCGGCTGCCGGCGCGCGACACGGATGCTGAGGATTTGAAGGTGCTGATCGTGCGGGCGGGAGACGATGACGTGGGCATTGCCGTCGATGCGATCGCCGAGCGTGCACAAACGCTGACGCGTCCCCTCACCGGCCTGCTTCAGGCGGTCCCGGGGATCGCCGGCACGACGCTTTTGGGAGACGGCAAGGTTCTCCTGGTACTCGATCTGGAGGAGTTGATCGGATGACGGTAACCCTCAAGCAAAACACCGTGAGGCTTTCCGGATCCTGTGGCGTCGAAGAAGCCGATACGCTTGTCGAGTACCTGACGAGCCGGCCGGACCTAGAGGTGGACCTTCGGGCGGCCACCTCCATTCACACGGCGCTCTGGCAGGCATTGATGATATTCCGGCCGCCGATCACGGGGCCGGCCCCACCGCCTCTGCTGCCGGATGCGGTCATTTCGGCAGTCACCAGGTTCTTAACGCGCCCTCATTAAGAGGCATTCCGTGATGGAACATCCGTCACCGAAAAATGTATGGTATGAATTTCACGAGGGACCCTTCGCAATGAAGAATCGGGGCAGAGAATGAGCGTTACAGTCCTGGTCGTGGACGACAGCAAGCTGGCACGCATCGTGACAGGAAAGGCGATCACCGCGCTTCAGCCGGACTGGGTCCGGGTCGAGGCGGCCAGTGCCGCCGATGCCCTGTCCGTGGTCGGCCGCCAGAAGATCGATGTGGCGATCCTTGACTTCAACATGCCCGAAAAGGATGGCCTGCAACTGGCATCCGAACTTCGTGCAGAGCATCCGCACATGCCGATTGCGGTGATCACCGCCAATGTGCAGGACGAAATCATCGCGCGAGTGCGCGCGCTGAACGCCACGTTCGTCGCCAAGCCCGTCACCCAGGAGGCGCTGAGCGGCTTCATTTCCGGCGCTGCGCTCCGGCTGAAAAAGGCCGGAGCATGACGACGAACAGCATGGACCTCGACGAGCTTGAGCGCGATGCGCTGACGGAACTCGTCAATATCGGCGTCAGCCGCGCGGCGGCCAGCCTGCGCAAGATGGTCAACCGCGAAGTCATCCTGTCGGTGCCGGCGGTCGAGATCGTCACCCGCCGGTCGGCCGCATCGCTGATCGGTCAAAGGGAGAGCGAGTCCCTGATCGCCGTGCAGCAGCAGTTCGAAGGTCCGTTTTCCGGCCGTGCGCTGCTGATCTTTCCCCAGAGCAACGGCCTGTCCCTCGTTCGCGCCATTGTCGGCGAGGACATGGGCGAAAACGACCTTCTCGACATGGAAGACGAGGCGCTGGCCGAAACCGGCAATGTCATCCTGAACGGCTGCCTGGGCTCGATGGCGAACATGCTGCAGCATACCCTGCAGATGTCGCTTCCGGACGTGCGCCGGGGCGACAGTGCGCATCTGTTCGACGCTCTTGCCACGAGCAGCGAGGAGAGCTTCGTGCTTTTCCTCTACATCAATTTCACCGTGCGCGACCGTGACATTCGTGGCTATGTCGCCATGATCATGGACCTGCCGTCGCTGGAAAAGCTCAAGCGCCTCATCGCCGATTTCATCGACCGCGTGATGACGGAAACCGAATGACGAGGCTCGATGTCGCAGATGACTGAACCAGCCAATGACCTTGCGGGCGATCTGGCCAGGGTTCGTGCGGAACTGGAGGTCGCGCAACGGCGGCTTCAGTTGACGCTCGACGCGGCGGGGGCGACCTGCGGATGGGAATGGGATATCGCCGCCAGGCGCCTGGTTGCCGATGCACGGTTTGCAGCGATCACCAACCAGGATCCGGTGGCGCTTGCTAAGGGTGTTCCCACGGCGCAGTTCTTTGCCTCGGTCCATCCGGACGACCTGCGCCGCCTGAAGGTGGCGGTTGCCGGCATTCTTGCGGGCTCGGAGGTGTTTTCCAAGGACTACAGGCTGCTTCGCAGCGATGGCGGGTACCGCTGGGTGCATGCCACGGGCCGCGCGATCCGCAATGCCGAGGACGAGCCGGTCAAGTTCGTCGGCATGCTGGTCGACATTACCGAGCAGAAGCGCATCGATGAGCAGTTGCGCATTGCCCAGTCCGCAGGCGGCATCGGCACGTTCGAGCATATTGTCGGTTACGGCACCATCAGCGTGTCGGAGCAGTTCTGCCGGCTGTTCGGCCTGCACCCGACGAAGGCGCTGCCGGTGCGCACCCTCAACGGTCTCATTCATCCGCAAGACGAGCCGATGATCGACCTCAGCGATCCCGATGGTCCGCAGAACGAGCAGGAAATCGAATTCCGCGTCCGTCGCGCCGATGACGGGGAGGAACGCTGGCTGGCGCGGCGGGGCGAATATGTCGACGATATCGATTCCAGCGGTCGCCGTTATGTCGGCGTGATCTTCGACATTACCGAAGCCAAGCAGACGCAGGAGAGCCTGCGCAAGGCCAATGAAGAACTCGCGGAGATCGCGCGCGAAAGCCTGCGCGAACGCAACCGCGTCTGGAAGAACTCCCGCGACCTTCTGGTCGTCATCGATATCAACGGCGTGTTTCGCGATGTCAGCCCCGCCTGGCGCGACATTTTGGGCCATGCACCCGAGGATGTCGTGGGGAAGCGGGTGCTCGACGTGGTCTGGCCTGAGGATCGCGAGGCCGTCCGAGCCGATTTCCGTCGGGCGGCCGAGACCACGCATACGGCGCTTGAGGTGAGGCTTACCCATCAGGACGGCTCGCCGAGGATCGTCTCCTGGATGACCTCGCGGGAAGAGGACCGGGTCTATGCCTACGGCCGCGACGTGACGGTGGAAAAACAGCAGCAGGCCATTCTGGAGGCGACCGAGGCGCAGTTGCGGCAGGCCCAGAAGATGGAAGCCGTCGGTCAGCTCACCGGTGGCATCGCGCATGATTTCAACAATATGCTGACTGGCGTCATCGGCGCACTTGCCCTCATCAAGCGCCGCATTGCCGCCGGGCGGACGGATGATCTCGACAAGTTCATCGATGCGGCAACCTCCTCTGCGCAACGGGCCGCCGGGCTCACCCACCGGCTTCTCGCCTTTTCCCGCCGCCAGTCACTGGATCGCCAGCCTGTCGACATCATGCAACTGTTGGGCTCGATGGAAGACCTGTTCCGCCGCACGCTGGGAGAACAGGTCGAACTAGTAATCAATCCTAATGCGGCAACCTGGAAAGCGGTGACCGACGCCAACCAGCTCGAAAGCGCGATCCTTAACCTCGTGATCAATGCACGCGACGCCATGCCCAATGGCGGCCAGCTGACCATCGAGACCGCCAATGTCGTGCTTTCGGAAACCGATCTTGCCCGCGGCGAGACGCTGCAGCCGGGAAGCTACGTGGTGGTGGCGGTGAGCGATACCGGCATCGGCATGTCGCAGGCAACCATCAGCAAAGCCTTCGATCCCTTCTTCACGACCAAACCCATCGGCCAGGGCACCGGTCTTGGCCTGTCGATGATCTACGGTTTCGCCCAGCAGTCGGGCGGCCATGTGCGGATCTACAGCCAGGTCGGCCTCGGCACGACGGTCAAGCTCTATCTGCCGGGCAGCACCGAAGGGGCCATCGACCGCACGAGCGCCATCACGGCGGACTTCGTGCCACCACGCGGGGAAGGCCAGACGGTGCTTGTCGTCGAAGACGATGATTCCGTCCGCATGCTTGTCGTCAATGTGCTGAAGGAACTCGGCTACCGGGTGATCGAGGCAACGGACGGCTTGATGGCGCTTCCCGCCATCGAGGGGAAAGGCCAGATCGACCTGATGGTCTCGGATGTCGGACTTCCCGGCATCAACGGGCGCCAGCTCGCCGAAATGGCGATTGCCGCCCGCCCGGGCCTCAAGGTGCTGTTCATTACGGGATATGCGGCAACCGCTGCCTCGCGCGCCGACTTTCTGGCACCCGGCATGGAGATGATCACCAAGCCCTTTGCCATCGATGACCTTGCCCAGAAGGTCAACGACCTGTTGACCGGATGAGACCGGTTGCGGCGGCGGGCCCCGTAGATCCCGTCAGCCGCCGCAGAAGGCGTTACTGCTCGGAGAATTTCACCGTGACGCCGCGCTGGCGAAAATAGGCCTGCATCCGCTTGCGCCCCGACCGGTTGTTCTGGACCAGCCGTGCCGGATCAAACGTCGCCTCTTTCAACCCTTCCCGCGCCAGCGCTGCCTTGAGAAGGGCGATGTGCGTGTCGATATCGGCATTGTCCGCCTGGAGCGATTCATAAATGCGGTTCGTGGCGTCTGCTATGGACGGTTCGGTCATTGATCCACTCCTGTCATGTCGGCCTGACCCTATCGGGAGGAACAAAGCGCCTGTCAATGGGTGACGGGCACTTCTCGGCGAGCGGTGGCCGGACGGTTTGACCGGCGGGGGTGCGATGCCCAGCAAGGCAGAAGGGTCCGAAACGCGAAAACGGCGCCGCGTGGGCGCCGTCTGTGGATGCGGTTTGGCTGCCGATCAGATGGCCCGCTTGGTGCGCCAGCTGTCGGCATAGCTTTCGCGGGCCTGCGCGGCGTAAGGGGTGGGCGAGACGCGCACGCGGATCTGCGCCTGCTTGTGCGGCTCGGCCGAGGTCTTTGCGGTGCCGCCATCGGGTTCGCCCCAGACGAGCGTCAGGATTTCACCTTCCTTCACATCGGCATCGACCACCCCGAGCGAGAGCATGCAGCGCTCGTTGTAGGAATAGCCGTTGAACATAGACATACCCACTCGCTTGCCGTCGCGCAGGATGAGGTCTGCGCTGGAAGAAGCGTAGTTGGGCTGCGGGAAATCGATCCACTTGTAATGGTCCTCACCCGGCCGGAAGGCCGAGGCGATCACCTCCACCACGTCTTCGGCGTTCCACTCGAAGGTCACCTTCTTGCGGTTGTTGGCGCCCTTCATCTTTTCCAGCGCCGCCTTGCCGATGAAATCGTCCTTCTTCCAGCCGATGTAGAAGTCGTAGCCAAGCTCGAACGGGTTGACGTAATAGTCCTCGATATTGTCGGAGACGAAGCTGCCGCCGATCGAGCCCATGGCCTCGTAGCTGTCGGCGCCCAGCCAGTCGCGATAGGCAGCGAGCATGCCGTCGCCGGTATAGATGCCCGGCAGCGGCGACGGGATCCAGCCGCTTTCCAGCGTATTGGTGGAATAGGCGCGGCTGCCGCAACGCACGAGATCGACGCCGGCATCCTTGGCCGCCTCCAGAATGCAGGACAGGATATAGGCCTTATCCTCGTAAGGCCCCCAGATTTCGAGACCCGGCGCGCCGGACATGCCATGGCGCAGCGCCTGCACCTTCTTGGAGCCGACATTGATCCAGTCGACATGGAAGAACTTGATCTCCTGGACCGGGCCGCCATTCATCTTTTCAAAGATCTTCGGCGCATCCGGGCCCTGGATCTGGTAGCGGTAATGGGTGCGCAGAACCCGCTCGCCCTCCGGGCGCGACGGCGAACGCGGATCGTGCTTGATGCGCACGTTCCATTGCCCGTAAGCGGCGCAGAACATCAGCCAGTTGGATGTCGGCGCGCGCCCGACGAGGATGAACTTGTCCTCGCGCTCGCGAAAGATGATGTGGTCGCCGATGACATGGCCGTTCGGGGTGACCGGCACGAAATGCTTGGCACGGTTGAGGCCGAAGTTCGAAAAGGCATTGATGCCGTGATAGCTCAGAAACTTCTCCGCATCCGGCCCCTCGACGATCAGTTCGTCCATGTGGTGCGACTGATCAAACAGCACGGCGGAATTGCGCCAGGCGGCTTGCTCGCTGCGCCAGTTGGAAAATTCCGGCGTCACCACCGGGTATACATACATGCCGGTTCTTGAATTGCGCAGCAGGTCTACTGCATTGCGCGAACCCGCCAGCACAGTGCTCAAGCTCGATGTCATATCAGGGTCTCCTCCCATTGCCACGACGTCTATGTATACACAGAACGACGCCTGCCGGAAATTTGCAAGCCCAAACTTCAGGGAGAAGCAAGTTTTGCCGGCGCGCACCGGCGCCCTTCCCGCCGGGGCTGGATCAGGGCACGCGGACGGTTTTGAAGAAAATCTGCGGCAAAGCAAAGATCCGGAGACCGGCGCAAAGCGGGCGCCGGCAGGCCTCAGTTCTGGACGAGCGCCAGCACCTTCACCTTGTCGAACAGCGAGGGATCTTCATGGAGGATGTATTCCAGATTGTTGCGGGCGGTGCGGGCATGCTCGCGGGCAATGGCATCGGCCCGCGCGCCCTCGCGCTGCTCGACGGCACGGATCAGCGCGCGGTGCTGCTCCTGTGCAGTTCGCAGCGAGCGGCGGAAGGCCGCGATGTCGGAGCGGTTGGGCAGAAAGGCGGAGGGCGAGGCAAAGGGCAGTGCACTTGCCCGCTCCACCTCGCGCCGGATGACGTCACTGCCGGCAAGAGAGGCCATCTGGCGGTGAAAAACGGCGTTCAGGTCGGCATAGGCGTCGAAGTTCACATCGTCGATGCGCTCGCCGAAACAGGCATCCAGTTGGGCCAGCGTCTCCTTGATTTCGGCGAGCAGGTGCGGCGCCACGCCCCGTTCGGCCGCAAGGCGCGCCGCCATGCCTTCGATGACGCCGCGCACCTCAATGGAATCCACCACGTCGGCAAGGCCAAAACGGCGCACGATGAAGCCGCCGCTCGGCAACCGGTCGAGCAGCCCTTCTTCGGCCAGCCGCGACAGCGCCTCGCGCACAGGCGTGCGGGAGATTTCCAGAAGCTCGGCAAGCGGCACTTCAAACAGGCGCGTGCCACCGGCAATCTCGCCGCTCAGGATGCGCTCGCGCAGCTCGATCACCGCGCGTCGGCCATGCGTTGCCGCTTCCACCTGTTTCGTGCCCATGTCTCTTGCCCCCGACGCAGCGCCCACAGACGCTGCCGCCTGTATTCATACCACGGGTAAAAATGCAAAGACAACCAGACGAAGGCGTGCACATGATGCCGCACTTCGTGGCGGCCGTAGCGACTGCTGCGGGCAACGATGTATACACGCCGCGAGCCTGCTACGGGTGCTGCCGCCTAGACACCGCGACGGACCAGCACCGCCTTCAGCTTGGCGCGAAGATCCTCCCCCTGCTGCTGCGGCCCGCAATCTCCCATCTGCCGCTGCACGTCGGCAATCGCCTTGGCGAGACCGCCTGCGAGGTGAAGTTGAAACAGGGTCGCTGCACTTTCCTCCATTTCGGCAGCGCGCCGATGTCCATGGCGCAGCGTGCGTTCCAGCTGGTAGTGGGCAAATTCCGGCCAGCCGAGACCGGGAAAGGAAGCCGACAGCGAGGCATAAACCGCCTCGAAGCAGCCCGACGCCTCGGCGGCCAGAAGCGCCTCGACGGTGATCGCCTCCAGACCCTTGACGAACAGCGAGCGCACCATCTTGATGGCGGTGGCAGCCCCGACGGCCTCGCCGGCAATCTCGGCCGAAAAGCCAAGCGCCGTGAGCGGTTCCAGAAGGGCGCCGGCCATCGGCCCGGCAATCAGCACCGGCGTTGCATGCTTCTTCGGGTAGACGGGCGCCATCACCGCCATGTCGAGATACTCGGCGCTCTTTGCCGTCACCAGTGCTGCCGTCTGCTGCTTGCGCTCCGGCGATACCGAATTGATGTCGATCACCACCTGCCCCTGGCGCAAGGCAGGCGCAAGCGCCTCAACGGCTGCATAACTCTGGTCGGCCGTCACCGCGCTGAAGATCCAGTCGCAGTAGGCGAGCTCCGCCACAGTCTCGGCAATCTCTGCGCCCTGCCGGCGCATGGTGGCGCGCATCGCGTCCCCCGCCTCGCCGCAAAGCAGCCGGTCATGGGCGCAAACGGCAAGGCCCGGACGCGCAAGGCCCTCGTGAAAGGCGCAGGCCGCCTCGCCATAGCCGAGAAATCCGATCCGCATGGCCCCTCCTCCTATTTCGCAAACACCACCGTCTTGTGCCGGTTGATCAGCACGCGATCCTCCAGATGGAAGGTGACGGCGCGGGCCAGCACGCGCCGCTCGATGTCGCGGCCCTTGCGCACGAGGTCGTCCGGCGTGTCGGCATGGCTGACGGGCTCGACATCCTGGCAGATGATCGGCCCTTCATCGAGATCGCCGGTGACATAATGGGCCGTGGCGCCGATCATCTTCACCCCGCGCGCATGCGCCTGATGATAGGGTTTTGCGCCCTTGAAACCCGGCAGGAAACTGTGGTGGATATTGATGCAGCGGCCGGCAAGCCAGGCGGAAAACTCGTCCGACAGGATCTGCATGTAGCGCGCGAGAACCACAAGCTCCGCCCCGGTTTCCTCCACCAGATCGCGGATGGCGGCCTCCTGCTGCGGCTTGTTGTCCCGCGTGACCGGCAGATGGTGATAGGGAATGGCGCCGATCAGCGTCAGGTTCAGCGCCTCGCGCGGATGATTGCCGACAATGGCGACCGGCTCCAGCGGCAGTTCCCCGATGCGCGCCCGGTAGAGCAGGTCGCCGAGGCAATGATCGAATTTCGAGACGAGCAGCAGCACCTTGCGCTTCTGCCCAGCCGGTCGCAGCGTGATCTCCAGGCCAAAGCGCTCGATCTCTTCGGCCAAGGCTGAGCGCACCACATCCGGCCCCGCCTCCAGCCGGAACGCTACCCGCATGAAGAACAGCCCGGTTTCCGGATCATCGAACTGGTGCGCTTCTGTGATATCGCCGCCATGGCTGGCAAGCCTTGCCGCCACGGCGGCCACGATGCCGCTGCGGTTATCGCAGCGCAAGGTCAGGATATAGGCGCTCATTGATCTCCCCGTCGCACAGACGGCGCTTGCCGCCGTGCCTCATGCAAAAATCCACCCGTCGAACAGTTTTCGCGCCGTGCGCAGCACGGCCGCATCCCGCACCAGGCCGTTTTCAAGCGTCACCAGCACGCTCATCTCACCGGTTGGATGCTCCACCGAGATGAGCTTTGCCTCCCCTTCGGGCAGCCGGGCGAGCGCCTGGGCCGGACCGTCGGGCAGAAGGCAGGCCGTCGCGACACTGACGGCTCCGAGCACGCCGATGGCATCATGGCAGCGATGCGGGATGAAGGTGCGCGTCGAAATCGCCCCGCCGTTTTTTGCCGCCGAGACCATCGTCATCTTCGGCACTGATTTTCTGGCCACATCCCCGAGGTTCATCAGCGGTCCGGCCTTCAGGCGGATGGCTTCGAGCCGTGCCCGCAGGCCCGCATCGGCTTCCAGAGCCTCGGGCGTTTCCGCACTCGACAGATCGAGATCGGCGGCGTTCATGACCACGCAGGGCATGCCGTTGTCGATCAGCGTGCAGGCAATGCCCTCGATCACATCCACTGCATGGCCTGTGGGCAAAAGCGCGCCACAGCTGGAGCCTGCCGTATGGGCAAAGGTAATCGGAATGGCAGCGGCCGTGCCCGGCACGCCATCAATGCGCGCCTCGCCGCGATACGTGACGCGACCACCCGGCGTCGGGACACGGGCGATGGCAATCTGGCCGGTGTTCTCCATGAAGATCCGCACCGGCGTTTCCCCCTCCCCGGCCGCCACCAGTCCGCGCTCGATCGCAAACGGCCCGACCCCCGCTAAAATGTTACCACAGTTCTGGCCGTCGCTGACGATCGGCTGATCGACGAAGACCTGCAGGAAGAGATAGTCGACATCCGCATCCGGCCGCGGCGAGCGCCTGACGACCGCGACCTTGGAAGTGAGCGGATCGGCGCCGCCCATGCCGTCGATCTGGCGCGGATCGGGAGAGCCGAGGGCGCGCAACAGAAAACCGTCGCGGTCTGCCGGAAGGTCTTCAGCGACGAAATAGCCGCCCTTGGAGGTGCCGCCGCGCATCCACATGCACCGCACGCCGTCTGCCAGCGCCCCTGCCCTCTCGGCCGCAGCAACCGGTGGCAAGCCTGTGGGCTCAGACATATTTGAGCCCCTTCTCCGCCAGCCGCGCGCGCATGGCATAGATATCGAGGCCGAGTTCGCCGGCGGCAAGGCGCACCCGCTTGGCCTCTTCGAGCGCAATGCGGGCGTCCGCCTTGTCGGCCACCTCGGCCGCCTTTGCCGAGGGGACGACACAGATCCCGTCATCATCGGCGACGATCACATCGCCTGCCTCGATCCGCGCGCCGCCGCAGACGATCGGCACATTGACCGATCCCAGCGTCTCCTTCACCGTGCCTTGCGCAAAGACAGCCTTTGACCAGACGTAAAAGCCCATGGCCCGCAGATCCGCCACATCGCGCACGCCGGCCTCGATGATAAGCCCCCGGCAGCCACGCGCCTGCGCGGAGGTGGCCAGCAGATCGCCGAAATAGCCGTCCTCGCAGGGACTGGTCGGCGACAGCACCAGAATGTCGCCCGGCCGCACCTGCTCAATGGCCACATGCAGCATCCAGTTATCGCCGGGCGGCGCGGAAATCGTCACCGCGCTGCCGGCAATGCGGGCACCCTGCTGGATGGGCCGCAGATGGCTTTGCAGCAAGCCGGTTCGCCCTTGCGCCTCATGCACCGTGGCCACGCCGGCACCGGCAAGCCTTTCGATGACGGCGGGATCGGCGCGGAAAATATTCTGGACGACGACGGCCATCAGAGTTCGTCCACCGTGCGTGGAAAGACCGACTGGAAGCCTTCCGCATGGCTTGCCTTGCGCCCGCCCGACTGACCGCCGGAATTGCGCATGAAATGGTTGGCGCGGTTTTCCGCGACGTTCTTATAATAATGCCAGAGATGTTCCTGGCCCTCCATGCACTGGATGGCCGCCCATTTCTTCTCCCAGACCGGCGAAATATCCAGGAAGACATCCGGCTTCCATTCCATCTGCTCGGTCTGGTGCGGCTCGAACAGATAAAGCTGCGGTGCCCCCAGCACCTTTCCGCCCGGCTTGTGGCCCCAGGCCTGCGCAATCATGCGGGCTTCCAGCGCCACCTGCGTCGCATACATGTGGTCGGTATTGTAGGGGTCCCATTTCGAGTGGGAGAGCATGAAGTCCGGCTCTACGGCGCGGATCACGTCCACCAGCCGGTCGCGCGCGTCCCGATCCACGACCAGCGGATAATCGCCGAGATCGAAGAACTGGATGTCGTGGACATCGAGCGCCCGGGCGGCATTTTCAGCCTCGGTGCGGCGCGCGGCCTTCACCTTTTCCAGGTCCATATCCGGCAGCTTCCAGAGTTTGGCGCTTTCGCCGCGCTCGCCATAGGACAGGCAGACAACGGTGACGGCATAGCCTTTCTGCGCATGCAGCGCGATCGCGCCGCCGCAGCGCCAGACGAAATCGGCCGAATGGGCACTGATGACCAAAGCGGTTTTCGTCATGGATCTACTCCTTGGCTTTCTGAACAGGCGCAACGGGCGGCGTCCCGTGCGTATGAAAGGTTTCGATGGTCTTCAGGCCCCAGGCCTGACCTTTCTTGCGCTCGGTCTCCGTCCAGGTGACGGTCGGCCAGTCCGGCCGCAGGATGAGGCGCGCCCCGGCATTGGCCAGCTCCACCCGGTTGCCGGCGGGCTCCCAGACATAGAGAAAGAAGGTGCCCTGGATGGCGTGCTTGTGCGGTCCTGTCTCGATATGGACGCCGTTTTCCAGAAAGATGTCGGCGGCGCGCAAAATGTCCTCGCGCTGGTCGACGGCATAGGTGACGTGGTGGAAGCGGCCGGTCGCGCCTGTATGGTCTTCCGAATAGGCAATGTCATAGGTCTTGTTGTTGACGGTGAACCAGCAGCCGCCCAACCGGCCATTGTCGAGAAGGATCTGCTCCGTCACCCGGCTGCCAAGCGCCTCCACCATGAAATCCCGGATCTGGCGGACATCGCTTGCCAGAAGGTTGAGGTGATCGAGCCGGCGCGGCGAGGCACCGCGGCCGTGATAACGCTGGGCGATGTTCTTCAGCGCCGGTTTTTCGGCGGGCGGCGCCTCATAGACGCGCGTATCCCAGTAAAGCTCGAAGATATGGTTGTCCGGATCGCGGAACCGGTAGGCGCGGCCATGGCCCTCGTCGCCCTCGACCCAGCCGATACCGCACCCCATGGCCTCGATCACCTTGACGCGCCGATCGAGTGCTTCCTTCGACGTCGTGCGATAGGCGACATGACCGATGCCGGTGGTGTGGTGGCGGGTAAGCTTCAGCGTGTGAAACTCGTAATCGTCGAAGGCCCTGAGATAGGCGGTGCTTTCATCCGAAAATGTCGCCGTCAGGCCATAGACCTGGGTGAAAAAGGCGAGGCTTTCCTCGAAACGATCGCTATAAAGCTCGACATGACCCAGATGCGCGACATCGAAACATGGCTCGCTCATGGGAAAACCCCGCAGGCGGCCTCTCGCCTCACGATACGCAGCGGCGCACAGCGCCTCCCAAACGCATTCATAAACGTCCCTCCCAAGACACTATGCATGCAAAGCGGCACACCCTTTTCGGGGAGCCGACCTTTCGAAAACGGATGCCTCAGCACCCTTCCTCCAAGGCTGAGACTGACAGAAGCCGGCAGAGACCGCAAGTCATGAATACATCACTTTCCTCATCGGCAGCAGAGAACCACGTGCGAACGTCGAAATGGACCGCAGGATCGGCCATTTTAGGCAATGGCACGAGATCCAGATTTACCGCCTTCAAATTTCATGTATACATTTTGTCCGGGAGCCATGGAGGATGAGGATGGATATGCACATCAACCAGCAGGACGGTGCCGGGTCGGAGGGGCAAAGCCGGGCGCCGCACCTCCTGGATCACTGGTCGATCGAGGTCATGCCGCGCACGGCCGCCAAGATCACCGATTTTCGCGCGCTTCTGCCGCACGGCACCCGCATCTACATCGCCCATATCGATGGCACGCCGGCAGAGGACATGGTGGCAACCGCCCGGAGGCTGAACCGCGAAGGCTTTCCGGTGATGCCGCACATCCCGGCCCGCTCGCTGTCGAACCGGGCGGAATTGGAAGACCTTCTCCTGCGCTATCGCCACGAGGCCGATGTCCGCCAGGCCCTGCTTCTGGCCGGCGGCAATTCCAGCCCACGCGGCAACCTGACCAGTTCACTCGACCTGATCGAAACCGGCCTCTTCGACGCCATGGGGTTTACCGACCTGCATGTGGCCGGGCATCCGGAGGGCAATCGCGACATCGACGGCGACGGCTCGACCGCCGGCATCGATGCTGCCCTGCTTGCCAAGCAGGCCTATGGCGAGCGCACTGATGCGCGCATCGCGATCACCACGCAATTTGCCTTCGATGCGGCAAGCGTGATTTCGTGGGCTGAACGCATTGCAGCGCTGGGCGTGACGCTGCCGATTCATGTCGGGATCGCAGGACCCGCCAAGATCCAGACGCTGATCAAATATGCGATCTCCTGTGGCGTCGGGCCTTCGCTGAAAATCCTGCAGAAACGCGCGCTGGACGTCACCCGCCTGCTCGTGCCCTACGAGCCGACCGACCTGGTGGCCGCCCTCGACCGCTACAAGCGGATTAATCCTGAAAGCCTCATCGAGCGCATCCACATGTTTCCGCTCGGCGGCATCGAACAGGCGGCGAACTGGTGCAGGCGGGAAAGCCGGCGCTGAAGAGCGACCTCTTCAAACTACTTCAAGCGACACGCAGCAGGCAGCGGATACGAAAAACGGCAGGCCGTGCTCTGCCTGCCGTCTATATCTCTTATTATATAAAGTAAGGCCGCGGATACGACCTTGCTCAGGAGGCCGGGGTCAGCGTGACCGAAGTACCGGTTGCAGCGACGTTCAGGCCGAGCTGGCCGGTGACGCTCACCGTCTGCAGATGGATCGAGCCGGACGTGCCGCCGACCAGAACATTGGCGCCGACGCCAGCGACGACGGTCGCTTCCGCGGAGATCCCCTGGTAAAGGCCGGCAAGCGAGCCGGGATGATAGCCGGCCGTCGGCGCAAACACTGCCCAGATCAGGCGGCTCTTGGTGGTAAAGCCGAGATCGACGCCCATTTTGCGGATCGTGCCGGTATACTGCTCGACCGGCTCTCCGCCCATGGTCGAGGTAAACGAGCACGTTGCGGCCTTGGCAGAGCCCAGCACATAACCGACACCGCCTTCGATGGCGCAATCGAGATAACCGATCCGAACGCCACCGCGCTCGCCTTCGCTATACTCCGGCGCGCGATCGCGGTAGCGGATGGCGTCAGCAGCGAACGCGGCTCCTGCCCCCTGCATGATGGTGACGGCAGCCAATGCTACGGCAACAGTATTTTTCATCCCTGTACTCCAATTCCTTTGTTCTTGGCCCCCGGATGGTTCATGAACCTCCGACGGCATCGGTCCTTCAACGCATATGGTCCACGATTGATCCAGTCCCGTGGCAAAAAGAGGGCCGGCCTTTGTCTCTTCACCCGCCAGCACGCGGCACGCGCTCCCGCCTCGCCCGTCGGCGAGGCAAAGATTTCGCTCCCCGCCGGCCGGCCTGATCCTCGCGCAGATCCTGGGTGAAATTCAAGATTCGTTGCAACCTGCCCGTCCGCAACTTTTATTTCGCTGCACCGCACACGCCATGTAAATCGCTGTACCGAAATTGCCACACATTTCCTCTTGCTGGAAAACATGTTTTACGAGACCTTAAATTAATTGGTGACACTGAATAGGATCCGGAATATGAAGTATTGAAATCCGAAGTTTATTTCCTTTTCAATATTGAGTGGGGTGTTTCAGTGGCGGCGACTGATATGCACAAGGACGATGCTCTTGTGGGCTTTGATCACGTGCCTTCGCTCTGGTCTCTGCCGGGGGATGCGGCCTTCGAAGGTCGCTTCGAAAGCAGGTCGCCCGCCAATCGGGCGCTTCATTTGGCTATGAAAAGATGGCTTGATATTTCAGCGTCTCTGGCGGCCCTCATCGTCTTGGCTCCGCTGCTGCTCTTGGTAGCGCTGATCATTCGCCTTGAGAGCAAGGGGCCGGTCCTCTTTACCCAGACGCGCTGGGGTCAGGGCTGTAAGCCGATCCGCGTGTACAAGTTTCGCTCCATGTATACCGATCGCGGCGACCCGACTGGCATTGCTCAAACGGTAAAAGACGATCCGCGCGTCACGCGGATCGGACGGATTATTCGGCGCACGAACATTGACGAGCTCCCGCAATTGCTGAACGTTCTGAAGGGCGAAATGTCACTTGTGGGCCCTCGTTGCCATGCCATCGGCATGCTGGCGGCCGGCATGCCCTATGAGGAACTGGTGCGCGAATATCATCGCCGCCATCTCATGAAGCCCGGCATCACAGGCCTTGCACAGATGCGCGGCCTGCGGGGTCCGACCGATCGCCCCTCCAAGGCGCGAGCCCGCATTGCCTGCGACCTTTATTACGTCGAAAATTTTTCCATGTGGCTCGACCTCAAGATCATTATCGGCACCATGCGCTCGGAATTGACCGGCGGCCAAGGTTTCTGAAGCGCACAAGGCGTCGGCCATGTCCCACGCTGATGGTACAAATCCCCCCGACATGATGGTCGGGGATCGATATCGCGTACGCAAGCGATATTGTCGCCTCCAGGCGGGGCCGCGCGTGCGCACAAGCGCCGGGCGCTGGCGTCAATTTCCAATTTCAAGGCGGCGACTAGGGCTTGCAGTGTCTACCCCGATAGGCCAATTTTGCCGCCTCCCGCGATCTGGCCGTCCGGCCGGGTCAACTTTCCCCTCGCATGGCCGGAGACCGACATGAGCCAGAAAATCATTCCCGTCATCATGGCTGGCGGAAAGGGCACGCGGCTGTGGCCCCTTTCCCGGTCCAGCGCTCCGAAGCAATTCATCAAGGTGACCGGGGAGCGTACGCTTTTCCAGCTGACGCTGGAGCGCGTGGCCGACCGCACGATCTACGAAGCACCGGTGGTCATCACCAATCAGGATTTTCGTTTTCTGGTCGCCGAACAGGCGCGCGAAGTGGGGCTTGACCTGTCCGGCATCCTCTTGGAGCCGGTGGCGCGCAATACGGCGCCCGCCATTGCCGCAGCCTGCGCATTTCTCGGCGAACGGTTCGGCACGGAAGCCGTCCTGCAACTGCTGGCCTCCGACCACGAGATCGACGCGGGCGAGGCCTACCTGGAAGCCATTCGGTTGGCGCATCGCACGGCCCTCTCTGGCAAGGTCGTCACCTTCGGCATCACACCGACCGAACCTGCCACCGGATACGGCTATATCGAAGCCGGGGAAATGCTGGAAACAGGCGCCCGTGCCGTCAAGCGGTTCGTGGAAAAGCCGCCCCTGGACAAGGCCGAGCAGATGCTTGCCGCCGGCGGCTTCTACTGGAATTCCGGCATCTTCATGTGCCGGGTCGATCTTCTCCTTGGCGAGTTGAAGGAATTTGCGCCCGGCGTTCTGGAGCAGGCGCTGGCCGCTGTCGAGAAGGCGCATCGCGACCTGGATTTCATCCGCCTCGACCCCAAAAGCTTTGCCGCAAGCCCGGACATCTCCATCGACTATGCCGTCATGGAAAAAACCACCAATGCGGCCGTCGTGCCGTCAAGCTTTGCATGGTCGGATCTTGGAAGCTGGGATGCTGTCTGGAAGCTCGGCGAAAAGGACGAAGGCGGCAATGTGGTGCTCGGCAATGCGACGGTGATCAACACGGAAAATTCGCTGGTGATCTCGCGCTCCAGCCATCTCGCGGTCCAGGGCCTGAAAGATGTTGCCATCATTGCCAGCGAAGATGCGGTTTATGTCGGCCGTCTGGAAGACAGCCAGGAGGTCGGCAAGCTGGTCAAGCATCTGGCGGCCGCCGCGGCAACCAGCAGCTTGACGGAAACCCATCCGACATCCTACCGTCCCTGGGGGGGCTACACGTCCCTGCTCCAGGGCGACCGCTTTCAGGTGAAGCGCCTGTTCGTCTTGCCGGGCAAGAAACTGTCGCTGCAACGTCATCATCATCGGGCAGAACATTGGGTCTGTGTGAAGGGGGTCGCCGAAGTGACCGTGGGTAGCGAGGTCAAGCTTTTGCGCGAAAACGAATCCATCTATATACCACAAGGTGAACTGCACCGGCTTCACAATCCCGGCAAGATCCTTCTCGAAATGGTCGAGGTCCAGAGCGGCTCTTATCTTGGCGAGGATGACATCGTGCGGATCGAGGATGAATTCGGACGCTAGCACATAAGTCTGATAATCGGGGACGAAGACTGCATCGGCAATCACCTGCAATTGAGCCTGAATGTTGGCCAGCGGCCTGAGGGATAGCCGCGACAGTTTGGGGAAATCCGTCTTGATGAGGAATAGTATATGCGAATAGTCATGGTTGGTTCCGGTTACGTGGGCCTTGTTTCGGGCGCCTGTTTTGCAGACTTCGGCCATGAGGTCGTCTGCGTCGACAAGGCCGAGGAAAAGATCACCGCCCTGAACAAGGGTGTGATGCCGATCTATGAGCCTGGCCTCGATCTCCTCGTCGGCAATAACAAGGCCGCCGGACGGCTGTCCTTCACGACCGATCTCGGCCCAGCGGTCGAAGCCGCCGACGTCGTATTCATTGCGGTTGGAACACCCTCGCGACGTGGCGACGGCCATGCCGACTTGAGCTATGTCTATGCAGCAGCCGCTGAAATTGCCCAGTCTATCAAGGGTTTTACGGTTGTCGTGACCAAGTCCACCGTTCCGGTTGGCACCGGTGACGAGGTGGAGCGCATCATTCGCGAAACCAATCCGGACGCGGATTTTGCCGTGGTCTCCAACCCGGAATTCCTGCGCGAAGGTGCCGCCATCGATGACTTCAAGCGTCCTGACCGGATCGTGATCGGCCTGTCGGACGATCGTGCCCGCGCGGTGATGACGGAAGTCTATCGCCCGCTTTACCTCAACCAGTCACCCCTGGTCTTTACCGGGCGGCGCACGTCTGAACTGATCAAGTATGCGGCAAACGCCTTCCTTGCCATGAAGATCACCTTCATCAACGAGATCGCCGATCTTTGCGAAAGGGTGGGCGCCGATGTGCAGGATGTGTCGCGCGGCATCGGTCTGGATGGGCGCATTGGCGCAAAGTTCTTGCATGCGGGCCCGGGCTATGGCGGCTCATGCTTCCCGAAGGACACCCTGGCGCTCGTCAAGACGGCGCAGGACCATGACAGCCCCGTTCGCCTGATCGAAACCACAATTGCCATCAACGACAATCGCAAGCGCGCCATGGGCCGGCGTGTCATCGCCGCGCTGGGCGGCGATGTGCGCGGCAAGAAGATCGCGCTCCTCGGCCTGACCTTCAAGCCGAACACGGACGACATGCGCGACAGCCCGGCCATTGCCATTGCCCAGACCCTGCAGGATTCCGGTGCCATCGTTTCGGGTTTTGATCCAGAAGGCATGGAAAACGCCCGCCAGCTGATCAATATCGAGTTTGCCTCGGGACCCTATCAGGCCGCAGAAGGCGCCTCCGCCGTCGTGCTGGTCACGGAATGGAACCAGTTCCGCGCGCTTGATCTTTCCCGCCTGAAATCGTCCATGGCAGCTCCGGTCTTCGTTGACCTGCGCAATGTCTACCGGGCGCCGGAGGTGGAAGCCCACGGTTTTACCTACCATGGTGTCGGCAAAGCCGATTGATGCTTCGGCGGCGTCGCGCTTGCAAGCGCGGCGCCGCAACGCCCTCACACGTTGGACGATCCGGGTCACATCGACACTGGCCCGAAAAAGCTAGCCGATCAGGCTTGTTTCACCCTGGAACAGCTTGAGAACCGTCAGCCGACCTGTTGCATAGGCGCAGGTATCAATGCCGATGCGGCCAGGGCCGATATCGGGCTCTTGTACGGGCGTGTGACCGTGTACCACGATCATCGGCAACTGCGGTCCGCGCGAAATAAACGGCTCGCGGATCCACAGTAAATCCTCCTCGCTTTGCTCCTCGAGGGGAAGACCGGGCCTGACGCCCGCATGCACGAACAGATGTTCGCCAAGCCGAAGCGCACTTGGCATATTGCGCAGAAAGTCGATATGGGCAGCCGGGACTGTCTCGTCCAGGAGCCTCTTCAGCGCCACCACGTCGACCTTGTCGCGTTTCTGGAGATTCTCGATATCGATGCCATAGGACATCAGCGTTTCACGTCCGCCGAAATCAAGCCAGGTCAGCACGGAACGCGGATCCTCGATGAATTTCAAGAACATGTCATCATGGTTGCCGCAAAGGGCCAGCCGGCGCAGCCCGGCTGCGCTGGGCTTGGCCAGATGGCTCAAAACCGCCGAGGAGTCCGGGCCGCGGTCGACATAGTCGCCGAGCAACACGACAAGCCCCGGCAGGTTGCTGGCTGCCATATCGGCCGCAATGCGCGCTTCCGCCTCCAGCAATTCCTTCAGGCAGCCGTGCACGTCGCCAATGGCGTAAATCGCGTAGCCCGGTGACTTGTGCCCGAGATCAATGCGAGGACGCAGATCGGCCGGCCGTGCCGCTTCTCCCCGCCCATTCATCCAGTCCACCATTTTGCGAACGAAATTCAAATGCCACCTGCTGTTCGAACAGAAATCAGTTCTCTCTTGCGCATTCTCTCACTGCCCAGTTTGGCAGCATTATGCTTGGCTTTGGCAAGCCATGCCATGTCATTTCTGCAAAGCTGTATCCGAAGGACATCGCGTAGCGGTCCATCCTAAAGGTGGTACTTCTCTTGCGCCCATCAAGGACGGGGTCCCTTGACGCTTTTCTTAGGATCAACGGCGCCCCGCAAGGTCTCGCCCTGGTCTTGGCGATGGCGGACAACGGAGACAGGCAAGGGGACGAATGCAGGCAATCTGCGCCGTTGTGCCAGGAGATTGAAGCGGCTCGGATCACTAAATTCAGGGCGAAAGCTCAGCCGCTGGTTTCCCATATAATAATAAAATTCCTGCCAGCCATCGATTTTTTCTCCAAGCATGGAAAACAGTTCTTCGTCCATGCCGAGGGGCTGCAGCGCCTTCCTCAAGATCTCCAGGCTCTGGTGTGCAATGGCTGTACCGTCCGACTGTCCCTTACTCAGTTTGGCACGCCACGCCGTGATCTCGCCCTCATCATTGCCCCGGATCTGGATGAAGACCGAGGGCGCATCTGCCTCCCGCGACAGAGCCCAGTACATCACGCATTGCCATGTACCTCCGCTTTCGGTGGAAAACTCCGGCGGATCCTGATCTGCAACGGCAAGGCTCAGGCACAGTTGCTCGGGCAGGTGAAAATCGATCATCGGGTCGCGCCTGTCATCGGCGGGCAGACCCAGGGGCCAGGATCTCAATGGTGCAGGCATGGTCTGCAGCATCTCTTGCCTTGCGGGATCAGAGGGGCGGGTCGGATATTCGATTCCGATCCTGTGCATCACCAGCTTGAGGTTTCTCCCGTCATTGGCAAGCATAACGACGGCCATTGTGACACTCGTCACCAACCCCAGCCAGAGCGCAAGACCCAACCGTTTCGGAGGCCGCGGTGGAGATCTCGAAGCTTCTTGGACGCTGCCATCAGACATATCAACTGGTCATTCGATCGGAGACACCATGCGTGCTCTTCACGTGTATCAGCATTTGCCGATGGTCAAGTCAAACCTTCATCACAAACAGGCAAGCGAATGTCTCCCACGGTCGATTGCCGAGTGTTTTACATCCGATCGGCCAGCATCGCCCGATTGTTGCAAGCGAGATTGCAAGGCGAACGCCACAAGGTCTTGTTCATTTCGTGCGCTGCAGGTCATTCCAAAAAAGAGGATTTGAGTCAGACTGAATTTTCAGCCAGACAAGGTCGGTATCGCGCCAGTTGCGGATCTCATTGGTGCGGTTGTCCAGCACGAGATCTCCCGATTCTGCACTGACCACGAGCACCGCATGGCCAACTCTGTTCGGCGTCATGGCGACAGCAACGCGCAGCTTGTTGACAGGCCATCCGAGCTTCGCCAGCCTGCTGCGCTTTGTCAGAACGTAATCCTCGCAGTCACCGCGAGACACGTTGAGGGTCCACTCATCCTGTCCGGGCGCATCGCTTTGAGGTGTAATCTCCCGATTGACCTGCAGATTGACGTTGAACAATTCCCGCATCAAGAGAGGCGTGAGGACCAGCTTGCGAGGCTCTGCCTCCTCCCGGCATTCTTCACCGTGCGCCACGCAGAAGGCGACGAATGCATAGGGCGCAAGCGTCGGCTTTGCCGAGACAATATGCGCGTTTTGCCGCGGCGCCGGGGCTGCCATACCGGCGGGCCCCACAGCGAAAGAGGGGGAAACATTGCTGACAAACATGGCGGCAGCAAAGGCTGCAAGCATAAAATTCTTCATCGCCGATCCCGTTGCACGTGGACGAAGCCGGTAGCGCCAAGTCCTGTGCTTTCGTTCTAGCGGGTCGAAAATGATGGGCGCTTAAGTCAATCTCTCAAATTTTAAGCGCCTGCATTTTTGTCATGAGCAAACAGCGGCCACACCGATGGAACGCCATCCTCAGAAACAAGGGGGCTGGGCAGTTTCCATCTTTTTACAAGTAATGTGTTGTGTTACCAGACTTGTGGATGCCGCCTCGAGTAGGGACTGGCCTGCCACGAACAACGGAGGCGGTTTTGACTGCTCGGCAAAACGCGCATGCCCCACATAAACTTGCAGCCGCATCTTCTGAGCGCCAGGAAGACAGCATTGCCGCGAAATGGTCGCGCAATGTCGCTATAGCATTTTTTGTATCTGCACTCTGTGTGGTGTATCTCTCCCATGGCGCAGTTTACCCGGAAGCGATCAGTATCAGCACATTGCTGATGTCTGTCTCGCTGATGCTCGGATATCTTACGCTTGGCGTTCCACCGGCCACGCGCAACGTCTTCCTCGGCATCTTGTGCATCTGGCTTTTTGTGGCGGCCTGGACAATCATGCAGGCCATGCCGCTGCCGGCTGGCATGACCGGAAATGCAGCCTGGCGGGTTCTCCAGGATATAGGTATTGCCTCACCCGAGTTCATTTCCCCTGCACCGGCCGACACATTGGCCGCCCTCGGCCCGATAAGCCTCCCTGCGATCACTCTCCTATCAGTCCTGATCCTCTTTCGGCGGGACACAGAAATTGAACGCGCGCTGCGCGTGTTCTGCGTGGCAGGAGGCCTGATGGCGGCCTTCGCCATCCTCCAGTTCATCGCATTCCCAAGAGCCTTGATGCTGACAGACAAACAATATTATCTCGGCTCTCTGACGGCACCGTTTGTAAACCGAAACACGGCGGCGACGTTCTACGGCGTGACGCTGGTGGCGATGATCTGCCAGCTCAAGGGCCTACGCGTGCGCCTTATCCCCGGTAGCGATCTGTTTTATCGGCGCGACGGCTGGACGCCGCTTGAAGCTGCCGGCTGGCTTCTGCTCTGTCTCGTGACGCTCACAGCTGTTGTGCTTACACAATCACGCGGAGGCGTTCTCGCGACAACGGTTGCATTGATGGGTCAGATCGCATTCAGTGTGTTCTTCCGCACTGACGGCAACCAGTCGACAGGTATTTCACAAGCCTGGACAGGCTTATCTGTCCAGCAACTGCTTAAAGCGGCAGCCTTTGCCGTTGTCGCGATTGTGGTCGTCGGTTTCTTTGCCGGGCGCGTGATGCTTCGTGCGCAAGTCCAGGGGCTGGATGACGGACGCGTCTGCGTCATACCCGGCATCCTTGCGGCCACCAGAGATCATCTGCTGGTCGGCGCTGGAGCAGGCGCCTTTCCAGTCTTATTCCCCGCCTATCGAGACGCAGCCTGTGGACTTAACGGCTATTGGCCAATGGCCCACAACTTCTATCTTGATGGGCTTCTGGCTCTGGGTTTACCATTTGTCGTGATAACTGGGTTTTTCATTGCTATGCTTGCAAGAGCGGTCGGAGTTGGACTGCGACGCCGCCGAAAAAAGCGCTCTATAGTTGCTGCCGCCGCGTGTGCCACCGTTCTTGTCTTGATCCATTCAGCAACGGACTTTTCGGTCCAGATTCCCGGCTTTTCGACATGGTGGGTTTTATTTCTAGGTCTTTGCCTAACGGTCGCATACGGGCGCAGAACCATGGTCAGAATAAAAAATTAACCAAATTTTGTGGTTTATTTGCTACAACCGTATTCAAGTTTTCTATAAAATAGTGCGTCGCAATAAAAAAATCTGGCGCTCAAAGGTTATCCGATATTCAGTATGAACAACCTCTCAATGATGTGGCGGGACGATTGGGGATGATGACAAATCGAATTTTAGCAATCGCGGTAGCGGGTCTTCTGGCAGGATGCACCTCCCTGCCCCGGTCCGGGCCGGATCAGCATGTTGTCGGTTCTGGCGCCGCCGTAACGGTGGGCACCGGCGACCAGAAGGTTGGCATTGATTATGCGCTGGTTGACATCAACAGCGCAGTTCTCAGCCACATATCAACGGCTCCTGAAGGCAGTTTGAGCAAGGGATTTGGCGCAACGCGTGATGGCATCCCGGACATCGTCCTCGGCGTGGGCGACGTCGTGCAGGTGTCGGTGTTTGAAGCGCAGGCCGGCGGCTTGTTCATTCCAGCCGACGCAGGCGCGCGGCCCGGAAACTATATCACCTTGCCGAGTCAAACCGTTGATCGCCAGGGCAATCTCAGCGTTCCTTACGCAGGCTCCGTGCGCGCCGCTGGTAAAACGGTCAGTGATCTGCAAATTGAAATCGCCAGCCGCTTGGCCAACCGCGCCATCGAGCCCCAGGTTGTGGTCTCCGTAAGTCAAAGTCACTCGATGGAAGCCGCGGTTCTGGGCGATGTCAATTCGCCGAAGAAGATCACGCTCAGCCCTTCTGGCGAGCGTATCCTTGACGTGATCTCCGAGGCTGGAGGCCTCAGCGCTGCCGCTGCGGAGACCACGATCACGCTTCAGCGTCGCGGAAAGCAGGCAACTGCCGCATATAATACATTGGCGCGGAATTCTGCAGAAAACATTTATGTTCAGCCAGGTGACACCATCATCGTCCGCCGTGACAAGCGAACGTATTTGGCATTCGGCGTGACGGGCCTGAGCGGCAGTTTTGACTTTGAAGATTCCGACCTGACGCTGGGCGACGCACTGGCGAAAGCGGGCGGTCTTCTCGACGACAAAGCAGAGCCGCGGGCAGTTCTTCTGTATCGCAACGAGAGCAAAAGCTTCCTGGCAAACCTTGGCGTTGACACGTCTCGTTTCAAGTCTGAAACTGTACCCGTGATCTTCCGCGCAAACCTTAGAGATCCGTCCGGCTTCTTTGCGGTGCAGAAATTCCCCATGCAGAACAAAGATGTGCTATACGTTTCTACATCGGACGCTGTTGAGTTGACAAAGTTCCTGACAATCTTGAATTCGGCCACATCTTCGGTCAATAACGTGGCAAATACACGCGACACTATTCGCAACCAGTAATAGGCACCTCGGTTTCGGCCGAAAAACTGAATTCGGTCAATCGACCAGCCAGACGTGATGATGTGTTCGGCATCAGCGCGCTGGAAGCTTGAAGAGGATTGCTCATATGGGCACTATGCTTAAAAAATCTCAGATCATCGTTTCCGGATTGGCACTGTTGTTGGCCGGGCAGGTTGCGGCTCAAACTCTGCCCGCCGACCAGGCGCCGGGGCCGACGGCTAACGGCGGAAACGCAGGCGCTCCGCCACCTTCTCCATCAACTACGGCCGTCGTTGCCGCATCGTCTGAGCAGCTTGCTGCCTTTCTTGCCAATCCACAAAGTCTTCTCACCACGCCTGCAGGGGAGCTTTCCACTTTCGTGGCTTCGCTTCTGCTTGCGGCAACGGCAGAGGGTAAGCTGACCGAGGCACTGACTGCCCTTCAGGCTGCGGGACAGACCGCAGACACGGCTCAGGCAGACGCAATGGTCAGAGGAGCAAATCTTGCAGCAGCGGCTCTGGCCGCCACGCAGAATCAGCTGGCCGCCGCCCAGATTCAGGTGGCTATTTCCTCCAGCAATCAACTGGCAGAGGCAGCGAAACGCCTGAACGCCAACTCAGGCGTCCGCACAGCTGAAACTCCGGCGTTTGGCGGCGAACCGACTGGAGTCATTGGCGCGGGCACAGGGGAACTAACAGGTGTAACCGGCGGAGACGGTGGCATCACAGGCACAACAGGTGGCGGCGCCACTGCAACAAATTCGACTTCCACCAGTAGCGGATCGGGCACTTTCTCCGGCTCCGACGGAGGAACGTCCTCGGGAAGTGGCAATAACAACAATGGCGGGGGCGGCACCTCTGTTAGCCCTACCGCGAACGGCTGATATCTCAACGATTCTACGATTAGGATGACCCGGTGAACCAACACCCTGTTTTTGTCACCAACCCAGATGCAGGCCAGGGTGAACCGGTTGCGCACGAGATCAATATTGACCAGCTTTTGGCGATTGCCCGGCGACAATGGATTGTTGTTGCCGCGGCAGTCGTATTTGCATTGGCGATTGGGACGTCCTACCTTCTCACCGCCGTCCCCCTTTTTACGGCGTCGACCAGCGTTCTGATTGACCGTGGCAACAGCGAGGTTGTCCAGCAGCTTTCAACGATCGGCGGCGTCTTAGATGACGAGGCATCTGTACTAAGCCAGGTCGAGCTTTTAAAATCCGACACGATTGGCCTCGCCACGGTCGACCGTTTGAAGCTGCAAAATAATCCCGAGTTCATGGCTTCCGGCGGGTCATTTCTCGCCACCATTAACTCCAGTATCAGGAGTTTACTTGCCTCTATTGGCCTGATATCAAGAGAAACTGGCGAACTTATTGACCCTGAAGAAGCGTTTCGTCGGTCTGCTCTTGCACGCCTTCAGGGTGGGCTGGCCATCCAGCGCGTTGGCCGAGCGTACGTTCTTGAAATCGACTTCACATCGCCGTCGCCGGGCATGGCCGCAGCGGTCGCCAATGCTGTTGCAGAGTCTTACATTAACGATAAGCTCGATGCAAAATATCAGGCAACCCGACGTGCCGGTGAATGGCTTCAGGATAGAATAGAGGAATTGCGTCAGCAATCGCTCGCTTCCGACCTCGCCGTACAGAAATTCAGAGCGGCCAATGGGCTTGTGACGGCAGGCAACGGACTTGTTTCCGATCAGCAACTGACCGAGTTGAACAGCGCGCTTATTGTTGCCCGGGCAGATACTGCGCGCGCACAGGCACGCTACGACCGTATTCAGGAGATATTGGCAAGCGGTCAGACGGATGCGATCGTCACCGATGCCCTTGACAGTTCCGTCATCAATACGTTGCGCCAAAAATTTTTGAACGCATCCAAACTGGAGTCCGAGATCTCTAAGCGACTTGGACCGGATCATGTGCAGGCTGTACGCCTTCGCCAGGAGATGTCGGAATATAACCGACTGATGTTTGATGAGTTGAAGCGGATTGCGGAAAGCTATCAGAGTGAGCTGGAAGTAGCCCGCTCCCGGGAACGCAACATCACCGAGGGCGTGCGCAAGGCGACGGGTGTCAGTGTCGCAGCAAGTGAAACACAGGTTCAGTTGCGTGAACTGGAGCGCTCGGCCGAGGCCTACAAGAATCTCTATCAGACATTTCTTCAGCGCTATCAGGAAGCGGTACAACAGCAGTCATTCCCCGTTACGGAGGCACGCGTCATTTCGAATGCTGTCGGGCCCGGTGTGCCGAGCAGTCCTCGCAGGCCTCTCGTCCTAGCGATATCTTTGGTGTTTGGATTGATTTTAGGGTGCGGTATCGCGGCCTTCCGGGAATTTCGTGATCGCTTCTTTCGCACCGGTGACCAAGTGCGTGATGTCCTGGGTGTCGAATATCTCGGTGCGACGCCGCAGATCGCCAAGAAGACTGATACCGCTGTAGCGGCGCCGGGTGAAAAGGATATTCACTTCCGGAGCAGTGTATCGAACTTCTCGATCAACTATCCGCTGTCTTCCTTTTCCGAAACGCTGCGAAGCTGCAAGATCGCAATCGACTTGAACATTACAAAGTCGAGCAAGATCGTCGGTTTGGTGTCCACCCTGCCTGGCGAAGGCAAGTCGACGATCGCCCTTAATCTGGCGCAGGTTCTGGCAAAGAGCGGGCGCACCCTGCTTATCGACGCCGATTTGCGCAATCCGGGCGCCACCCGTGCAATTGGGCAACATGCGCAGGCAGGGCTTATCCAGGTTTTGACGGAAGGCGTGCCTTACACCTCGCTTTTGCTGCATGATGCGACGTCAGGTCTCGATTTCCTTCCAGTGGTCGTGAAGCGTCGCATCACACACTCCTCCGAACTGCTGGCATCTCCCCAGATGCACCAACTGCTCACCCGTGTTTCGGCTGAATATGATTACGTCGTCCTTGACTTGCCACCGCTTGCACCTGTCGTTGACGCGCGTTCTATCGCTGGCCGTGTGGACGGTTTCATCATGGTGGTAGAATGGGGTGCGGTTTCTCGCAAGGTGGTCAAGCAGACACTGGTGACGGAACACCAGATTGCTGAACGGACGCTCGGCGTTGTCCTCAACAAGGTCGACGTGCAGAAGCTCAAGCTGTACCGCGAATACGGCTCGTCCGATTATTACAGCTCGCGTTACAGCTCCTACTATGTCGATCATGAAACGTGAGCCAGTCATCGCCGCGGCTTTGCTCGCGGCATTGGCGGCGGTGAACTATTCGCAGATGCGATTTTTGCCGATGGCAGCAGAATATCGGGATCTGCTGCAACTGAGAAGGCTCGCTTATGCGGGGGAACCCCTGTCGGCCCCCGCTGTTGATGACGCTCTGAGGAGATCTGACGCAATCGTTGCGTCGTGTAATCACGATGGCATCATCGCCCTCGTTGATCTTTTGACGTGGCAGGCAGACAAAATTACCCCGAGCGAAAACCGCGAGGCCTGGCTCGAAAAGCTGCGGCGGATCGATGACGTGTCGGTCAAGGGTCTGCAATGCGAACCGACGAACGGTTTTCTCTGGGCCCGGCTTGCATTTGTCCGCTGGTTTCTCGGGCGTCCGGCAACCGAGCAGGCGATGCTGCTCGGATATTCGCAAAGCTACGCGCCGTCGGAAATGCCCGCTATCACGGCGCGCATGGCGCAGTGGAAGCGCGTTTCCAGCGCCGTCCTTGATCTGGCGCATGGCCATGCCGAGGCCGACATCCGGACCATCCTCAATTATGCGCAGCCCGGCACTGCATTTGCGCAGCTTTCCGACCTGCCCCCGGCCCTTGCGGACATGTTGAAGACGCAGTTGCCCCTGGTTTCACCGGAACGCCTGGAGGCTCTCTTGAAGATCCCCGGTGCCGACAAGATTTTCATCGCCGAATAACGCCTCGTCGCGTTGAGCACCAGGGGGTGGCTGCATCTCCGCACATTGGGGCGATCCCCGTCCGATCAAGTAGGAGCCGGACATCTCTGAATCCTGACCCTGAAAATCCTGCCTTCGACCATGCCGCTGGCGGTCAGTAGCCCTTTACCAAAGATCCACGTGACGGTTGACGTCCTTGTAGAGGAGGTAGCGAAAGCGGCCCGGTCCACTGGCATAGCAGGCCTGCGGGCAGAAGGCGCGAAGCCACATGAAGTCGCCGGCTTCCACCTCCACCCAGTCGGAATTCAGCCGGTAGACAGCCTTCCCTTCCAGCACATAGAGGCCGTGCTCCATCACATGGGTTTCCATGAAGGGAATGGTGCCGCCGGGTTCAAACGTGACGATATTCAGGTGCATGTCATAGCGGATATCGGACGGATCGATGAAGCGGGTCGTGCCCCAGGCGCCATTGGTATCCGGCATATGGGCAATCTCATGCTCGCTCTCATGGGAAAAGATTGCAGGCGGCCGTTCCAGGCCTTCAACCGCCTGGAATGCCTTGCGCACCCAGTGGAATTTTGCCGGCGCCTGCGAGCCATTTTTGATCGTCCATGCGGAGCCTGCCGGCAGATAGGCAAAGGAGCCTTCCCGCAACGCATGCGGCGTCCCGTCAAGGGTGATGGTGAATTCACCCTCGACAACGAAAATGGCCGCCTGCGCCTTGGCATTGGGCTCCGGCTGGGCGCTGCCGCCGCCAGGCGCCACTTCCACGATATACTGCGCGAATGTCTCGGAAAAACCGGTCATCGGGCGGGCAATGATCCAGGCGCGGCTGTCGGTCCAGTGCGGCAGGAGGCTGGTGACGATATCGGTCATCACGCGGCGGGGAATGACGGCATAGGCCGTCGTGAACACGGCCTTGCTGGACAAAAGCTCGGTCTGCCCCGGCAGGCCACCCATGTTTGCATAATATCGTCTGTTATCCATCAACCTGTTCCCGTCACTCATGCTCTTTTGCCACCGGGACGCACACATCGAACCGGCGCCCGATACAGTCATATCGCCAAGCGGTGACAAGGCCAAGCGCAGGGGCTCTCGCGGGCAGCCAAGGAACGGCATCTTTCCGCTTACGGACCGCAGGACGCCCGCCTGCCCTTCCACGCTTAGCACCGGCCGTTCAACGCCGGCAGCAGGCTGCATTGCTCCGCCTTCGCAAGGCGTCTGTGGATAAGGCGGCGTCCCGATCACCCCTTAGACCAAAGTCGTTCTGATCGGCATATTTGGGTTGTGTTAAATAGGATGTCTTCCTGTCCGTCCCCTTCGTCGGGGGCAGATGCGAAAGAGCCACCGCCGACCTTTCTGTCGGCGGGGCCAAGGAGGGGCGGATCGCTTGGGCGATACCGTTTTGCATCTTTCGCCCGGGTGAGGACCGGAACGGGAGCCGCCAGCGGTCTGAGAGGTGGCCGTCCGCGGGGGAAATTTGAGTGGATTTGGCCAGCCGGGAGGCTGGAAAGCCAGGAGGAGGCATACATGGCAGCAGTAGAAATGAGTGCCCGCGACCGTTCGCGGCCCATGACAGGCGAGGAGAAGAAGGTCATCATGGCCTCTTCCGCCGGCACCATCTTTGAATGGTACGACTTCTATCTTTACGGCTCGCTTGCCGCCATTATCGGCGCGCAGTATTTCACCGCCTTCCCGGAAGCCACTCGTAACGTCTTTGCCCTTCTTGCCTTTGCGGCAGGATTTATCGTGCGCCCGTTCGGCGCCCTCGTCTTCGGCGCGCTGGGCGACGTCGTCGGACGCAAATACACCTTCCTGATGACCATTCTCATCATGGGCCTGTCGACCTTCCTGGTCGGCCTGCTGCCTGGCTATAACAGCTGGGGTGCCGCCGCACCGATCATCCTGATTGCGCTTCGCATGCTGCAGGGCCTGGCGCTCGGCGGGGAATATGGCGGTGCCGCGGTCTATGTGGCCGAGCACGCACCGGCCAACCAGCGCGGCTATTTCACCGCCTTCATCCAGACCACGGCAACGCTTGGGCTTCTGCTGTCGCTGATCGTCATCCTCGGCGTTCAGAGCTATGTGAACGCCAACTGGGCCCCGACCGCTGTCCTCGATGCCGCCGGTGCCGCCGTGATGAACCCGGACGGAACGGCCAAGATGATCAAGGCCTTCGACCTCTGGGGCTGGCGCGTTCCCTTCCTGGGCTCGATCCTGCTTCTGCTGGTCTCGCTCTATATCCGCATGCAGATGAACGAATCGCCCGCCTTCAAGAAGATGAAGGAAGAGGGGGCGGCCTCCAAGGCACCGCTGCGCGAAGCCTTCGGCACCTGGAAGAACGGCAAGTTCGCCCTCATCGCGCTCTTCGGGCTTGTCGCAGGCCAGGCGGTCGTCTGGTATTCCGGCCAGTTCTACGCCCTGTTCTTCCTGCAGAACGTCATCAAGGTCGACAGCTTCACCGCCAACGTCATGGTGGCCTGGTCGCTGATCCTCGGCACCGGCGGCTTCCTGTTCTTCGGGTCGCTGTCGGACAAGATCGGCCGCAAGCCGATCATCCTTGCCGGCTGCCTGATTGCCGCGCTCACCTACAAGTTCGTCTTCCCGCTCCTGACGGAGACGGCGAACCCGGCGCTGCATGCGGCCCAGCAGACGGCCATCACCGTAACCTCGGCTCCTGGCGATTGCTCGTTCCAGTTCAACCCGGTCGGCACCGCCAAGTTCACCTCGTCCTGCGACATCGCCAAGTCCACCCTTGCGCGCTCTTCGGTGAACTATACCTCCGTTCAGGATCCGGCTGTCACGACGGCACAGATCAAGATCGGCGAGACGGTTATCCCGTCCTATGACGTGAGCAAACTGGCCGGCGATGCCGCCAAGGCAACGCCTGCCGCCTTCACCAAGTCGGTCAATGACGCGCTGACAGCTGCCGGCTATCCGCTGGTCGCTGACAAGAACACGACGGTCATCCGCGCCTCGAACTTCTTCGACATCTTCACCGGCCAGAAACTCGGGGTCGTGCTGATCCTCACCTACCTCATCCTGCTGGTGACGATGGTCTATGCGCCCATTGCCGCCATGCTGGTGGAACTCTTCCCCACCCGCATCCGCTATTCGGGCCTGTCGCTGCCGTATCACATCGGCAATGGCTGGTTCGGTGGTCTGATGCCGGCCACCGCCTTCGCCATCTCGGCCCAGACCGGCAACGTCTATGGCGGCCTGTGGTATCCGATCATCATCGCCGGCGCGACGGTTGTCATCGGCGCGCTGCTGGTGCCGGGCAATACCCACAAGAAGGACATCTTTGCGGACGACGTGAAATGATCCACAGCGAAGCCGGTCCCTCGACCGGCTTCCTATGACATTGCGCAGAACAGACAGGCTGGCCCCCCGCCAGCCTGTTTCCGTTTGGCAAGCGTGCGACCTCGCGCGCCCAAAATCCTGCTGATACTTATTTCACGGATTCACGGAAGAAGGTCCGGGCCAACGGAGCAACCGGTCCGGTCAAGGAAGCGTACGTTACAGAAGAGCGCGATGCTGCAACGCCGCCTTGGAGCATTTTGTTTTAACGCATTTCCGGACGGAAAACCGTTTCACACTTTTCCTGGAAATGCTCTAGCGGCTGCGCCGTTCCCAAAGGGTCCAGCCGGCCAGAAAGACGGCAAGGATGACGGCATTGGCGAGGATGCCCGACAGCACCGCCGAAAGCCGAGTGGCGCCAACAGCGCCGGCTTCCGTGGTGAGCGGCAGCAGAATGGCAACGAAGACCACCCCCATGGCAAGCGGTGCGCGCATGCCCATGCTGTGGCGTGTTCGCACGGCCGTGACGAGCAGAAAGAAAATCAATCCGATCCGGAATGGATCCGTAAGCTGAGTACCAAGCAGTTCGATCATGCGGGACATTTCCTCCTCACCCCGCCTGCAAGGTTTCACAGGCGGGCGGAGCGGGCAAGCGCTGACACACGATAAGCCCAAACAAAAAGCCGGCGGAGAGAGGATCCCCGCCGGCCCGCATTCTCTCTGATGTCGTGGCGATCAGGCCAGCGTATAGGCCGTCTTCACCACGGTGAAGAATTCGGCGGCATACTTGCCCTGTTCGCGCGAGCCGAAGGACGAGGCCTTGCGACCACCGAAGGGCACGTGGAAATCGACGCCCGCCGTCGGCAGGTTGACCATGACCATGCCAGCTTCCGAATTGCGCTTGAAGTGGGTGGCGTGCTTCAGGCTGGTGGTCGCGATACCGGCAGACAGGCCGAAGGGCGTGTCATTGGCCGTGGCAAGCGCCTCTTCATAATCCTTGACACGGATGACGGCGGCAACAGGTCCGAAGATTTCCTCGCGCGAAATACGCATCTGGTTGGTGGCTTCGGTAAACAGCGCCGGCTGAAGATAGAAGCCGGGGGTTTCGCGCTCCAGGATCTTGCCGCCGAAGGCAAGCTTTGCGCCTTCCTGCTGGCCGATCTCGATGTAATCGGTATCCTGCTTGAGCTGCTTTTCATCCACGACCGGGCCGATATGCGTGCCGGCCTTCAGGGCGTTGTCGATGGTGAGCGACTGCAGCTTTTCCGTCAGCGCTGCCACGAAGCGATCATGGATGCCTTCCGTGACGATCAGGCGCGACGATGCCGTGCAACGCTGGCCGGTGGAGAAGAAGCCGGAATTGGCCGCGGCTTCGACGGCAACCGTCAGGTCGGCGTCATCGAGCACCACCATCGGGTTCTTGCCGCCCATTTCCAACTGGAACTTGCGGTTATGCTCGACGGAGGCGAGCGCCACACGCTTGCCGGTACCGGTGGAGCCGGTGAAGGTAATGCCGTTGACCTTCGGGCTGTCGAGGATCACCTGGCCAACGACGGAGCCACGGCCCATCACGAGGTTCAGCACGCCCTTCGGCAGACCGGCGCGGTGCAGGATATCGACGATGGCCCATGAGCAGCCCGGCACCAGATCGGCCGGCTTGAACACCACCGTATTGCCGTAGCAGAGCGCCGGGGCGATCTTCCAGGCGGGGATGGCGATCGGAAAATTCCACGGCGTGATGATGCCGATGACGCCGAGCGGCTCGCGGGTGATTTCGACGCCGATATTGGGACGGGCGGAGGGCACCATTTCGCCGGTCAGGCGCAGCGCTTCGCCGGCAAAGAAATCAAAGATCTGCGCGGCGCGGATGGTCTCGCCGATGCCTTCAGCGAGCGTCTTGCCCTCTTCGCGAGCGAGCAGACGGCCAAGCTCGTCCTTGCGCGCCAGGATCTCGTCCGCCGTCTTCTTGAGGATGGCGTGGCGCTCCAGAATGCCCGAGCGCGACCAGGCCGGGAATGCTGCCTGCGCCGCCTCGATGGCGGCCTTGGCATCCTCTGCCGTCGCCTGTGCATAAAGGCCGACAACATCCTTGGTGTCGGACGGGTTGATGTTTTCCGATGCCTCACTGCCGACCCACTCGCCGGCAATCAGGTTCTGGTGAATGGTCATGGAGCCTCCTTCGGCGTTTTCGCCGTGATATTTAACTGATCGACAGACAGGGCCGCCGGATGATGGAACAATGGCCTGCCGGCTGCCCTGCATGCAAGGGCTGATTGTCGCGATTCGGTTCTGGCAACGCGCGATGCACGCACCACCCACAGGCTCTGGGCATAAAGGGGCATGGAGCATCCGGCGTCAAGATTATCTATCATACATTGCGCCAAAGTTATATGACAAGCTTCGTTGATGGCGAAATTGCCTCTCTGGACCCTTGCCTTCTTAACGCTCAGGTTGTAGTCCGCACCCAATCCGGCACGGTGCGACCTTTTGGGACCGCACCCGAAAACGCGCTGCAAAACCTCGAATTTCAAAGGGATAGGCGGCCGCGGCAACGCGATCTTTTGCACCGCAAGAAATTTTATTTCGCGAAATCTGTTGCCATTTCCGGAAATTAGCATACATTGTCGTCATCGAACTTGGTTGTGACTTTGTCCGAGAGCTAAGGCGCTCTGTCGATTTCCTTTCAAAATATCGATCAGCCCGGCGGGTTTCGCGTCGGGATAACTTGCGATTGACAAAGGAGATCGTCATGAACACTGGTACCGTAAAGTGGTTTAACAGCACCAAGGGCTTCGGCTTCATTCAGCCTGACAACGGCGGCGCGGACGTTTTCGTCCACATCTCTGCCGTTGAGCGCTCTGGCCTGCGCGGCCTGGCCGATGGCCAGAAGATCCGTTACGACATCGTCCAGGACAAGCGCTCGGGCAAGAGCTCGGCCGACAACCTGCAGGCGGCTTGATATTGTCATTCGCCCTAGCCGACCACGGATGTACTGGCGGTTAATCGGCTGAGTGACTTGAGGAGGTCGGGTTAACGCCCGGCCTTTTTGTTTTACGCGAGCACGTCGGGAGATGCGCGATGAGCAGACCGACTTATTCCGTCGGAGACATGATTGTCTTGAAGGCGGCAGCAGGCTCGAGGCAGGAGCGGACGGACATTTGCCGCATATCGGCTGTCATGCCCTCTGCCTATGGACATGCGCAATACCGGATCCGGTTCGAGAACGAAACGTTCGACCGTCGGATCATCGAGAGCGATATCGATCCTGAAAAGTCGACACGCTCTGCAATGCAAGAGAAGGCCGTCTCGCCCGCAAAGGGCAATTCGTGGCTCAATCCCGCCTCGATGAAGATCGGCAAGTAACCACCACAAGATGCACATAATGGCCTTAGCGGCCGTGCAAAAGGAGATGTTTTGCAGGTTCTGGTAAGAGACAACAACGTAGACCAGGCACTTCGGGTGCTGAAGAAGAAGTTGCAGCGCGAAGGTGTCTTTCGCGAAATGAAGGCGCGCAGCGCCTATGAAAAGCCGTCGGAAAAGCGCGCCCGCGAAAAGTCGGAAGCCATTCGTCGGCAGCGCAAGCTGGCGCGCAAGAAGATGCAGCGCGAAGGCCTGCTGCCCATGCCCAAGAAGGTTGCCGTCCGCGGCCGTCGCTAAATTTCGCTCCGTACCGTCCCTCACCCCTTTGCGAGAGGAGCCAAGATGACTGCCACGAAAGACGTTTTCTTCAAGCCCGGCAAGGTCTCTGCCCGTGAAAAGGCCGAAACCACCGACCACACCGCCCGCGCGATCATCGACGCGGAATCGGTCGCACGCGACAAGAAGACCGAACGCCTGAAGCAGGCACGCCTCGCCAAGGAAGCGGAAGAGACGGTGGAAGACGCGCCGAAGGCCGCAAAACCCCGCAAGGCCGCTTCCAAGAAGTAGGCTCACGCGTTCTGCTGCTTTCCAGAAAAAGGCCGCGCCCCTTCGGGCGGCGGCCTTTTTGGTTTGGCGCCGACACTCGCCCGCTACGAGCCCGCTACGGGATCGGCATGTTTCTCCCAGGCAAAGCCAGGACTGATCCGCCCCGCCCCTGTCCTGTGGGCGTGCCTCATTGCGAGCGTCGCAAAAATCCTGCGGGCAGCGCCTCTGATCAGCCGCCGGAGCCTGCGTTCGGCGCCTGTGTTGCGCCCGGCAGATCGCCGGGCCGTATTACCGGCGTTTCACCGACCGACGGGGCCGGTTCGACAAGCCCCTGGTCCCCAAGGGGCGGCGCCTTCAGGACGCCGTTGCAATCGGCAAGGTCAGGTGCCCTGCCCTGCCCGCTGCGCCCGGTCTCTGCGGATGGCTGACCCTGCTGTGCCGGCGGCAGGGTGCATTTTTCGGCAGACGGGGCCGGGCTGCCCTCCTGGGCAAGTGCCGGTCCGGTGGCCAATGCGCCGGCAGACAGGCCAAGGCTTAAGACTGTGGTGAGGATCAAACGGTGCATGGGATGTCTCCTTCCATCCCCTCAACACCGGCGAGCGTCGGCCGTTCCCGCAAAACCGTTCAAATCTCCAATGGGTAGCGATCAAGCCGCGGATCCGCCCTGCCGGCAAAGCCCGCCCCGCAATCCGGCGTCACGTCTTGCCGCGAAAACTGTCGCGATAGACGATGAGGGGGATGACCCGCTCCACATCCGGTTCTGCGTCGGGGTTTGCCAGCCGCCGCTCGAGCAGGTCGACCGCCCGTCTCGCCATGACATCCGGATCCTGACGAAAGGTGGTGAGGCGGTAGTTGAGCCAGGCGGCCTCCGGCACATCGTCAAAGCCGATCACCGCCAGATCATCGGGCACGGCAAGGCCTGCCTCCAGCCGCATCACATCCATCAGTCCAAAGGCGATGAGATCGTTGGCGCAGAACACCGCATCCGGCAGGTCCTCTCTATCCGCCATCAGCTGGCGTGCCGCCACGACGCCGCTGTCGTAATCGGAATCGCGACCGCGCGCGACGCGCACCGTAAATCCGGCCGCTTCGACCGCGGCAACGAAGGCGGTTTCCCGCTCCAGAATGGCCGGCGTTGCGGAATGGGAGCCGGCAAAGGCGAAACGCCGCCGTCCGGCCTTAAGGAAGGCAAGGGCTGCCTGCTGCGACGCCTCGGAATTTCCCGCCCGCACATGGTCGGCATCGGGCTCCGAGCGGCCGATCATCACCACCGGCTGGCCATTGCGCCGGGCAAGCTCGAAGAAGCTCGCCGGTGGCGATCCCGAGAGAATGATGGTGGCTTCGGCGCGGTGACCGATCAGCATTTTCTGCGCCGCCACCAGTTCCTCTTCCGTCTGCCCTGTGTTGATGAGGATCGGCAGATTGCCGCGCTTTATCAGCACCTTGGACAGCGCTGCCGTGAGATGGGCGCGAAAACCCACTTCCGGGCGCGTCGCAACGATGCCCACCAGCCGGCTTTGGTTGTTGAGGACGCCGCGCGCCAGATCGTTGACATGGTAGCCGAGTTCCTGGGCCGCCTGCATCACCTTTTCGCGCGTCGCAGGGGACACGCTGGCGCCGGGCGTGAAGGTGCGCGAAACGGCCGAACGCGACACACCGGCCCGCCGCGCCACTTGCTCGGCACTGACGAAACGCATGCGAGGGCCTCTGCCGTTTTTCATTCCGTTCACTCGTCACAGTGGAGGCCGCCAACATCATGGATGCCGGTCAACCGAAGACTTCCCGCACAGGCGTGCAACACCTGGTCAAATGTCTTAGAACCTCTGTCTGACAGTCGAATGACAGGGTTTCCCGCGAAGGCACCGGCCCGGCCATGCAGTTTCACCCGGCATTTTGCTGATAAATTATCAGTTTGACGGAAAGGGAAGGAACCAAGACGCAAGCCTCGGATTGTCCTCGATTGAGGGTAGAAGGAAGCCGCATATGTTCATCGATCCTGCACTGGCCCATCTTGGTGCTGCGCGCCTGTCTTCAAACGACGTGGACTACGCAGAAGCCGCACAGGCCCGCATCCGTGCCGAAATGATCGAACTGATCCCGGCGCTGAAGGCATTTGCTCGACGCCTTGACCGGAGCCCGACCAATGTCGATGACCTTGTGCAGGAGACCCTGATGCGGGCGCTTGCCAATCTGGACAAGTTCCAGGAGGGCACCAGCCTCAAATCCTGGCTCTTCACCATCCTGCGCAATACGTTCTGCACGAAGTTCGGCCTTGCCAAGCGTGAGGTGATCGGCATGGATGACTGCGCCTCTGCCCGCCCGACCGTCAATGCGCCGCAGGAATGGGCCGTGCGCGCGCGCGAATTTCACCGCGCCCTGCTCGACCTTCCGCAACACTATCGCGATGCGGTGGACATCATCCTGATCCAGGGCGAGAGCTATGAAGTGGCGGCCGAACGCTGCGGCTGCCCGGTCGGCACGATCAAGAGCCGCGTCAACCGCGCCCGCGCGCATCTTGCCGAGCAACTCGGCTGACGGGCGTTCAAGCCCTCCTGAGTCTTCCTGAAAAATAAGACGATCCGGATGCCCCCCGCCTTTACTGCGTAATGGCATGCGGGCTCGGTTGTCCCGGCTCATCGCCGCTTTGGGTAAACGGGCGGGAGGTGAGAAAAAACAGGGCGACAAGAGCGACCACCGCCACCAAGATAATCCAGCTTCGTTTCATGCGATCACCTCAACGAGAATAGAATAAAGAAGCCGAAGCCGGATGTGTCGGGGCACGTCCGGCTTCGGCGCATCTGCGATCGCGTCCGCCGTTACATCTGTTCGGACTGAGCACCGCTGTTGGGCTTGGCCGTGCCAAGGTTCGGCTTCTCGCCAAGCGCCATGCTGGAGACCGGATCCTGCGCCACGGCTTCCTTCTCTGACAGCGGTGCGCCTTCCAGATTGAGCGCAACAGCCGTTGCCAGCATTTCGATATGGCCAAGCTCTTCGGTTGCCGTGTTCATCAGCATGTCGCGGAATTTGGGATTGCCGCGCGCGCCGCAGGCTTGGAAGAAATACTGCATTGCCACGCGGATTTGCCCTTCCACGTCGCCGATAGCCTGCTGAAGCGCACGCGCAAACAGGGGATCGGGCTTGTCGACGCGGACCGGATACTGCAGCTTGCCGTCGGTATAAAACATGTCTCTCCTTCAAGTTGGTTTCGTCAGCCCAACAAGACGGATGTGGGGATGTTCCCTGCCAACTGGGCGCCGCCGGCCGATCCGGAAAAGCGGCGGCGCCAGCCGATGCCGTCAGCCGGCGATCGCTGCCCGTTCCGACGCAAAGAAGCGCGGCAGGATGTCAGCCTCGAAGCTCTTGAGGGCCGCCCCGATCGCCTGGTGCATGTCGAGATAGCGATAGGTGCCAAGCCGCCCGCCAAAAACCACATCCTTTTCCTGTTCGGCGAGGTTGCGGTAGGCAAGGTAGGTCAGCTTGTCCTGCATGGTATCGATCGGATAATAGGGCTCGTCGGCGCGGGTGGCGGAGCGCGAATATTCGCGCACGATCACCGATTTTTCGCTCTGATAGGCCCGCTCCGGGTTGAAATGGCGAAACTCCAGAATGCGCGTGAACGGCACGTCCTCATCGGCATAGTTCATCACGGCCGTGCCCTGAAAATCGCCGGTGCTGACCACCTCTTCCTCGAAATCGATGGTGCGCCATTTGAGTTCGCCGGCGCGGTAGTCGAAATAGCGGTCGATCGGGCCGGTATAGACCACCGGCTTGCCCTTGGGGATTTCGCCCTTCACGGCAAAATAATCGGTGTTGAGGCGGATATCGATCAGCGGATTAGACAGCATGCGCTCAAAGATCGCCGTATAGCCATCGACCGGCAGGCCTTCGTAAGCGTCGTTGAAATAGCGGTTGTCGAAATTGTAGCGCACCGGAAGCCGGGTGATGATGGATTCGGGCAGATCGCGCGGGTCGGTCTGCCACTGCTTGGCGGTATAGCCGCGGATGAAGGCCTCGTAGAGCGGCCGACCGATCAGCGAGATCGCCTTTTCCTCGAGATTCTGCGGCGCCCGGTCGCCAAGCTCGGCGGCCTGCTCGGCAATCAGCGCCCGCGCCTCAGCCGGATCAAGATGCCGGCCGAAGAACTGGCAGATCGTGCCGAGATTGATCGGCATCGAATAGATCTGGTTCTTGTGCGAGGTGAACACGCGGTGGCGATAATCGGTGAAGCGGGTGAAACGGTTGAGATAATCCCACACGGTCTTGTTGGGTGTATGGAACAGGTGGGCGCCATACTTGTGCACCTCTATCCCGGTTTCACGATCGTTTTCGCTATAGGCATTGCCACCAATATGGTGGCGGCGGTCGATGATCAGCACCCGCTTGCCCAGTTCGCTTGCCGTGCGCTCGGCGATGGTGGCACCGAAAAAGCCGGCACCGACGATTATCAGGTCATAGTCACGAAAGCTCACGGGCGTCTCCCCAGGACGGATGGATGCGCGCGGCGCGGCGGCCGCAATCTCAACCGCATAGCGGCGCAGGCTTTCGCAGCGCTTGCGAGAGCGCCTGAGAGAATGTGTACAGCTTGTACTTTTCATTTGCGCCGCTTGCGCACGAGGGGCATGTTCGGTCGAATTCAGGCACACAGTGAAGGCAAGTCATGGCAGCGGATGCAATCGTTCTGGGCGCGGGGATCATCGGGGTTTCGACAGCGCTCCATCTGGCACAACGGGGAAAATCCGTGGTGCTGGTCGACAGGCGCGGCCCCGGCGAGGAAACCTCCTTCGGCAATGCCGGGCTGATCCAGCGCGAGGGCGTCGTGCCCTACGCCTTCCCCCAGCAGCTCGGCATGATCCTGAAGGTGGCGCTCAACAACCGCATCGACGTGCGCTACGATCTGTCCGCCCTTCCAGCCGTTGCAAAGTTTCTCGGCCGGTACTGGTGGCATTCCAATCTGAGCCGCCATCAGGTGATCGCGCGCGCCTATGCGCCCCTGATAGAGCACTCCGTTTCAGAACATGATGCGCTGATCGAAGCCTCCGGCGCGCAGCATCTCATCCGCAAGGACGGCTGGACGCAGGCCTTTCGCACGCGCGCCAAGCAGGATAGCGAGGTTGCCGAGGCCGAGCGGCTGAAGCGCGAATACAATCTCGACTTCAAGGTGCTGGATGCCGCAGACCTCGCCGCCAAGGAACCGCATCTAAGCTCCGATTTCGTCGGCGCGCTGACCTGGGTCGATCCCTGGTCGGTCACCGATCCGCACGCCTTGACGCTGGCCTATGTCAAGCTGTTCGAAAGTCTCGGCGGCCGCTTCGTCAAGGGCGATGCGACAAGCCTTGCCCAGACCGCCACGGGCTGGAAGGTTTCAACCGATGACGGTCCCGTCGAAGGCAAGGACGTGGTGATTGCGCTCGGCCCCTGGTCCGACACGGCGACAAAGCCGCTGGGCTATCAGTTCCTCGTCGGCGTGAAGCGCGGCTATCACATGCATTACGGCACCACCGACAACAAGGTGCTGAACGGCTGGACCATGGATGCCGAGCGCGGCTATTTCCTCGCTCCCATGGACAAGGGCATCCGCCTGACGACGGGGGCTGAATTTGCGCTGCGCGACGCCCCGAAGACGCCGGTGCAGCTCGGCCGCGCCGAAGCTGTCGCCCGCACCATCTTTCCGCTTGGCGAGCGGCTGGACAACGAGCCCTGGATGGGCGCCCGCCCCTGCACGCCCGACATGATGCCGGTGATCGGCAAGGCGCCGCGTCACAAGGGGCTGTGGTTTGCCTTTGGCCACGCCCATCACGGCCTGACGCTTGGCCCGGTGACGGGACGGGTGATCGCCGAACAGATCTGCGGCGAGACGCCGTTCCTGGATACCCGCCCCTACCGGCCGGAACGATTTGCGATCTGAGGAGAGACGTCCATGCCTGAGGCAGTGCGGGGCTTAACGGACAATCCCGGCCATGCGCCCTCCTGGTATGCGGCAAGCGCCCGCGACAGGCGGGTGCGCCCGATGCTTCAGGGTGAGACGGAGGCCGATGTCTGCATCATCGGCGCGGGCTTCTCCGGCATCTCGGCAGCGCTTGAACTGGCCGAGCGCGGCTATAGAGTGGTCGTGCTGGAGGCCGAACGCATCGGTTTTGGCGCCTCCGGACGCAATGGCGGCCAGATCGTCAACGGCTACAGCCGCGACCTGCAGACGATTGCCACCCGCTACGGCAAGGACAAGGCGACACGGCTCGGCGAGATGTCGCTGGAAGGTGCCGCGATCATCCGCGCGCGCGTGGAGAAATACGCCATCGACTGCGACCTCGTGGATGGCGGCTTCTTTGCCGCCTTTACCGACAAGCAGATGCGCGCCATGGAAGCGCACAAGGCCGACTGGGAGCGTCATGGCCATCCGGGCCTCGAAATGGTGTCGGCACAGGAGGTTGGCCGCTACGTAAAGACCGGCCGCTATGCCGGCGGCATGATCGACCGGCTCGGCGGCCATATCCATCCGCTCAACCTGGTGCTCGGAGAGGCTGGCGCCGTGGAACGTCTGGGCGGGCAGATTTTCGAGCGCTCGCGCGTGATCCGGCTGGAGGAAGGCACACCCTATCGGGTCGTGACGGAGAAGGGCGCGGTCCGGGCCCGCTATGTCCTGGTCTGCGGCAATGCCTATCTTCCGCCGCAGCTGCCGGAGATCAGCGGCCGCATGATGCCGGTCTCCAGCCAGGTGCTGACGACCGAGCCGCTGGAGGCGGGTCTGGCGCAAGCGCTGCTTCCGGCAAACTACTGCGTGGAAGATGCCAATTACATTCTCGACTACTATCGCCGCACGGCCGACAACCGCATTCTCTATGGCGGCGGCATCGGCTATGGCGGACGCGATCCGAAGGACATCACCGCCGTCATCCGGCCGAACATGCTGAAAACCTTTCCGGAGTTGGCGGGCGTGCGCATCGACTATGCCTGGAGCGGCAATTTCGCGCTGACGCTGACACGCATTCCCCATATCGGACAGCTGCGCCCCAACCTCTACTTCTCCCATGGCGACAGCGGCCATGGGGTGACGACGACGCATCTTCTGGGAAAGATCCTCGGCGAAGCGGTGGCCGGCCATGCCGAGCGCTACGATGTGTGGAGTTCGCTGCCCAACCTTCCCTTCCCCGGCGGGCTGCGATTCCGCGTGCCGCTCACCGTGCTCGGGGCCTGGTGGTATGGAATGCGCGACCGGCTGGGGTGGTAGCCGGTCGCGCATGAAGCTTGACGGCCGTCCGCCGCGGCGACCGTCAATTCCCGGGAGGAATTCTTTTGTCTGCATCAGGCACCGGCAGGGGTGCGACTGTGCACCGGCCGGGCAAGGGATTGCGCGGCCGGCCGGGGTTCTGCCGGCCGCGCATCAGGCTTGACGACCGTCCGCCGCGGCGACCGTCAATTCCTGGAAATCATGTCTGTTGTCTGTATCGGGCACCCGCACGGGTGCGCCATGCACCGGCCGGGCAAGGGATTGCGCGGCCGGACCGGGGTTATGCCGGCCGCGCATCAGGCTTGACGGTCGTCCGCCGCGGCGACCATCAATTCCTGGATTTTTATGTGGTGAGCCTTGTCGGCGGCCACGCTCTCGCGATGCCTAGCTTCGGGCCTTACGATGCATCGACCGCAGAAAGTGCCTCAATGCGAGGCGTAGCTGCCATCAAGGAAGAGGCTGACCTGCGCCCGGGTCGACAGCTTGAAGGCTGCGATGATTTCCTTGGCCTCTTCCGGCTGCGCCTTCAGCGCCATGCGCACGGCGCTTACCGTCAGGTTGCACATCATGAATGTGGTGCGACGATACTGCGCCCGCAGCGCCTCGGGAATGTACTGGTCGGTCGCATCGGCAAACAGGTCCGCAAGCCTGCGGGATTCGGTCAGATCCATATCCCCCAACATCTTGTCGGCCTGGATGGCATTGATCAGGTCCTGGATCTGCGGATTGCCCTGCACATAGAGATTGTACAGATCGATCATGGCATCGGTAGCGCGACAGATGTCATCCGGGCCGCGCACATCGCTCAGCCCCAGCGTCATGAACTGCGTCACATTGGCGATGTAGCGATCGTAAAGCATCGCAATGATCGCCGACTTGTTGGGGAAATACTGATAGACGGAGGCAATCGGCCCGCCGGAAAGGGCGGCGATTTCCTTCATCGTCACGGCATCGATGCCCTTCTGGCCGATGAGATCCATGGCCACCTTCAGGATTTCATCGATGCGGTCCCGGCTGCGCTCCTGCTTTGGAATCCGGCGCAAGACCGGACGAGCGGAAGCCTGCTTGGCATCTGGCATATCAAACCTCAAACCGTCCATGCGTATTTCCCCCTAATTCAGCGCGGACCTTCCGGCAGTCTGTGCCGTGCGCGCCCTGTTGCTTCGGGACCATCCAGCCTTCCTCAGCCGATGATCTGCCTGGCTTGTCTTTCTTCAAACGATACAGTTTTTTATCTCTACTGTTCGTTGGCCCCTTTATTGATCGGTTTGCTGAACGCAACCTGAAGGGTTTTAATTTTATAGTGCACCCTTCCTGCATGTCCCGATCTAGTCTCTGCTCTACCCGCAAGCGGCGCGATAAAGGCGATCTTTTGCCTGCCCAAACAAGGCGGCATGGACCACCGGCATCGACTGCCATTCCGGATCAAAAGAGGAAACGGTTCACTTCGGGCAGCGCAGATCCTCGACAAAGGATCTGGACGTAGATGTTCGCCCACCCAAAAACATGATGAAACAACACATCTTAGATGAAGCAACCCACAGAAAACAACGCCGCCACGAAGGAACGATATAAACCGCATCCAGATTGGAGACAGAACAGCATTGTTTATATAAACTCTGCTATAGAATCTCAATCCTTGTTTCTTCTCTCCGAGACATTAACTAATTACTTCATGCCCTAATTTAGATCAATCGAAATAAGCGGAAAATCGGGGCAAACGCCCTCCGCAATATCAGGGGTGATAATTTATAGTGACCTGAACCTGGACAGCATGAAGGGCATCAGCACCGAGAGAAACAGCAGTCTGAGGATATGATGCGTGCCGACATAGGCCGGATCGGCATGCATGATCACCGCCATGGCGGCCATGGTTTCCAGGCCGCCCGGCGCAAAGGCGATCAGGGCTGCGCCGAGAGGCACATCGAGGAGATGCGCTATGCCGGCAGCGGTGACCGCCGAGATCAGGCCGACGACCACGGTGACCGACAGGCCCGCCACGAAGGCGGTCTTCAACTCCGCCAGGCGGACGCCGGAAAAGCGCGTGCCGATCATGCTGCCGAGAAGCACATAGACCGGGATCTGCAGCCATTGCGGGATCGTGCCGGTCACCAGGCCTGAAAGATGCGCAAGGATCGACACGGCCATGCCGCCGACCAGAAGCGCCGCCGGCACCTTCAGCCTCAGAAAAATCAGGCCGCAGACGCCGGCGAGAACGCCAAGGACAACAAGGGGCGCAAGCCCCATGGCCTGCGGCAGAACGACAGCGCCCGCGCCCGAGGCGCCCGACAACTCGACGATCAGCGGCACCAAAAGCGTCAGCGCCAGCACGCGCACGCTCTGGATGATGCCGATGCTGGCCAGATCCCCGCGCGTATCGGCCGCAAGGCTCAGCACGTAACTCAGGTGACCCGGGCAGGCCGCCAGAAGCGCCGTCATGCGGTCATAGTGAAAGACCCGGCGCAGCAGCGCCTGCGCCGACAGGAGCAGCACGATGGAGATGACGATGACCATGGCGAAACTGGCCGGCCATGCGGCCGCCGCCGTCACGACCTCCGGCGTTACCCCCGCCCCCATCGACATGCCGACCACGACAAAACAGGCATTGCGCAGCGCAAGCGGCACCAACAACCTTCGGCCGCTCAGGCTTCCGATCGTCACGAACAGCGCCGGGCCGATGAGAAAGGGGGCCGGAAGACCAAGTGTGCCGGCAACAATGGCGCCAAGCGCGCCAAGTACCAGCGTCCAGGCAAAGGGAATAAAATCGTCAGAAGATATCATAAGCAAAAAAGGGCTTTACGAGAAACGGCCGGTCGATCGGACGGTGCCTTTTACCAAGAAAGTTCCGCCTTGCCAGAAAACCCTGGCATCGGCCCAAAAAAAAGCGCCCCCTCGGAGCGCTTTGACCGGTGCCGGGTCAGGCGGCGGGAGCCACCGCCGCGCCGACGGGCGGCGCAAGATCCAGACCCAGCAGGAAGTTGATCTGCGGGCGCGCCTTCACAAGATCATCGATCGAATAACCGGCAAGCACGTCGAAGAAGGCATTGAGTGCCTTGCGCAGCGCCGCGTTCAGGCCGCAACTGTCGACAAGCGGACATTCGACCGCGCCATCTTCAAAACATTCGGCCATGGCAAAGCTGTCTTCCGTGACCTTCACCACGTCGAACAGGCTGATCTTGTCGGCCGGGCGGCCGAGGCGCACACCGCCATTGCGGCCGCGCAGGGTTTCGACAAGGCCTGCTTTGGTGAGCGGCTGAAGGATCTTGAACAGGAACAGTTCAGAGACGCCATAGGCGCGGGCGATCTCGGGGATGCGGCTCAAATGACCGTCATTGGCTGCGCAATACATCAACATGCGCACTGCATAATTGGTCTGTTTCGTCAAACGCATGCCGTTCTCCTTGGTGCCTTAAGCCAATATATAAGGCCTTCGCCACTTTTGAACAATTCCAAATTTGTAAATTTTACCCAGTCTATCCACTTTTCCCGAACGGGGGAATGAACCGCCTGCGAAATCCCGGATTCGGCCTTCGGGATAGGGCCTGCAGCAAAAAGGGCGCCTCGACGGGCGCCCTTTCTCATTCGGCAAGTGGCTTTAAAAAATTCACTTCATCGTCGGCATGACGAATTCGGCGCCGTCCTTGATTCCCGACGGCCAGCGCGAGGTGACCGTTTTCGTGCGCGTCCAGAACTTGATGGAATCGGTGCCATGCTGGTTGAGATCGCCGAAGGACGACGACTTCCAGCCGCCGAAGGAGTGGTAGGCGAGCGGAACCGGAATCGGCACGTTGACGCCGACCATGCCGATATTGATGCGGCTTGCGAAATCGCGGGCGGCATCGCCGTCGCGGGTGTAGATCGCAACGCCATTGCCATATTCGTGCTTCATCGGCAGTTCGAGGGCTTCTTCATAATTCTTAGCCCGCACGACGGAGAGCACGGGCCCGAAAATTTCGGTCTTGTAGATATCCATGTCCGGCGTCACGTGGTCGAACAGGCAGCCGCCGACGAAATAGCCGTTCTCATAGCCCTGCAGCTTGAAATCGCGGCCATCGACGACGAGCTTTGCGCCGGCTTCGACGCCCGAATCGATGAGCGCCTTGATGCGCGCCTGGGCTTCCTTGGTGACGACCGGGCCCATGTCTGCCTTGTCATCCGTGTAGGGGCCGATGCGCAGGCTCTCCACCATGGGGGTGAGCTTTTCGATAAGGCGGTTTGCGGTTTCCTCGCCGACCGGAACGGCAACCGAGATCGCCATGCAGCGTTCGCCGGCAGACCCGTAGCCGGCGCCCATCAGCGCCTGGGCGGCCTGGTCGAGATCGGCATCGGGCATGATGATCATGTGGTTCTTGGCGCCGCCGAAGCACTGGGCGCGCTTGCCGTTCATGGCAGCCGTGCCATAGACGTAACGGGCAATCGGGGTCGAGCCGACGAAGGAGACGGCGGAGATGTCCGGATGCGTCAGGATGCCATCGACGGCCGCCTTGTCGCCGTTGATGACGTTGAGAATGCCGGCCGGGAGCCCTGCCTCGATCATCAGTTCGGCAAGACGGATCGGAACGGACGGATCGCGCTCGGACGGCTTCAGGATGAAGGCATTGCCGCAGGCAATCGCCGGCGCAAACATCCACATCGGGATCATGCCCGGGAAATTGAACGGCGTGATGCCTGCGCCGATGCCGACCGGCTGGCGGATCGAATACATGTCGATATTGGGGCCGGCGCCTTCGGTGAACTCGCTCTTCGACAGATGCGGGATGCCGATGACGAATTCGCAGACTTCCAGACCGCGCACGATATCGCCCTTGGCGTCTTCGATGGTCTTGCCATGCTCGCGCGAGAGGATTTCGGCCAGGCTGTCCATGTTGTCGTTCAAAAGCGCCACGAACTTCATGAAGACGCGGGCGCGGCGCTGCGGATTGGTGGCCGCCCACTTGGCCTGCGCCGCCTTGGCGTTTTCGACAGCGGCATTCAGTTCCTCGGCGCTTGCCAGCGACACTTCCCCCTGAACCTCGCCGGTTGCCGGGTTATAGATCGGCTGGCTGCGGCCGGACGTGCCGGGCACATGCTTGCCGCCAATGAAATGGCCTACCTGATACATGGATGATCCTCCGTCTGTGTTATGGCACCCAGTATGCGCTTTAATTTGCACAATTCAACGCGATGATTTACGCATCCATTGTGCAGAAATTAATGCACCTGACCTCATCCGCCTGCCGCCCCTCTTCCGCGGGCGAAAAAGGGTGAGGGGCAGACGCCACCCGCGAGGACAGCCTGATGGACTGGGACAATGTGCGCATCTTTCTGGCGGTCGCGCGCGAGGGCCAGCTCCTGTCGGCCTCGCGGCGGCTTGGCCTCAACCATGCCACACTTGGGCGGCGCATCAATGCGCTGGAGGATGCGCTGCGCACGCGGCTTCTGATCCGCCGGCCGAGCGGCTGCGAACTGACGGCGGAAGGCCATGCCTTTCTCGCATCCGCCGAACGCATCGAGGCGGAAATGCTGGCGGCGCAGGCGCGCACCGGCGAAGTGAATGCGCCCATTGAAGGCACCGTTCGCATTGGCGCACCGGATGGCTTTGGCGTTTCGTTTCTGGCGCCGCGTCTCGGCACGCTGATCAGGCGCCACCCGAACCTGCGCATCCAACTGGTGCCGGTGCCGCGCTCGTTTTCGCTGTCGCAGCGCGAGGCTGATATCGCCATTACCGTGGAGCGGCCAAGCCAAGGGCGGCTCGTTTCCTCAAAACTCACCGATTACACGCTCGGCCTTTATGCCTCGCGCCAGTACCTCGCCCAGAACGGCGAACCAAAAAGCCTGGATCAACTGCGGCTTCACCCGCGCATCGGCTATGTCGACGACCTGATCTTTTCGCCGCAGCTGAATTTTACCGGAGAGGTGATGCGCGACTGGGATGCCGGCTTTGAAATTTCAAGCGCCATCGGCCAGACGGAAGCAGTGCGCACCGGCGCCGGCATCGGCATCCTGCACGATTACATCGCCCGCCCGGTGCCGGAACTCGCCCGCATCCTCCCCGACATCCGCATCCGCCGCGCCTATTGGACCAGCACCCACGAAAGCCTGCGCGACATCGCAAGGATCCGCACCGTGATCGCATTTCTGCAGGAGGCGGTGGGCGCGGAAAGACAGATTTTTGTGTGAGATATTTTTCCGGCCTGAAAGAAATCAAGTAACGCCGGCAAGGGAAACGAAAGAAGACACTGTGGAAGAATGGTACGGTTGGGGGGTCTCGAACCTCCGACCTCAGGTGCCACAAACCTGCGCTCTAACCAACTGAGCTACAACCGCACGCCACGTTGCCAACCTTGGTCGGCCGTGTCTGGGGCGTGACATAGAAGCATTGCATTTTTTTTGCAAGCCCCGAGTTTCACCCCGATACGAAAAAGGCCGGGATGACCCGACCTTTCCGGAAGAATTGCCAAGGAAAATCAGGCAGCCTTGAAGCTGGACAGAGCCTTTTCGGCGGCGTCCTTGCCGGGCTTGGTGACGTCTTCGGCGATCTTGCGGGCGGTTTCCTGCAGGGCCTTTGCCTGTTCAACCGTCACTTCAGCCTGCTTGCGCACGAAGCCGGTCTGCAGCTCGATGAGTTCGGCAACCGACTTGACGCCAATCAGCGCTTCCAGATGCGTCAGCGACAGTTCGGCATTGGTGCGAATGGCATCGATGGCCTTCAGGCCAAGCTCGACGGAACCGGCCTGGGCCGTGTGCAGCGTCGATTCCACCGTCTTGGTGGCTTCCTCGGCGGCGGCCTTCAGCTTGGTGAAGGCTTCACGCGACTGCGTGGTGCCCTTCTCGGCGAAGTCACGCAGGTTTTCCGTCAACCGCGTCGGGTCGAAGGCAGCGAAGGAAAATACGTCATCAGTCTTGTATGCCATGTCCAGCGTCCTTGTTCCATCCCGGCACCCGCTATGGGCGACCTCATGACTGTCAATATAGCCAAAGTTATGGTGCGTTGCAATATGTTTGTGCGCTGCAACATGAACTTTTCCTGATTAACCGTGTTCTGCGTTTCCTCGGCCAGAATGTGGACCCGGCGGGGCTTCGAAGTTACTAACAATGTGTTAACGTAGCGCCGGCTTGATGAAGACGGCACCGAGTGCAAGGCCCGCCATGTCTGCTGTGCAATATCCCTTCATAGACATCGCCGCGCATCCAAGGGTGCGCGATCACTTTGCCGCGGGCAAGGCTGTGGTGCTGTTCACGCGCGACATGAAAGACGTGCTGTGGGCCAATGGCCGCGGGGCGCAGCTGTTTGGCAAGGACGTCATCTACGACCTCATCGACCAGGGGCCGCCGCGGCTGGACCTGACACTGCGCCAGGCGCAGGCAACCGCGCGCCAGCTGCAGGCAACCGGCGATCAGCGCAGCTTCATGATGCGCATGACGGCAGGTTTCGAGCGTCTGGCGGTGCAAGCGCTGTGCGAACTGATTGCGCTGGCCGATGGGGAAACCGCCGTACTTCTTGCCGTCCCGGCCGCGGCCGAGGCGCCGCAGCCGGCCGAATGCGCGCGCCAGATGCTGGAAGGTTTTGATGAGCCCAACACCCATGTGGCGGTGCTTGACGGCGATGGCCATGTGATTTCCTCCTCGCCCGATTTCGGCACGGTGAACCTCACCCCCCATACCGCGCGCATGCTGGTGACGCTTGCCGCGCACGATCGCGACCGGCTGGTCAAGCGTCCGGTGCCGACCGGCGCCGGCTATCTTCCCGCAGCCATCGCGCGGCTCTCCGATGATCCGGTGCTGAACCTGCTGCTGATCGTGGAGGCTGACGCGCCGGAGCCGGCAATTGCCTTCGAGGAAAGGCCAGCAGCGCCTCTGCCGGAAGAACGCGTCATCGATCCGCTTGCCTCTGGCGAGCCAGCCGATCTGCCGCTGCCCGACGAGACGGCCGGGACGGTTGTGGCCGATCCTGTCGAGGACAGCGAAGATGCCGTGCCGGCACAGGAAGAGGAGGCCCTGGCCGAGGCCCCTGCCACCTCCACCGTCGCCATCGAGATTCCGGCCCTTGAGACGTCTACCCCCGAGACATCGGCTCTTGTCAAGCCACCGGAAGACGCAGCCCCTGCCCAGGCTGCCGTCGAGCCAGAAGATGAACAGCCGGTCGCGGCCACGGCGGCTGAACCGCCCGTCTCCGGCTTCCGCTTTCCGCACGAGGCGCGTGCCACGCGTTTTGTCTGGAAGATCGATGCGCAGGGGATTTTCTGCGAGATTTCGCCGGAACTTGCCGCAACCGTCGGCCCCCATGCGGCCGAAGTGGTGGGACTGGCCTTTACCGATGTCGCCGCCCTGTTCAACCTCGATCCGGAAGGCAAGATCGGCGAGCTTCTGCAGCGCCGCGACACTTGGTCCGGCAAGACGATCTTTTGGCCGGTGGAGGGCACGTCGCTCTGCGTGCCGATCGATCTTGCGGCCCTGCCGACCTATACCCGCACCCGCGAATTCGACGGTTTCCGCGGTTTCGGCATCGTGCGCATTTCCGATGTCGAGGAAGATCCGCTGGCGCTCGGCCTGACGCTCGCGCCGGACGATACGGACCTGACAGACGTTGTCGAGGATGATGCCGACATCGCGGAAGGCTCGGAAACCGAAGCCTATGCCGCGGATGATGCGGGCATCGCAGACGCAGAAGACACCGCCGCAGAGACCGGCATGGCGGACGCCCTGACCGTAGCCGCACCGGCCGAAACTGATGCGGAGCCCGCAGAAGGCATTGATGACACTGCAGGCGCCGAAACAGCAGAGCCGAACGCGCCGGACGCCGACACGCCGGACCAGCCCCTCGCCCCCGAAACCCTTAAAGACGCAGGCGACACCGCATCGGCCGACGAGCCCACGTCGATGCCGCTTCTGTGGCCGACGCATGAAAAGCCGGCGCTTCGGCTGGTGGAAACCACTCCGCGCTATTCCGAAAAGGTCATCCGTCTCGAAGAGCGCCGCCCCGGCGCCCGCGAGGGCCTGACACCCGTCGAGCAGGCCGCCTTCCGCGAGATCGCCCGCCGCCTGGAAGTGTTTCGCCAGAACGAGGAACCGGCGGGAGAGCCGCAGCGTGCTGCCGCAACCGCAACGGAGGACGATGCCGCCCCCTTTGGCGAACCGGACGATCACGGCACGAACGCCGCCGAAGACGCGACCCCGGCGCAGTCCGCCGCAGACCCGTCCACCGAAGCAGATTCAGCCACCGATCTGTCCGCTGACGATGACACGGCTGAGCCGGTCCTGAGCGAGCCCGCCGACGAGACGGAGGGTCTTTTTGACGACGCCTTGTCTGCCGAACTGGCGAGTGAGCCGGTCGCCGAAGACGCAGATCCGGTTGAAACGCAGCAGGAAGCCACTCTGCCGGACGCCCCGCAGGACGATCAGGACGCCTTCGCGCAGACGCCGGATGACGCGGTGTCGCAGGACGTCCTTCCGGAGGAAAGCGACGCGGAAGACCACGAAGCCCCGCCCGTTGCTGCCGATGTGGATGACGCTGCCCCTGAAACCCATGATGCAGAAAATGCCCGCGACGTTGAGGGTGAGGAGCGTATTTCGCTTGCCGAAGCCTATGCGCAGGCCATGCCGCTTCGCCAGCGTCCGGAACTGTCCCCCGACGTGGTTGACCAGATGCCGGTTGCGCTCCTCGTCCACAGCGGCGAGCGGCTGATCCACGCCAATCCGGAGTTTCTGCGCCTCACCGGCTATGAAACGCTCGATGCCCTGGCGGAAGTTGGCGGGCTCGACGCCCTGCTGCAAACGCAGGAACTGGAAGACAAGACCTCGGATGCCGGCGGCATGGTGGTGGTGCGCGCCGATGACAGCATCGTGCCGGTCACCGCACGCCTGCAATCGGTGCGCTGGGATGGCGCAACGGCGCTCATTCTCGCGCTGATGCCGGTCAACGACCCTGCCGCGGCACCGGATACGGCAGAGGCTGACGAAGTAGCGCCTGCCGAACCGGACGAGCATGCGCGCCAGGCTGAAAAACTGTCGCGCATGGCAGTCGAGGTGGACGAATTGCGCGCCATTCTCGATACGGCAACCGATGGCGTGGTCCTCCTTGGCAGCGAAGGCGATATCCGCTCGATGAACCGGGCAGCCAGCGCCCTCTTCAACTATGACAATGAGGAAACGGCGGGCAAACCCTTCGTCATGCTGTTTGCCCATGAAAGCCAGAAATCCGTGCTGGATTACCTGGCAGGCCTTGCCGGCCATGGCGTGGCAAGCCTCCTCAACGACGGGCGCGAGGTCATCGGCCGGGAAGCCTCCGGCGGTTTTCTGCCGCTGTTCATGACCATTGGCCACCTCACCTCGTCCAACGGCTACTGCGCCGTCATCCGCGACATCACCCAGTGGAAGCGCACCGAGGAAGAACTGCGCAACGCCAAGCGCGCCGCCGAAACGGCCAATGCCCACAAGAGCGATTTTCTGGCGCATGTCAGCCACGAGATCCGCACGCCGCTTAACGCCATCATCGGTTTTGCCGACATGATGGCGACCGAGCGGCTGGGACCGATCGGCCACCAGCGCTATGTCGAATATGCCAATGATATCGGCCGGTCGGGCCGGCATGTACTGGATATCGTCAACGATCTCCTCGACATTTCCAAGATCGAAGCCGGCGAGATGGAGCTGGATTTCGCTGCCGTCGGGCTGAATGAAACGGTGGCGGAAGCGGTGTCTCTGGTGCAGCCGCAGGCAAACGGCCAGCGCGTCATCATCCGCACGGCACTGTCGCATGCGGTGCCGCCGGTGGTCGCCGACCTGCGCTCGATCAAGCAGATCGTGCTCAACATCCTGGCGAACGCCATCCGCTTCACCCCGTCCGGCGGCCAGATCGTCGTGTCGACCGCCTATGAGGCGAACGGCAATGTGGTGCTGCGCATCCGCGATACCGGCATCGGCATGACGCGTGCGGAACTCGAACTGGCGATGAAGCCCTTCCGGCAGGTCGCCGGCGCGGCACGCAAGCGCGGTGATGGCACGGGCCTTGGACTGCCGCTGACCAAGGCCATGGTGGACGCCAACCGCGCCGCCTTCGCCATCCACTCGGCACCGAACGAAGGCACGCTGGTCGAGGTCACCTTCCCCTCGCCGCGGGTACTGGCCAACTGAGCTTCGACGACCTCATGGCTGATGGTTGACGCGCGACGGACGAACGGGCCGTCGAAAAGAGAGGCAGCCAACGCTGCCTCCGGTTTGAGGACAAAGCTGTCTCCTGTCGCGACGTCATCCTCGGCCTTGTGCCGAGGATCTACAAATACCAATAAAATCAGAAGGTTGCAGATGCTCGGGACAAGCCCGAGCATGACGGAAGAAAGCTGGATGTGCGTCTGGAGCCACCTCAAGCCTGCAGTTCGGCAAGCCCGGCAAAGAGTTCCAGCGCTTCCGGATTGGCGAGCGCCTCGCGGTTCTTCACCGGCCGGCCGTGTACCACTTCGCGCACCGCAAGCTCGACGATCTTGCCGGATTTCGTGCGCGGAATATCCGTGACGGCGAGAACCTTTGCCGGGACATGGCGCGGCGTGCAGCCGGTGCGGATGCGGGTCTTGATGGCGCTTACCAGCGCGTCATCGAGCACGACGCCGTCTGCCAGCCGCACGAACAGCACGACGCGCACGTCATCATCCCAATCCTGGCCGATGCACAGGGCTTCCAGCACCTGCGGCATCTGCTCCACCTGGTTGTAGATTTCCGCCGTGCCGATGCGCACGCCGCCGGGGTTCAGTGTCGCATCCGAACGGCCATGGATGATAAGCCCGCTATGCGGCGTCCATTCGGCAAAATCGCCGTGGCACCAGATATTGTCGAAGCGCTCGAAATAGGCCGCCTTGTACTTTTTCTGGTCGGGATCGTTCCAGAACATGATCGGCATCGAGGGAAAGGCCTTGGTGCAGACGAGCTCGCCTTTTTCGCCGCGCACCGGCTGACCGTCATCGTTCCACACATCGACCGCAAGGCCGAGCCCCGGACCCTGGATCTCGCCGCGCCAGACCGGCTTCAGCGGATTGCCGAGCACGAAGCAGGAGACGATATCCGTGCCGCCGGAAATGGAAGCGAGATGCACATCCGCCTTGATGCCCTCGTAGACGAAGGAGAAGCCTTCCGGTGACAGCGGCGAGCCGGTGGAGGTGATAAGCCGCAGCGACGACAGGTCATGCGTTTTCTTAGGCTCGATGTCGGCCTTGCGCACGGCATCGATGAACTTGGCCGAGGTGCCGAAGACCGCGAATTTTTCGGCCTCGGCATAATCGAACAGCACCTTGCCATCCGGCGCAAAGGGCGAGCCGTCGAAAAGGCAGAGCGTGGCGCCGGCGGCAAGCCCGGAGGCGAGCCAGTTCCACATCATCCAACCGCAGGTGGTGAAATAGAACAAACGGTCGCCCGGTGTCACGCCGCAATGCAGGACGATTTCCTTCAGGTGCTGCAAAAGCGTGCCGCCGGCCGAATGCACGATGCATTTGGGCACACCGGTCGTGCCGGAGGAAAACAGGATATAGAGCGGATGCGAAAACGGCAGCGGCGTGTAGACAATGGGGGCCGGCGCATGGGGCGCCATAAACTCGGCAAACGTCCGGCCGTCGCCAAGCGAAGCCGCAAGGGCCGCAGCGTCACCGGCATAGGGCACGATCACCACCGGCACCTTCAATTCGCCCGCCACGTCGCGCACCTTGTCGGCGACATCCTGCCGCTTGCCGTTGTACCAGTAGCCGTCGCAGGCGATGAACAGCTTCGGCTCGATCTGGCCAAAGCGATCAAGCACGCCCTGCCGGCCGAAATCGGGCGAGCACGACGACCAGATCGCCCCGATGGAGGCGGCGGCCAGCATGCAGGCAATGGTTTCTGGAAGGTTCGGCATCATCGCCGCGATGCGGTCGCCCGGCTTGATGCCCAGCGCGAGATAAGCCTGCTGCAGGCGCGATACAGTCGCTGCAAGCTCATCCCAGCTCCAGCGATAGGCCACCTTGTCTTCGCCACGAAAGATCAGCGCATCGTCGGTGCCGCTACGGGTCAATAGGTTCTCGGCGAAATTCAGTCTCGCCTCCGGAAAGAAGCGGGCGGCCAGCATGTCGTCGCCATGGATGAGGCTCGTTGCGCCGCGCTCGCCCTTCACCCCGCAGAAATCCCAGACCGCCGTCCAGAAATCCCCGCGCTCTTCGATCGACCAGGCGTGAAGCGCATCGGTATTGGAAAACGTCCGCTGATACGTCTTTGCACACCAGGCCATGAATTTGGAAAGCGGTGCCTCTGCTTTGCGCGCCTCCGAAGGCGTCCACAAGGGCATTTCATGTGTCATGTCGTCTGAACCTCCATCCCGGTGCGCAAGGTATATCATGTTGCATTGCAGGATAAAGAGCCGCCATGGCTGGTTTGAGGCGGTTTCACCGGTGCCCTCGAGCACCCCTTGAGCGCCGGTTTGCATGGCGCGGGCATTTCCGCTAACGAAGCGGCATGCCGGCCGGTCAAGACAGGATGACCGGCCGCTTCCCTGTCTGTTGTCTGCAGCCACGATCGCGAAATTCGCATGAGAAGAATGACGCCGCGCAAAAAACTGGCCCGCATGGCGCTCTATACCAGCGCCGGCCTTCTGGCGCTTACCATGCTGTTCCGGCTTGCAGCCCCCATCCTGGTTTCCTCGACGCTTGTGCGCGAAAGCATGGAAGATGCCGTGGAAAACTGGCTCGGCCATGACGTGACGATCGAAGGCACGCCGGAGCTTGAATTCTTTCCCCGCCCGGTCGTGACGCTCACCGGCCTCACCATCCGGCAGGAGAGCCGGCCGGACGCACCGGTCCTTGGTCGCATCGCCAGGCTTTCGGCCGGTTTCAGCGTTCTGCAGGCCCTGCGTGGTCAGCCGGTGTTTCAGGACTTCAATCTGACCGCGCCGGATATCACCATGACCGCCGATGCCTCGGGCAAGCTCGACTGGAGCAGCGACGGCATTCTGAGCACGGCAGTGCGCCAGGCGATCGACCCGCAGCAAGCCACGGCCACCGACACCGCGCTTGCCGATGCCGGCGACACCGTGATGGGTGACGTGACGATTACGGCTGGCCGATTGTCGATCAACGGTCCAGAGGGCAAGCATCTCTCGATCGAGGACATCAACGGCACGATCGACTGGCCAAAGCTGTCATCGGCGGCGGAGATGCAGATGGCCGCCACCATTCGCGGCAAGGCGCTCGAGCTGCATCTGTCCTCCTCGCAGCCGCTGCTGCTGCTTGGCGGGCGCGGAACCGATATCGATGCCACCATCAAGTCGACGCTTTTCTCCGGCCGGTTCGCCGGGCGGGCGGACCTCACACGCTACGCTTTCTTTTCCGGCGATCTGGAGCTGTCGATCCCAAGCGTCAGCGATGTCGTTACCTGGGCCAACCTGCCTGTGCACACCGCCGACGGGCTGCGCGACCTGACGCTCTCGGCGAGGCTGGTGACGCTGAACCAGGTGCTGCGCTTCGATCGCCTGTCGATCGAGGCAAATGGCACCTGGGGAACCGGCGTCATGGACCTCAGCATGCAAGGTGCCACGGCCGCCCCGCGCGTGACGGGCACGCTGGCCTTCGATACCGTCGATCTGGGTGCCCTCGTCCAGGCGATCTCCGACGACCGCGAGGCAAGTGGCAGTCAGGTGACGCAGAAGGAGCTGCCGTTTGAACGGCAGCTTGGCTTTGACGTGCGCTTTTCGGCAAAGACGGCCAGACTCGGCAGCCTGACCTTGGCCAACAGCGCCGTCAGCATCCTGTCGGATACGGGACGCGCCGAGATCGAAATTCTCGACAGCGACCTCCTGAACGGCAGCCTGACGGGCCAGATCCGCATGCAGGTGCAACCCCAGCCCTCGACGCGCATCCTCATGTCCGCCCGCAAGGTCGATTTCGAGGCGCTGGCGCACAGCCTTTCACTCACCGGACCGGTCCTTGCCGCGACAGGCTCCGTCGATCTGGATCTGCGGCTCGGAAAGCCGCTGGCACAAGCGCGGCCGGCAGATCTGACCGGCACCGTTCGGCTCTCCACCGGTGCCGGACAGGTCACGGGGCTTGATCTTGCAAGCCTTCGCCGGCTTGCCACCGGGTCCAGCTATTTTGCGCTGAACCGCACCACGGGGGGATCGACCAGCTTCGACAGCCTGGTTCTTTCGGCAGAGCTTGCCTCCGGCAGCGCCGAACTGCAGGAGGCGGTGCTATCCGGCACTCCCTATTCGCTGCGCCTGTCGGGCGTCGTGCCCTATGAGACGAAAAGCCTGTCTCTGGCGGCCACCATTCTCGATGCGACTGAGCCCGACGAGCCCCGCACCGTGTTCATCGGCGGCGCCTGGCCAAATCCGGTGCTCTGGCCGGCGCCGAGCGCACCAAAGCCGGCCATCGGCCCCTGATCGGCACCACAACGGGTATAAATTCAGCCGCCGCACAACTTCTGCGGAACAAAGCCGTGCACCGCCTGTTCGATCACCAGCCCAGCCCTGAAGGAGATCCCATGCGCGCGCTTAATATCATCACCCTGCTTCTCATCATCGTCGGCGGCATCAACTGATTGCTGGTCGGCATTGCCGATCTCGATCTGGTGGCGACGATTTTCGGGGGCCAGGACACGACGCTTGCCACCATCGTCTATGTTCTCGTCGGCCTGTCGGCGCTCTGGCAGCTGGTGCCGCTTACCCGCGCAATGCAGGTGGGCGAAACGGCAGCGGAAGCCGATCTTCGCCGTCACTGACCGGATCGGACCTTGTCCCTGAAGACGCCGGCCTCCTGCGCGGGGCCGGCGTTTTGCCGTGCGGTGAGACCAGCGGTCAACTGATGCCGCGAATGGCCACGTGCTCGTCGCGGATGCGGCGCATCTCGGCGCGCTTGGTGGTGATCGACGTGATGATGACGCCGAATGTGACCAGCCCGATCAGAATGGTGCAGATGGCATTGATTTCGGGCGTTACCCCAAGACGCACCTGGCTGTAGATCTTGATCGGCAGCGTCGTCGCCCCCGGTCCCGTGGTGAAGCTTGCGATGACGAGATCATCCAGCGACAGGGTAAAGGCCAGCATCCAGCCGGAGACGATGGCGGGCAGGATGAGCGGCAGCGTGATAGCAAAGAAGGTCTTGACCGGCGGGCAGCCGAGATCCTGGGCTGCCTCTTCCAGGCTACGGTCGAAGGTGATGAGCCGCGACTGCACGACGATCGCCACATAACACATGGTAAAGGTCGTGTGGGCAATGGTCACGGTCCAGAAGCCGCGGTCGATGTTCATCGCCACGAACAAAAGCAGCATCGAAAGACCGGTGATCACTTCCGGCATCACAAGCGGCGCATAGACCATGCCGGTAAAGGCGACACGGCCGGGAAACCGCGGAAAGCGCGTCAATGTCAGCGCCGCAAGCGTGCCGAGGATCGTGCCGAAGGTGGCGCTCAGCACGCCGACGCGCGCCGTCACCCAGGCCGCATCCATCAGCCCCTCGTTCGACCACATCACCTGATACCAGTGCAGCGAGAAGCCGCCCCAGACGGTCACCAGCCGCGAGGCATTGAAGGAATAGACGACGAGAATGATGATCGGGATATAGAGAAAGGCAAAGCAGAGGGTGAGGATGGTGGCGTCGAAGCGCTGCGGTTTCATGGCTCAGCCCACCTTCTGCTGCTGGTTCTGGAAGATGACGATGGGAACGACGAGCGCCAGCAGCAGCAGCACCGCAACCGCCGAGGCAAGCGGCCAGTCCCGATTGCCGAAGAATTCCGTCCAGAGCGTCTTGCCGATCATCAGCGTTTCGGCACCGCCGAGAAGATCGGGGATGACGAATTCGCCGGTGATCGGGATGAAGCAGATGAGGGCGCCGGCAATGACGCCCGGAAGCGACAGTGGAAAGGTGATCTTCCAGAAGGCTTTCCACGGCGGGCAGCCGAGATCGCTTGCCGCCTCCAAGAGCGTGCCGTCCATCTTTTCGAGCGCCGCATAGAGCGGCAGCACCATGAAGGGCAGATAGGAATAGACGATGCCGATGAAGACCGCATAATCCGTGCGGAAGATGGTCACCTGATCGTCCGGCCCCATCAATCCGATGGTCTGGAACAGAAGCGTCAGCAACCCCTCCGGCTTCAGGATGCCGATCCAGGCATAGACGCGGATGAGGAAGGAGGTCCAGAACGGCAGGATCACCATCATCATCAGCGTCGGGCGAATGCTGGCCTGCGCCCGCGCCATGGCCAGCGCCATCGGATAGCCGACCAGAAGGAGAAGAAGCGTCGAGATGAGCGCGATGCGCAGCGACGACAGATAGGCGTTGATATAGAGCGGATCCTCGCCGAGGAAGCCGTAGTTTTCGAAATCCAGCTGCGAGAAGAAATCCCCGATGGCGCCGAACCCCTCGAAGGTCGGCGTATAGGGCGGCATGGCGATTGCCGTGTCGGACAGCGAGATCTTGAAGATGATGAAGAAGGGTGCGGCAAAGAACAGGAAGAGCCACAGATAGGGAATTGCAACCACCAGCCAGCGCAGCGGATTGGTGTGCGCGGTTGCTCCGGTCTCGGCCATGTCGCCCCTCCCCGCTACCGCGTCAGCACCAGGCCCGCATCGAGCGGCCAGGTGAGCCACACACTGTCTCCAAAGGTGATCGGCCGATCGACCAGACGCGACACGTTCGCCTGCGCCGCGCGCAAGATCCGGCCATCCTCGAGCTTGACCAGGAAGACGGAGAAATCCCCGAGGTAACCGATGTCCCAGACTTCGCCATGGACCGTGTTGACCGTTGTGTCGGCAGGCTTGTCGAGCGAGATGCGCACCTTTTCCGGCCGCATGGCAAAGCCCACCTTGTCGCCGGCCGTCACCGGGCATTCCTGCTCCACCGCGATGTCGAGGCCGTTGCTCACCAGCCGCACGACCGGCGGATGGCCGTCGCGCAGGCAGTCGCCGGCATTGCCGGTCACCGCACATTCCAGAATATTGATGTCGCCGATGAAATCGGCCACATAGCGACTATTCGGCGCCTCGTAGATTTCCGCCGGCGTTGCCACCTGCATGATGACGCCCTTGTCCATGACCGCAATGCGGTCCGACACGGTCATGGCCTCTTCCTGATCATGCGTCACGATGAGGAAGGTCAGCCCCAGCGTGTGCTGGATGTCCATCAGCTCGAACTGGGTTTCCTCGCGCAGCTTGCGATCAAGCGCGCCCAGAGGTTCATCCAGCAGCAGCACCTTGGGGCGCTTGGCGAGCGAGCGGGCGAGCGCCACGCGCTGGCGCTGGCCGCCCGACAGCTGCGCGGGCTTGCGCCGTGCAAAGCTTTCGAGCTTCACCAGCTTCAGCATTTCCTCGACGCGGGCTGCAATATCCGGTTTCGAAAGGCCATCCTGCTGAAGGCCAAAGGCGATGTTCTTCTCCACCGTCATGTGCGGGAAGAGCGCGTAGCTCTGGAACATCATGTTGGTCGGGCGCCGATAGGGCGGCACGCCGGACAGATCCTTGCCCTGCAGCAGGATGCGCCCCTCGCTCGGCTCCTCGAAGCCCGCCAGCATGCGCATCAGCGTGGTCTTGCCACAGCCGGAAGGACCGAGCAGGGAGAAGAATTCCCGTTCATAGATGTCGAGCGTCAGATTGTTGACGGCGACGAAATCGCCGTAGCGCTTGGTGATGTTTTCGAACCGGATGAAGGGCACGGCGCCCGGATCGGTCCAGGGCGAGAATTTGCGTTTTACCGGTCCGAGAGATTTTGCCATGCCCACCCCACTCCGTTCACCGAGCCGTCTCGTCAAGACCCGGTGGCGCAACCGCCACCGGCAGGTATCAAGCTATCAGCGGCGCGCCGGCTTATTTTCCGGTCTTGATCGCAGTCCATTCGCGGTTGATGACGCGCTGGGCCTTGGGATCGTAGGGCGAGATGGTGAACAGCTTGGCAAGCGTCGCCTCGTCCGGATAGACGGAAGGGTTCTTCACCACCTCCTCATCCATCAGCTTCTGGGCGGGCAGGTTGCCATTGGCATACTGGACGAAGTTGGAGGCCTTGGCGATGACCTCCGGCTTCATCAGGTAGTTGATGAAGGCATGGGCTTCATCGACATTCTTGGCATCCGCGGGGATCGCCAGATTGTCGAACCACATATAGGTGCCTTCCTTGGGGATGACATACTTGATCTCGACGCCATTGTTGGCGTCTTTCGCACGCTTCTTCGCCTGCAGGATATCGCCGGACCAGCCGATGGTGATGCAGCTGTCGCCATTGGCCAGTTCCTCGATATAGGCGGAGGAATTGAAGGTCTTCACGCTCGGGCGGATGTCCTTGTAGACCTTGGCGCCCGCCTGCAGGTCGGCGGTGGCCTTGCTGTCCGGGTTCTTGCCGAGATAGTTCATGGCAATGGCAAAGGTCTCGTCCGAGGCATCGAGAATGTTGATGCCGCAGCTTTTCAGCTTCTTGGCATTTTCCGGCTTGAACAGCACGTCCCAGCTGTCGATCGGCACATCGCCGAGCGCCGCCTTCACCTTGGCGACGTTATAGCCGATGCCGGTCGTGCCCCACATGTAGTTGACGGCGAACTGGTTGCCGGGATCGTATTTCGCCAGCCGCTCCGATACCAGCGGCCAGAGATTGACAAGGTTCGGCAGCTTCGACTTGTCGAGCTTCTGGAACACGCCGGCCTGGATCTGGCGGGCGAGGAACGGCCCAGTCGGCACCACGACATCATAGCCGGAACCGCCGGCCAGAAGCTTGGTTTCCACCAGCTCATTGCTGTCGAACACGTCGTAGACGACCTTGATGCCGGTTTCCTTGGTGAAATCGGTGAGGATGGTGTCGTCGATATAATCGGACCAGTTGTACACATGCACCACGCGCTCCTGCGAAAGAGCAGAGGTCGCGGCAAGCGCGACAGTGGCGAAGGCAACGAGCGACATCGTGTTCAAGCGCATGAGATTCTCCTGTTCCCGCTCCATCCCGATGCACGCGCGTGGGGCCCGTCACCCGGAGATGATTATGTGTTTTGTTGCGAGAGTAGGAAGGAAACGAACGGCCGACAAGCGGAAATGTGCGGCGCTGCACAAAAGAGCGCCAACCGTGTGGCACCTCATTGAAAATCAAAGGCGCTGAGGCCGGTCACCATCTCGTCGAGCCCGAGCGGGCGGGTGACCGGCGGCTCGGCGCGCGACAGACAGCCCTGCCGCTCGCAGAGCCTGCAGGCCGTGCCGGCCGCCACCAGGGCGGCCGGAAGCTCTGCCGCCGGGCCATAGACGGTATCACCGGCAAAGGACATCTCGCAGCCGACGAGCAGGGCTGTCCGGCGCAACCTTTCGCCAAACCCGCCCTGCGGCCCCTCGATGGTGCGGCAGACAGTGAGGAAGGCATGGCCGTCGGGCATCTCGACGCGCTCCACCAGCACCTGCCCCGGCTGCGAGAAGGCGGCATGCAGGCCAAGCTTCGGGCAGAGGCCACCGAAACGCGCCTTCGGAAACCCCTGCGCGCCGGCACGACGCAGAACGTTGCCGGCATGATCGGCCTCCATCAGGAAGAAGGCCGGCACCGCATGTCCCGTCCGGTGCAGGGTGACCAGCCGGTGCGCCGCCTGCTCGAAGGAAACATCGAAACGCGCGGCCAGAAGCTCGATATCGTAGCGGCAGCGCTCTGCGGTGGCGAGAAAGGTCGAAAACGGCATCATCAGCGCATGGGCGCCGTAGCGCGCCAGCTCGAAACGGGCGATCCGCCGCGCCTCCCCGCTCGACAGGGGAAGTTCCTCAAGCTCCAGCGCGATCTCGTCCTTCAACGCCAGAAGCGCCACTTCCTGGGCGATCTCGCGGGTCCGGTCAAACACCGACAGCCGCTCGGAGAGAAACAGCCGCATCGAATGGCGGTCATAGCGGCGGCGCAAGGTCGGCATCACATGGACGGGAAGCTGACGCACCACGATACCGTGGGTGGCGCGCAGATACGTCTTCAGCGCGCCGGTGAGATCGTCGCCGGACGCAAGCGTCGCCATGAAGGCTTCGGCGGCCTGATCGATGCGGGCAAAGACGAAGGGGCGCCTCTCCAGCATCTGGCGCACCTCGTCCATCGGCAGATGGGTGCGGCCAAGCGAGGTCTCATGCCCCTCGCGCGCCAGAAGATCGGCCAGATCCGACAGGCGCCCTGCCTGCTCCTTGTAGGCGCGAAACAGCTTGATGACGCCGAGAGCCGCATTCGGCGCCCCTTCCGCCATCTCGATCAGTTCCTGGTCACCGGGGATTTCTCCCGACAGCAGCGGATCGGCAAACACCTCGCGCAACTGACCGGCAAGACCGCCGCCATCGCCCTGCAACTGGTCAAGATCCACCTTGTAGACGGCGGCCAGCCGCAGCAGCAGCTGGACGGTGAGCGGCCGCTGGTTGCGCTCGATGAGGTTCAGATAGGAGGGCGAGATACCGAGCCCGTCGGCCATGGCCGTCTGGGTGAGCCCGAGGGTTAGCCGCACCCGCCGCACGCGCGGCCCGGCAAAGATCTTGCGTTCGGCCATGTGACATCCTTTGACAAAGGTTCGCCCGAAGCGGCTGTGACAACTTTTACATCTTCACAGAGGTCGCCGTCAAAAGCAAGACAACCTAACCTCTTTCCCTGAGCTGGAAATGCTTATCTTCTGGCGACTTACCGCAGTGCAGGGTAAATTCTGTCTCAGGCATCAAGGCCGGATCGCTGATTGCAAGCGCGGCCGCCAGTTCAGGGAGAGAGCATCATGACAGACTTTTACAATCTCGTTCCGTCCGCCCCCAAGGGTCGCTACGACGGCATTGCCCGTCCCTATCTGCCGGCCGATGTGACGCGCCTGCGCGGCTCGGTGGCGATCAAGCACACGCTGGCGGAGATGGGGGCGAACCGGCTCTGGCAGCTGCTCGAGAGCGAGGATTTCGTCAATGCGCTCGGCGCTCTCTCCGGCAACCAGGCCATGCAGATGGTCCGCGCCGGGCTGAAAGCCATCTACCTCTCCGGCTGGCAGGTGGCTGCAGACGCCAATACGGCGTCCGCCATGTATCCCGACCAGTCGCTCTATCCGGCCAATGCCGCACCGGAACTGGCCAAGCGCATCAACAAAACGCTGCAGCGCGCCGACCAGATCGAGACCTCGGAAGGCGGAGGTCTTTCCGTCGACACCTGGTTTGCCCCGATCGTGGCCGATGCCGAGGCCGGTTTCGGCGGGCCCCTCAATGCCTTCGAGATCATGAAGGCCTTCATCGAGGCGGGGGCTGCCGGCGTGCATTACGAGGACCAGCTGGCATCGGAAAAGAAATGCGGCCATCTCGGCGGCAAGGTGCTGATCCCGACGGCGGCGCATATCCGCAACCTGACGGCCGCCCGTCTCGCCGCCGACGTCATGGGCACGCCGACGCTGGTCATTGCCCGCACTGATGCGGAAGCGGCAAAGCTTCTGACCTCGGACATCGACGAGCGCGACCAGCCGTTTGTCGATTACGGCAAGGGTCGCACGGTCGAGGGCTTCTATCAGGTGAAGAACGGGCTGGAACCCTGCATTGCCCGCGCGGTCGCCTATGCGCCCTATTGCGATCTCATCTGGTGCGAGACCTCCAAGCCCGACCTGGAACAGGCGCGCAAGTTTGCCGAGGGCGTCCACAGGGTGCATCCAGGCAAGAAGCTCGCCTATAACTGCTCGCCCTCGTTCAACTGGAAGAAGAACCTGGACGATGCGACCATCGCCAAGTTCCAGCGCGAGCTCGGCGCCATGGGCTACAAGTTCCAGTTCATCACGCTTGCCGGCTTCCACCAGTTGAACTTTGGCATGTTCGAACTGGCGCGCGGCTACAAGGACCGCCAGATGGCCGCCTATTCGGAGCTGCAGGAAGCCGAATTTGCCGCCGAGATCAACGGCTATACGGCGACCAAGCACCAGCGCGAGGTGGGCACCGGCTATTTCGATGCCGTGTCGGTCGCCATTTCCGGCGGCCTTTCCTCCACCACGGCTATGGGGGAATCGACCGAGCACGACCAGTTCCGCCCGGCGGCGGAATGAGGTCGAGACCTCAGAAAGGCCCCTCCCAAACCCTCCCCACAAGGGGGAGGGCTTAGCCCGGCCGCGCTCGTTTTGCAGAATGGACGCTTGCTGCCGCGTCGTTTCTCCCCCCTCGTGGGGGAGATGCCCGCCAGGGCAGAGAGGGCCTTGTTTCAACTGCAATAGCCCTACCCCACGGGCAGTTACCCCAGTCTGCACCCATCAAGAACCCCTGAAACCAAGAGGAGAAATGCCATGAACGTCCAGACCCGCGTCAAGGAACGCGCCGAAGAACAATCGACCACCATGACCAGCGAACAGCAGTCGGCCATCCGCATGCTGGCCAATGACCTGCACCGGCTGAACCATGCCGTGATGAAGGCGGTCGAGGCGGGCGTTTCCGTCGAACTCGTCCGCTCCGCCCGCCACCACGGCGGCGAGGGCAATTGGGGCGACCTGATGATCCCGGTCATCGTGGCGTCGCCACGGTGAGGTCGAGCGCCAGCCGCGGCGGATCGAAGGTCCCCGACCCGCCGCGGCCTAAGGTTGCGCCAGCATCCCGCTGAACAGCTTTTCCCCGTCTCTTACAAGCGCGGTCATCCGGTCGACGACCAGGCGGATGTCGCGCCGGTGGCGGTCCTCATTGTTCATGACGATCCACTGGCCCTGGCGAAGCGCGTCGATCGGCTCGCCGACCCGAACGAGGTCCGGCACCTGATCGCCGACAAAGCAGGGCAACACCGCAATGCCCGCGCCGGCGTTGGCCAGATCCAGCAAGGAGCGCGGTCGGTTGACCAGAACGGCGATCCGCTTCGCATGCCGCTCATGCGGATACAGCAGATAGGCCGAAATCGCGTCGTCCTGCCCGACGGCAATCCATCCTTCGTCGGCGGATGGCGCGACATGGCGCGCGCGGTATGCGGCATAGGCGACATGCCCGAGCCTTGCCGTTGCAAGATAGGTCTCTTCAGGTTCGAACGATCGCAGGCCGATATCGCTTTCCCGGTAGGCGAGGCTGGCGCGTCGTTCCGCGATGAAGATATCCAGACGAAACCGGTCGAGCGGGCCACAGAGCCGGCCCCAATGACGCATCAGATGCCAGGCCATCCAGGTGCCGCATGCAAGGCGGATGAGTGGCTTGCCGGTGTCGTCCGTGCTCCACCCGGCAATGCGCCGCGCGGTTCCCTCCATCTCCTGGCACTGGGAGAGCAGCATTTCGCCATCCGCCGTCAAGCGGTATCCCGTACGACTACGGATGAAAAGCGCACGGCCAATCTCTGCTTCCAGATCCAGCATGCGACGACCAAGTGTCGCCGGGCTGAGACCTGTTGCGGCAGAAGCTCCCGACAGGCCGCCGCCGCGCGCGACATGCAGAAAAAGTGCGTAACTATCCCAGCTGATGTTTTTCATGGGTGAAAAGCATAGCCGTTTTCCGTCGGTTCGGAAACCACCGCATGACCGCTAGAAAGGGATCACTTTTCAGGAAGGAGTGATCCATGCACGACCTCATCGGTCTCCTTAGCCTTGCCAAAGTGGCTTCTGCCCGCCCCCAGACGGAGGACGAGTTCTACCGACGCCATGCCCATCCGTGGCGCAGATGGAAAAAGGGTGGCACGGCGGATGCCACCCTTCTTCAACGGTCGTGCGATGATCTCACGCCGCCCGCCGCGCGCCCTGCCCCATATCGATGCGGAACTGTTCGACCAGTTGCATCAGCACCTCTGCCTCGGTGGCAAGTCTGGCGCTGGCCTGGCTGGTTTCAGCCACCATCGCACCGTTCTGCTGGGTCAGCTGATCCATCTTGTTGACGGTGCCGTTGATTTCCTTCAACGCCAAGGACTGGTCCTGGCTTGCGGTGGCAATCGATTCCACATGGCGGCTGGCGCCGGAAATCTGTTCGCTGATGGCAGCCAGAACCTTGCCGGCCTGCTGCACCAGTTCGGACCCGTTGCGCACCTCGTCGCTCGACTGGTTGATCAGATCCTTGATTTCGCGGGCAGCACTTGCCGAACGTTGCGCAAGTTCGCGCACTTCCTGCGCCACCACCGCAAAGCCCTTGCCGGCCTCACCGGCGCGGGCCGCCTCTATGCCGGCATTGAGCGCCAGAAGATTGGTCTGGAAGGCGATGTCGTCGATCACCTCGATGATCAGCTCGATCTTCTGCGAGGCCTCCTCGATGCGGCCCATGGCATCCACGGCGCTGGAGACAACGGTGGAGGAACTGTCGGCGGTCTTGCGCGTGGTGGAAACCGCCTGGTCTGCCTCACGGGCACGGGCGGCCGAATTGGTGACCGTCACCGTGATTTCATCGACGGCCGCTGCGGTTTCCTCCAGCGAGGCGGCCTGCGTCTCCGTCCGGCGCGCCAGATCGTCGGACGAGGCGCTGAGTTCCGCCGTGCCCTTCTGGATCGACAGCGTGCTGTGGCGGATGCGGCTCATCGTGTCGCGAAGATTGGCGATGGAGCTGTTGAAATCGATCCGCAGCTGCTCGAGACGGCCGGAAAACGGCGTATCGATAAGGCGCGACAGATCGCCCTGCGACAGGCGCGTAAGCGCAACGGCGAGTTCCGAGACAGCCAGATCGATCTGCTGGTCCGTCTCCTGCTTTTCCTTGTCGTTGCGGCGGCGATCCTGATCGGCTGCGGCGCGCTCGCGCGCGGCGCGTTCCTCCGTTGCCTGCTTTTCGCGGGCATTGCTGCGGAAGATGTCGAGCGCGCGGGCAATATTGCCGAATTCGTTGGGCCGGTCGGCATAGGGAACCGCAACATCCTCGCCGGCGGCGATCTTCAGAACCGTGCCGGTGAGCACCGTCAGCGGCTGCACCAGCCGGCGGATCATCAGCAGGCCCACCAGACCGACCACGGCAATCGCAATCAGACCCGTGACCACCATCACTTCGCCGGATGAGGCGATCTGCGCAAAATAGACTTCAAGCGGAATGCCGATGAAAAGCACGCCGGTGACGGCGCCCGCCGCATCCTTCACCGGGAAATAGCCGGTGATGAAGTTGCGGCCAAACAGCACGGCGGGTCCGTAATAGGCCTCGCCGCGCGCCAGATAGGCCTGCGCCGGATGGTCTGCCGCAAGCTTCGTGCCGATCGCGCGCTCGCCCTTCTCGTTCTTCACATTGGTGGAAATGCGGGTGAAATCACTGCCCTGTTTCTGGAAGACGGTGGCGACACCGGAAATGGTCTGGGCGGTGCGGTCGACCAGCGTGTGGTCCGGCAATTGCAGCGGCCCCTGCTGGCGCACACCCGTCACCGTTCCATCGGTCAGCTGGATCTCGGATCCTTCCACCGACACGTCATAGAGAGTGGCCATGGCGCGCATCGCCGCGCGGGCATCGACCGCCGTCTTCTGCAGGATGTCGGAGCGCAGATAGGCATAGGTCATGCCGGCGACGGCAGCAACGGCCACCACCACGAGCGAAAGACACAGAACAAGAATGCGCGACGTGACAGACGCGGGGAAAAATTTGGACATAAGGCGGGCCCCTTCGTGAAACCGACCGATAACTCGGTTCAGGAAGAATAACCCGTTTAAGTAAAGGAGAACTGAATTTGCGCTTCGTCAAATATAACGCGAAAGACCAGGCTCCATCCTACCCCACGTCGCAATCCGATGCGCGCGCATGCTGTTGCGGCAAACGCTTGCGAAACCCGATGCCCCCCCTGAAGGGAGACGCCGACTGATCAGAAGATGCCGGGCAGCGACAGGAAGGCTGCCGTGGCGCAAACGGCAAGTGCAAACAGGCTCAGCGCAAGGCTGGCCTTGTTGCGGGCTTCGGCAATGGCAATGGCACGCGCGCGGTTCTTATGCATGGTACGATCCCCAAAAACAGGTTTTTCCATCGCGAAACGACAGACAGGCGCGACGGTCTTTCATCCGCCAGAACTGTGGACGCATTGCGGCACGGCCGGCAGAAAGACACGCCATGGCTGCGACAACATCCCGTCACCCGCACCGGCTCTTCCACCTTAAGTGCTTCGAGAACCGGTTCGTTGTTTCAAAGGATGCGGCAGGTCACTTAAGAAGTCTTGAATAAAACACTCGATCCTTGCATGAAACTGAAAGCACGGTCGCGTCGTGGTAAAGGAGCCGGCAACGCGACCGGCTTCCTGGCACACATCAGACGCGGTGAGACCGCTCAGGCGGCGCTCAGCACCGGCTGCATGCCCGCTGCTTGCGGCCGATCGACCTGAAACTCTTCAAGCAGGGTGACCAGCTGGTCTGCTTCTTCGGCCAGCTGGCGGCTTGCGGCGCTGGTTTCCTCCACCATGGCGGCGTTCTGCTGGGTCAGCTGGTCCATCTGGCCAACGGCGCCGTTCACCTCGTGAAGCGCCGAGGACTGGTCGCGTGACGCCGTGGCGATATCCTCGACATGACGGCTGATGCTGGAAATCTGCTGCCCCATGGCCGCCAGCGCCTCGCCGGTCTGTTTCACCAGGTGCGAACCGGTGGCGACCTCTTCGGCCGAAACGGTGATCAGGCTCTTGATCTCCTTGGCGGCACTTGCGCAGCGCTGGGCAAGCTCGCGCACTTCCTGGGCAACCACCGCAAAGCCCTTGCCGGCATCGCCGGCTCGCGCGGCCTCGACGCCGGCATTCAGCGCCAGAAGATTGGTCTGGAAGGCGATGGAATCGATCACCTCGGTGATCTGGGAGATCTTCTGCGAGGCCCCTTCGATGCGCTGCATGGCCGAAACGGCATTGCCGACCACCACCAGCGATCCATCGGCGCTGCGACGGGTATCACCAACGATGGTGTTGGCTTCACGCGCCTTGTCGGCCGCCGCACGCACATTCACCGTCACCTCGCTCACGGCCGCAGCCGTCTCTTCGAGCGATGCCGCCTGGGTTTCGGTGCGCCGCGACAGGTCGTCGGTCGATTGCGCCATCTGGCGAACATTGCTCTGGATGGCCACCACATTGCCCTTGATCAGCGAAATCGTGTCCTGGAGATGCGTCATCGACCGGTTGAAATCGGTCCGCAACTGTTCGAGGCGACCGACAAAGGGCGTGTCGATGGTGGTCGAGACATCGCCGGCGGCCAATCGCTCGAGACCCTGGGCAAGCGTTGAGACGGCAAACTGGATCTGCCGGTCGATCGCCTGCTTCTCCTCCTCGTTGCGGACCCGCTCGGCCTCGGCCGCGCCACGCTCCTCTTCCGCCTGCGCCTCGATGCGCACCTTCTCGCGGGCATTTTCCTTGAAGATGCCGAGCGCACGCGCCATGTCTCCGATCTCGTCATGGCGGGCTTCGCCGGCGATATCGGTGTCGAGATCGCCGGACGCCAGCCGGCGCATGGCCGCGGCAATCTGCAGGATCGGCCCCTTGAAGGTCAGGACAAGGCCGATGCCGGCACAGATTGCCACCAGGATGCCGAGTGCCATGGCGCCCGCGGAAATCTGGTTGGCCTTTTCGCGCTCGGCGCCGGCCGCATCGCGCTGGTGGCCGGCAAACTGCGTCAGGTTGTTCCAGATCCGGTCGATGTCCTGCTCGGCGGCGGAAAATGCGTCGAGCCGCTTCTTCGACAGATCGAGAAGCGCGGTGGACCGGTTTTCGAGCGTAACGATGATCGGCAGGATGGCGGCAGCACGGCTGCGGGCCTCCTGCGGGAAGCTCTTGTCGCTCTCCATCGTGCCGGCCGAGACATCGAGCGACATCAGCGCGCCCTGAAGCTCGTTCAGCCTGCCGGCGTCCGGTGCCGCCACATAGCGGATCGTCTTCAGTTCCAGCACCTTGACGGCATCCAGAACCTGGCGGGCGGCATTCAGAAAATTCGTTGCCGCAGCAATCGGCTGATCGAGCGCGCCGAACACTTCCGTTGCCTGACGAGACTTCACGGTTGCCGCACCCTGCAGGCGGATGGAAGCCGGGCGCATGAGATTGATCGCGCGCTCCACGGCCGTGATCGTCGTGTCGTCGACGACACCGGTTTCCAGCTGCTGCGCCAACTGCTGCACACCACCGGTGAGATCATCGGCCAGCACCTTCTGATCGAGCGGAAGGACGGCGGTGATCTGCGAGACGGCAGCCGTCAGTGCGCCGATCTGGGCCTTGACGACCGCCATTTTCCGTTCCGGCGTGACCTCGGCGTTCAGATCGGCGACCAGTTTGGCCAGCACGCCTGCCCCGCGCACCAGCTTTTCCGCATCACGCAGCAGGGCCTTGGCTTTCGCTTCGTCCTGCGCCAGATTATCGCGGGTACCGACCGCATAGGTCAGGATATCCGCCTGATGCTTGGCGATCGCCTCCAGGTCCTGGTCGATGCCGGCGCGCACGGCCAGTTCATCCTGGTAGCGCGACCATGACTGATCGATCTCAGCGCTGATGGCGTCCGTGCCGCTGATGGCCCCGTCGATCTCGCTGTTGCCATCGTCGCTTTGGGCGCTGCTGCGCACCGCCTTCAGAAGATCCGCCTGGGCCGAGATCTGCGTGGTGAGCGCCACGCGGCTCTCCTCGCTCGGGCGCTTCAGAAAGGTGCTCATGCCGGAATAGACCTGCTTGAAGCCACTCAGCGACTGCATGACCGTGTTGGACATGTCCATGCGCGTCTGCAGAAGACTGGACGCATAGAGGCCCGACAGCCCCACGGCCGAGATACTGAGCACAAAGGGGACGATGAACGCGACAACCTTTGTCTGGATCTTGAAGCGCGCAAGCAGCCGATCGACGACCATGAGAAAACCTCTGAAATATTCGGATCAGAATAAGGAATGCCCTCAAATCCGAGGGTCTATCCTGTTTTGCCAGTGGCGATTAAAGAATTGCTGAAGAATCGTATTCAAATCTTAGGGTTGTATTTTCGACTATATGAATATGAGGTGCCCGACACGCGCAAAACCGTGTTAGGGCCGGGTCATCAGACCCCGCCCAGCGCCTCGCCGCAGACATGACCGGACGCCCAGGCCCACTGGAAATTATAGCCGCCGAGCCAGCCGGTGACATCGACGCATTCGCCGATGAAATAGAGGCCGGGAACGGCCTTTGCCTGCATGGTGCGCGAATCGAGCGCCGCCGTATCGATACCGCCGATCGTGACTTCGGCCGTGCGATAGCCTTCCGACCCGGCCGGCTTCAACACCCAGGCCTGCACGGCTGAGGCAACCGCCGACAGCTGGCGATCCGACTGGTCGGCCATGGCGCCGGAAAGGTTCATCTCATCTGCAAAAAACTGCGCCAGACGTCGCGGCAGGATGTCGCCGAGCGCCGTCTGCAGCGCCTGGCGGCCATTGGCCTTGCGCGCCGCCTTCAGCCGCTCCAGCACGTCGATGTCGGGCTCCAGCCGCAACTGCACCTCCTCGCCTTCGCGCCAGTAGGAGGAAATCTGCAGGATCGCGGGACCGCTGAGGCCCCGATGGGTAAAAAGCAGTGCCTCGCGAAAGGCAGTCTTGCCGTGGCGGACCTCCGCCTCCACCGAGACACCGGAGAGCGTGGACAGCTTCTGCAACAGCAGCGGATCAAGCGTCAGCGGCACAAGCCCCGGCCGTGTCTCGACAAGCGGCAGGCCGAATTGCTCGGCGATGCGATAGGCAAGGCCGGTCGCCCCCATTTTCGGGATGGATTTCCCGCCGGTTGCCACCACAAGTGCCGCCGCCTCCACCGTTGAGCCATCGACAAGGATGCGAAAGCCGCTTTCGGTCTTTTCGACCCCGCCAAGCGTCTGCTGCAGCTCCAGTGTCACGTTTGCCGCGCGCATTTCATCGAGCAGAAGGCGCACGATGTCGCGGGCGCTGTCATTGCAGAACAACTGGCCGAGCGTCTTTTCGTGCCAGGAAATGCGGTGCTTTTCGACAAGCGCCAGGAAATCGCGCGGCGTATAGCGGGCAAGGGCCGATTTGGCGAAATGTCGGTTGGTGGAAATGTAATTGGCAGGGCCTGCATGCAGGTTGGTGAAATTGCAGCGGCCGCCGCCGGAAATGCGGATCTTTTCGCCCGGTGCCTTGGCATGGTCGAGCACGAGCACGGAGCGGCCAAGGCCACCGGTGCGCAGCGCGCACATCATGCCGGCCGCACCAGCGCCGAGCACCACCACATCATATTTGCGTTTCACCGCGCCTGCCCCTGCCTGACAATCCCCCTTCCTCTTTGGCATCAAGGCGGCAATGTCAATTGGTGCCAAGTGCTATCCCCCCTCGCCAATTGGCGTGTTCCCGCTATGATAGGGGTATCGTCAACGAGAAACGGTGACCTATGCCGCCCAAGAAAAAGCCGTCTGCCCCAGCACCCGGAAGCGTGCGCAAGGCTGCCGCAGCCCATCCCACCCTCACCTCGCTGCGGGGCGTGGAGAACTGGCGAGAGGCCGCCGCATGGCTGAAGGCACGCGGTATCGAGGACGTCGAATGCATCACGCCGGATCTGGCCGGCGTTCCGCGCGGCAAGATGATGCCGACCTCGAAATTCACCTCCAACACCTCGCTCGCCCTGCCGTCGGCGCTCTATCGCCACACGATTTCCGGCGAATATCCGGACGAGACGGCAAACTTCCGCTACGATTCCCGCGACAGCGACATCAAGCTCGTGCCGGATCTTTCCACCCTTTCGGTCGTGCCCTGGGAAAGCGATCCGACGGCGCAGGTGATCTGCGATATCGTCGGCACCGAGGGCGAGGCGGTACCCTATACCCCGCGCAATGTGCTGAAAAACGTCATGCAGCTTTATGCGGACAGGGGCTGGAAGGCGGTCGTTGCACCCGAGATCGAATTCTATCTGGTCGCGATCAACGAGGATCCGGATTATCCGCTGCATCCGCCGAAAGGCCGTTCCGGCCGGGCGATCTCGGGCGGTCAGGGCTATTCGATTGCCGGCATCAACGAGTTCGACGAACTGATCGACGACATCTATCATTTTTCGGAAAAGCAGGGTCTGGAGATCGACACGCTGATCCACGAGGAAGGCCCGGCGCAGCTGGAGATCAACCTGCGCCACGGCGATCCGGTGCAGCTCGCCGATCAGGTCTTCCTGTTCAAGCGCACCATTCGCGAGGCAGCCCTGAAGCACGGCATCTATGCCACCTTCATGGCAAAGCCGATGCAGGGCCAGCCGGGTTCTGCTATGCACATCCACCAGTCGGTGGTGGACACCAAGACGGGCCGCAACATCTTCTCCAACGAGGATGGCTCTCCCTCGCGCGCCTTCTTCCACTTCATCGGCGGCATGCAGAAATACGTGCCGAGCGCGCTGGCAATGCTGGCACCCTACGTCAATTCCTACCGGCGGCTGACGCCGGACATGGCCTGCCCGGTCAATAATGCCTGGGGCTATGACAACCGCACCACGGCGTTTCGCGTGCCGATTTCGGACGCGGCGGCGCGGCGCGTCGAAAACCGCCTGCCCAGCTCCGATGCCAACCCCTATCTGGCGCTTGCCGCCTCGCTCGGCTGCGGCCTGCTCGGCATCATGCGCGAGATCGAGCCGACCGAGCCGACCTATGATACGGCCAACGAAGGCTCCATCGAACTGCCGCGCGGACTTCTGGAAGCCGTCGCCCTTTTGGAAGGCGAACCGGCCTTCGAAGAGGTCTTCGGGCGCGAGTTCATCGGCATCTATGCGGGCGTCAAGCGCGGGGAGTTTGAAACCTTCATGCAGGTGATCAGCCCCTGGGAGCGTGAATTCCTGCTGCTCAACGTGTAAGGTGGCCGCATGAACGGCACTGAGAACAGCATGCGCGACACATGGCAAAGCCCGATCGCACCCGGCCTCTCCTGGTATCAGGACACGATTGTCGAACGCCCGGCCTATGCGGCGCTCGACGGTTCGACCCGCGCGGATGTCGCCATCATCGGCGGCGGCTTCACCGGCCTGCAGGCGGCCTATAACCTTGCCAAGCGCGGCGTCGACGTTCTCCTCATCGAAGGGGGCCGCTTCGGCGACGGCGCCTCCGGGCGCAATGGCGGGCAGCTTGGAAGCGGGCAACGCGCCTGGCCGGACGAGCTTGAGCCGGAACTCGGCTATGAACGCTCCCGCGCCTTGTTCGATCTGGCGGAGAATGCCAAGCGCTATCTTCTCGATTTTGCCGAAACCCATGGCATCGACATGGATTTTCAGTCCGGCCAGATGAATGTCTCGCACAAGAAGGGCCATGAGGATGCCTATCGGCGCTCCGCTGACATTCTGGCGACCCGTTACGATTATCCGCACGTCAAATTCATGGACCGCGAGGAGACGGCGGCCCGGCTCGGCTCCTCGGCCTATCATTACGGCGTGCGCGATACCGGCACCGGCCATATCCACCCGCTGAAGCTGCTGGTGGGGCTGGCGCGGGCAGCAGCGCAAGCCGGAGCGCGGATCTGCGAGATGACGAGGGCGCTGAGCATCACGCAAAACGGCGGCAAGACGCTGATCGAGACGCCGTCAGGCCGCATCACCGCCGACCGTGTGCTGATTGCCACCAATGCCTATATCGGCAATCTGGAACGCGAGACGGCAGCCCATGTCATGCCGATCCGCTCCTTCATTGCCGCAACCGTGCCGCTCGATGCGTTTCCAAAGGTCATCCCCGGCAACGAGGCCGTGGCCGATAGCCGCTTCGTCGTGCGTTATTTCCGCAAAAGCAAGGACGGGCGCCTGCTGTTTGGCGGGCGCGAGGCCTATACCGCCGACAGCCCGCGTGACATTTCCCGGCATATCCGCAAGCAGATCGCCGAGCTTTATCCGGATCTGAAGGACATCGACATCAGCCATGCCTGGGGCGGTTCGGTCGGCATTACGCTGACGCGAAAGCCGTTTGCGCGCGAGGTGATGCCGGGCGTCACCTCTATCGCGGGATATTCCGGCCATGGCGTCATGCTGTCAAACTATGCGGGTAAGATGTATGCTGACGTGGTGGCCGGCAATTCCAGCGAACTGGATCTTTTGACCGACCTTCAGGTTCCGCCCTTTCCCGGCGGACAGCGATTGCGCGGCCCCCTTCTGTTTCTGGCGCTGACCTGGTTTGCGCTTCGGGACAGATTTTGAGGCCGTCACCGACAAAGGGCCGGCACAAGGATCAAATGGAATGCAGGCCGACAGGATAAAGTGGCCACCCTGCCCTTCACCCCGTGACGGGGCGCCACGCAACCAAAGCTGAAACGGCTACGCCCGCGACAAAATCACAGAAGCGGGCTGGCATTTTTAAATCGATTAGATTATGAAATCCACAACCTCGAGACTTGGAAAGTGCAAGGCATGAGCAGCCAGATCATCCCCGTGGAACCCTTTGACTATGTCGTCTTCGGCGGCACCGGCGACCTTGCTGAGCGCAAGCTCCTTCCGGCCCTCTACCATCGCCAGATCGAAGGCCAGTTTACCGAACCGACCCGCATCATCGGCGCCTCGCGCAGTGCGCTGACGCATGAGGAGTTTCGCACCTTTGCCAAGGACGCGCTGAAGGAATTCCTGAAGGAAGGCGAATATGACGATGCGGAAGTCGCAAAGTTCCTGGCCCGCCTGTTCTATGTGTCGGTGGATGCCAAGTCCGATACCGGCTGGGATGTGCTGAAAAAGCTGCTGGACGACGGCAAGGACCGCGTGCGGGCCTTCTATCTCGCCGTCTCGCCGGCGATTTTCGGGGCGATTTCCGAAAAGATCCGCGATCACAAGCTGATCACCAAGTCCACCCGCATCGTGGTGGAAAAGCCGATCGGCCGCGACCTTGCTTCCGCCCTCGACCTCAACGACAATATCGCCAAGGCGTTCAAGGAAGAACAGATCTTCCGAATCGACCACTATCTCGGCAAGGAAACCGTGCAGAACCTGATGGCGCTGCGCTTTGCCAATGCGCTCTACGAGCCCCTGTGGAATGCGCAGTATATCGACCACGTGCAGATCACGGTGGCCGAATCCGTCGGCCTTGAGGGCCGCGCCGGCTATTACGATACCGCCGGCGCCCTGCGCGACATGGTGCAGAACCACATCCTTCAGCTTCTCTGCCTTGTTGCCATGGAAGTGCCGTCCTCGATGGATTCGGAGGCCGTGCGCGACGAAAAGCTGAAGGTGCTGCGCGCGCTGAAGCCGATCACCGCGGCCAATGCCGAACTGATGACGGTGCGCGGCCAGTACCGCGCCGGTGCGTCTGCCGGCGGCCCGGTCAAGGGCTATCTGGAAGAGCTGGAAGGCGGCGTCTCCAACACGGAGACCTTTGTCGCCATCAAGGCGGAGATCAACAACTGGCGCTGGGCGGGCGTTCCCTTCTACATCCGCACCGGCAAGCGGCTCGCCAGCCGCATGTCGGAAATCGTCATCACCTTCAAGCCGATCCCGCACAACATCTTCGATCCCGCGGCCGGCCGCATTTCGGCCAACCAGCTGATCATCCGCCTGCAGCCGGATGAAGGCGTCAAGCAGTCGCTGATGATCAAGGACCCCGGCCCGGGCGGCATGCGCCTGCGCAACGTTTCGCTCGACATGAGCTTTGCCGCCGCCTTCAACGTGCGCAATCCCGATGCCTACGAGCGCCTGCTGATGGACGTCATCCGCTCCAACCAGACGCTGTTCATGCGCCGCGACGAAGTGGAAGCGGCGTGGAAATGGGTGGATCCGATCCTCAAAGCCTGGGAAGCCACCGGCCAGCTGGCGCAGGGCTATACTGCCGGCACCTGGGGTCCGAGCCAGGCGATTGCGCTCATTGAGCGTGACGGCCGCACCTGGCACGAGGGTTGATGCCGATGAGCGCACATCTTCATAGCTTCGCCGATGCCGAGGCGCTGGCTGCGCAACTGGCGATCGACGTCTCGATGGCGTTGTCGCAGGCGATTGCCGCGCGCGGCTCCGCCTCGCTGGCCGTCTCCGGCGGCTCCACGCCCAAGCGCTTCTTCGAGGCGCTGTCTTCGCGCGATATCGCCTGGGACCGGGTGACGGTAACGCTGGTGGACGAGCGTTTCGTGCCGGCGGACAATCCGCGGTCCAACCATCTGCTGGTTACGACCCACCTTCTGAAGGACAAGGCGGCAGCGGCGATCTTCCTTCCGCTCTATGCCGACGTGGCGTCTGCCCTACAGGCCGCCGCCATTGCCACGGACCGCACGGCCGATATCGGCAATCCCTTCGATGTGGCGATCCTCGGCATGGGAACCGATGGGCACACCGCCTCGTTCTTCCCGGGCGGCAACCATCTGGAACGTGCCATTGCGGCAGACACGCCGCGCGGCGTGATGACCATGGATGCCGATGGTGCCGGCGAAGAACGCCTGACCTTTACCTTCACAAGCCTTTCCGATGCGCGCCTTCTCATTCTGCATATCGAAGGCGAGCAGAAGAAGGAGGTTCTGGCGCGTGCGCAAAGTGGTTCAGACGAGCTGGACATGCCGATCCGCGCCGTGCTGAACCGGGCGCAATCCGACCTCGAAATCTACTGGGCCCCCTGAGCGGAGCCCGCACCGGCGCTGCAGCCTGCGGCGCCGGTTGCAACGCAAACCTTTAAAACCGGCGGGCACTCCCGGCCCGCCGCGTCGATTTATGGAGATTGGCCATGGCTGCCCATTCGAGCATCGAAGCGATCACCGCCCGCATAGTCGAGCGATCCAAGCCGCACCGCGAGGCCTATCTCGGCCGCGTGCAGAAGGCGATTTCGAAGGGCGTTCACCGCTCCACCCTCTCCTGCGGCAACCTCGCCCATGGTTTTGCCGTCTGTTCCCCCGCCGAGAAGGACGCGCTCGCCGGCGACGTCGTTCCCAATCTCGGCATCATCACCGCCTATAACGACATGCTGTCCGCCCACCAGCCCTATGAGCTCTTTCCGCAGATCATCCGCGATGCTGCGCGCGAAGCCGGCGGCGTGGCGCAGGTGGCCGGCGGCGTGCCGGCCATGTGCGATGGCGTCACACAAGGCCAGCCGGGCATGGAGCTGTCGCTGTTTTCGCGCGATGCGATTGCCATGGCAGCCGGCATCGGCCTTTCCCACAACATGTTCGATTCCGCCGTCTATCTCGGCATCTGCGACAAGATCGTGCCCGGCCTCGTCATTGCAGCGCTGACCTTCGGCCACCTGCCCGCCATCTTCATTCCGGCAGGCCCGATGACGACGGGGCTTCCGAACGACGAAAAATCCCGCATCCGCCAGCTCTACGCCGAAGGCAAGGTCGGCCGCGCCGAACTGCTGGAAGCTGAATCCAAATCCTACCACGGCCCCGGCACCTGCACCTTCTACGGCACGGCCAATTCCAACCAGATGCTGATGGAGATCATGGGCTTCCACATGCCCGGCGCCTCCTTCGTCAATCCCGGCACGCCGCTTCGCGAGGCACTCACCAAGGAAGCCGTGAAGCGCGCATTGGCCATCACAGCGCTCGGCAACGAATTCACCCCCGCCGGCGAGATGATCGACGAGCGCTCCATCGTCAACGGCGTCGTCGGCCTGCACGCCACCGGCGGCTCGACCAACCACACGCTGCATCTGGTCGCCATGGCGCGCGCCGCCGGCATCCACCTGACGTGGCAGGACATTTCCGAACTGTCGGATGTAGTGCCGCTGCTTGCCCGCGTCTATCCGAACGGCCTTGCCGACGTGAACCATTTTCACGCGGCCGGCGGCATGGGCTTTTTGATCAAGCAGCTCCTGAAAACCGGCCTTGTGCATGACGATGTGCGCACTGTGTTCGGGCAAGGGCTGGAAGCCTATACGGTTGAGGCAAAGCTCGACGAAAAGGGCGCCGTAGTGCGCGAAAAGAGCCCGGAGGTCAGCGGCGATCCAAAAGTGCTGTCGACCATCGACAAGCCGTTCCAGTCCAATGGCGGGCTGAAGATGCTGCACGGCAATCTCGGCAAGGCGGTGATCAAGATTTCGGCCGTCAAGCCGGAGCGCCACGTCATCGAGGCCCCCGCCATCGTCTTCAACGGCCAGCAGGAGCTGCAGGACGCCTTCAAGCGCGGCGAGCTGAACCGGGATTTCGTCGCCGTCGTGCGCTTCCAGGGTCCGAAGGCAAACGGCATGCCGGAACTTCACCGCCTCACCCCGCCGCTCGGCGTGCTGCAGGATCGCGGCTTCAAGGTGGCCCTCGTCACCGACGGGCGCATGTCCGGCGCATCGGGCAAGGTGCCGGCCGCCATCCATGTGACGCCGGAAGCCTGCGACGGCGGCGCGATCGCAAAGATCAAGGACGGTGACATCGTGCGCCTCGACGCGGTGAACGGCACGCTGGAAATCCTCGTCGACGCCGCCGAATTTGCCGCCCGCCCGCTGGCCGACGTCAATCTGGACGACAACGAGTTTGGCATGGGCCGCGAACTCTTCGCCCCCTTCCGTCGCCATGTGGGACCGGCCGATGCCGGCGCGAGCGTGTTTTTCGGGTGATCCTCGAGGAACGACAGGACGCGTGACGGGTCGCAAGACCAACCGGCACGAGGCTGCAGGGACCGGCTGTCGACGACGGCCGGTCGAGTTCCGTCGAAACGGCACCAGCGGTGTCGCCAAGGAGATGACGCATGTTCACCCATGTCATGATCGGCAGCAACGACCTGGAAAAATCCAGGGCCTTCTACGACGCCACCTTCGTGGCCTTGGGCGGCAAGTCCGGCGAAATGGATGCCCGCGGCAGGCTGATCTATCTCCACGAGGGCGGCCGCTTGATGATCACCAAGCCCATCGACGGCAAGCCGGCAACGGCGGCAAACGGCGGAACGATCGGTATCGCAGCACAAAGCCCGGCCCATGTCCTTGCCTGGCACGACGCCGGCGTCATGCATGGCGGCACCTCGATCGAGAGCCCACCCAACGAGCGTCCCAACGGCGCATTCGTCGCCTATCTTCGTGATCCCGACGGCAACAAACTTTCCGCGCGGTCGCAACCGACGAAATGACCGGCTGGGCGGGCGCGGCCTGCATCCCCGAGGCGGTGTTAGGCTCCAAAGCCTGAGTCAGAATGGGGACGCTAAGGCTGGCAACAGATTTAACCCTGGCTGCGCATGAACTTGGAGAAATGTGCTGCGCTCAAATCCATCTGCAGCCACGTCAACCGATCTGCCCCCTCACCAGCTCCGCACATCCAGCTTCTTGTCGCGATGCGCCGGATGCGTGGAGAAGATAAAGATGCGGTCGAGTTCCTTCTGCGTCAGCAGGCGCAGGAAACGGACATCGATCGTGTTGTTGGTGTTGGTGCGCATGAGGATGCAGCCCACTTTCATGATGCGGGCGTCGGGGATATCCAGCACGAACTCGTTGGGCAAATTGTACTGCGTCAGAAGCGCCAACACGGCGCCGCTCATGGAGATGCGCACCACGTCGCAGCGGCGCGACGCCATGTGCATGACGTGCTTTTCGGTATATTCGATGCGTGCGGCGTTCATCGTGTCTTCCATGCGAAACCGCGTCTCGCGGTCATACATGAAGGACTCTTCCCGTTTGAGGTAGTTTTTCGGGTGAACGGTCATCGCGGCCTCGGACATGAACTTTCTGGACGCGATGAGCTTAGAACCGGAAGCTTAATAGAGCGTATGAAGAATAGCTTCAGAATCCGCGACCCTGTCAGATACGATCGATTTGATAGCCCTCACAGCCAGAGCGCAGCCTCTCCGGACGTCAGCACCGGAAGCGGAGAAAGCGCCATTTGCAGCCCGCCGAAGGAGATTATCGGACAGGCTGTCAGCGGCGATAGGTCTGGCCGTCGGCATCGAAGAGATGCATCTTGTCCTCTGTCGCGGTAAAGCGCAGCACGGAACCTTTCTCCGCCTTGAAGATGCCGGGGATCTTGGCAATGATCGGCTCTTCGTCCGAAAGACCGTCGATGTAGAGAAGCGTCACTTCGCCGAGCGCTTCCACGATCGCAACTTTTCCTTCGAAGAGATAGGCGTCGCCGGTCGTCACCGTCAGGTCTTCCGGGCGGATGCCGAAACTTGCGGCCTTGCCCTTTTCCGATGAGGCCGTTGCCACCGGCACCGAGACGGTGGTGCCGCCACGAAGCTCGATGCCGGTCTTTTCGCCGGTCTCCCGGATGGTCGCCGGGATGATGTTCATGGCCGGCGAGCCGATGAATTTTGCAACGAAGAGGTTTTTCGGCCGCTCATAGAGTTCAAGCGGAGCACCGACCTGTTCGATGCGGCCGGCAGACAGAACCACGATCCGGTCCGCCAGCGTCATCGCCTCCACCTGATCGTGCGTGACATAGATCATCGTGGTGTCGGGCATGCTCTCGTTGAGCTTGGCGATCTCGATGCGGGTGGCGACGCGCAGCGCCGCATCAAGGTTGGACAGCGGCTCGTCGAAGAGAAACACCTTCGGATCGCGGCAGATGGCGCGCCCGATGGCCACGCGCTGGCGCTGGCCGCCCGACAGCGCCTTCGGCAGGCGCTCCAGATATTGCGTGAGCTGCAGGATCTCGGCGGCGGCGCGCACGCGCCGGTCGATCTCCTTGCTGCTTTCCTTGGCGATGCGCATGCCGAACGCCATGTTGTCGTAGACCGTCATGTGCGGATAGAGCGCATAGGACTGGAAGACCATGGCGATGCCGCGCTTGGAGGGCGGCACCTCGTTGACCTTCTGGCCATCGATCAGCATGTCGCCGGAGGTGATCTCCTCAAGGCCTGCGATCATGCGCAGCAGCGTGGATTTTCCACAGCCGGACGGTCCGACAAAGACGATGAATTCGCCCTGGGCGATGGTGAGATCGATGCCGTGCAGCACCTTCACCTGCCCATAGGCCTTGCGAACATCCTTCAGAACCAGTCCGGCCATGTGTCTCTCCCCTTTTTCTTGGTGTCAGCCGCGGCGGGCGAAGAAGGCGCCCCAGGCCGGCAGGTTTATGGTGTTGGCCTCGGCCACGCTGTCGAATCCATGGCCCTCCAGCACGGTCCATTCGCCCTCCGGAAGGTCGGCCGCGACCGGCTCGGCGCTCATGTTGAAGAGGCAGAGCACCGTCTCGTTGCCGAGGCTGCGCTCATAGCCAAGCAGATTGCCATGGACCGGCAGGAAGCGGATCTCGCCCTTGGCAAAGGCCGGATGCTGGCGACGGAAGGCGAGGAAGCGGCGATACTGTTCCAGAACCGAGGACTGATCGCCCTGCTGCACGTTGACGGCGCGGATCTGGTGCTCGACCGGGATCGGCAGCCACGGCTTTTCGGCGCTGGAAAAGCCGGCCAGCACCGCATGATCGTCCCACACCATCGGCGTGCGGCAGCCATCGCGGCCCTTGAATTCCGGCCAGAACTGGATGCCGTAAGGATCCTGCAGGTCGCCATAGGCGATATCGGCCTCGGTAAGACCCAGTTCCTCGCCCTGATAGATGCAGACGGAACCGCGCTGCGTCAGAAGAATGGCGGCAAGCAGCTTGGCAAAGGCATCGCGGTCATGCACGTCGGCGCCCCAGCGGCTGACATGGCGCACGACGTCATGGTTGGAAAAAGCCCAGCAGGCCCAGCCCTCGGGCGCCGCAGCGGCAAAGGCATGCTGCACTTCGGCCACCCGTTCGGCCGTCAGCATGTCCGGCGCCAGGAATTCGAAGGCGTAGCACATCTGCATCTTGTCGCCGCCGGACGTGTATTCGCCGACGATTTCCAGCCCGCGCTGGCTGTCGCCCACTTCGCCGACGGCGGCAATCGCCGGAAACTCGTTCAGCACGGCGCGGAAGCGCTTCAGGAATTCGAGGTTTTCCGGGCGGTTCTTGTCGTAGATGTGTTCCTGGAAATTATACGGATTGACGGCCGGAGCCGTCGACGCATTGCGCCGCTCCGGCGCCAGCGCCGGGTTGTCGCGCAACTCCTTGTCGTGGAAGTAGAAGTTGATCGTGTCGAGGCGGAAACCGTCGACGCCGCGCTTCAGCCAGAAGCGCACCACATCCAGCAGCGCGTCCTGAACCTCGGCATTGTGCAGGTTCATGTCCGGCTGCGAGGTCAGGAAGTTGTGCAGGTAGTACTGCATGCGCGTGGGATCCCAGGCCCAGGCCGAGCCGCCGAAGATCGACAGCCAGTTGTTGGGCGGCGTGCCATCCGGCTTGGCGTCTGCCCACACATACCAATCCGCCTTCGGGTTGAAGCGGCTGGAGCGACTTTCGATGAACCAGGCATGCTGGTCGGAACTGTGGGAGATGACGAGGTCGATCATCACCTTGATCTTCAGGCGATGGGCCTCGGCAATCAGCGCGTCGAATTCCGACAGCGTGCCGAACATCGGATCGACGTCTGCATAATTGGAGACGTCATAGCCAAAGTCCTTCATCGGCGACGGGAAGAAGGGCGAGATCCAGATCGCATCGGCACCGAGCGCTGCAATATGTGGCAGGCGCGCGGTAATCCCCTTCAGGTCGCCGACGCCATCGCCGTTGGAATCCTGGTAGGAGCGCGGATAGATCTGATAGATGACCGCGCCGCGCCACCAATCGGTATCCGGCGTTTCGATCGTCTGGGAAAGTGCAGTCATTGCAATATAACCTTGAAAGAGAAGTGCTCAGCCGCCCTTGACGGAACCCGCCAGAAGACCGCGCACCAGATAGCGTTGAAGAGCGAAAAACACCAAAAGCGGCACGATAATGGTAATGAAGGCCGAGGCCGTGAGGATTTCCCAGTTGCCCCCGCGCGAGCCCAGGAGGGCATTCAGGCTGCCCGTCAGCACCAGCTGGTCGCGCCCGGTCCCTAAGAACACGATGGCGATCAGAAGGTCGTTCCACACCCAGAGAAACTGGAAGATGGCAAAGGAAGCCAGCGCCGGAAAAGACAGCGGTAGCACGATCTTCACAAAAATCTCGAAATCCGACGCGCCGTCGACGCGGGCGCTTTCGATGATTTCCTTCGGCAGGCCGGCGATGTAATTGCGCAGCAGATAGACGGCGAGCGGCATGCCGAAGGCCGTATGGGCAAGCCAGATGCCGGCATAGGTCTTCGAGGAGGTGCCGAAGAAACTGCCGACCTCGTTATAGAGCCGCAGCAGCGGAATGAGCGACATCTGCAGCGGCACGACGATGAGGCCGACGACCAGCGCAATGATCAGCGTGCGGCCGGGAAAATGCATCCAGGAGAGCGCGTAAGCGGCAAAGGCGGCAATCAGGATCGGGATGATCGTCGCCGGGATCGTCACCGTCAGCGAGTTGATGAAGGACTGGCCAAGGCCTTCCGCATTCACCACCGTGCGATAATTGTCGAAGGTAAAGGCCGGCGGTGTCGCAACCGAGAGATAGATGCGCTTGCCGCGCGATCCCTCGAACGGCGCGTTCTTTGAGTAGACATAACTGCCATCGAGCTTGACGGTGAGCGTCTCGCCATCGCCGAGGTCGGCCGGCTTATCAGCCGGAAAGGCGGAAGGCTCCTGCACGCGCACGCCGAAAGCTCTGACCGTTCCCCCCTGCCCGCCTTCGAAGACGGAGCCGGTGATGACGTAATTGGCCCCTTCCTGGCGTGCGGTCGACGGATCGCCGAGCCGCCCGGCGCTGGTCTGCGTCGAACTGCTGAAGGCCGTCCACCAGCCGGACGTGGTGATCTGGTCCTTCTGGCGCACGGAGGTAACCAGGATGCCGAGCGTCGGCACCAGCCAGAGGATGGCGATGATGAGAACCGAGAGATGAACGATGAGGCGCGGAAGGCCGACGCGACGGATGCGGGTTGCGATGCTTGCCATCTCAGTGACCTCCCTGCTCGCGGTTGGCCTGGCGGATGTTCCACACCATGATCGGCGTGACGGCTGCCATGATGATGAGGGCGATGACGGCACTTCGGCCGCTGTCGCCACCGCCGCGGAACATCCAGTCGAACATCAGGTTGGCAAGCACCATCGTGTTCCACTGGCCATTGGTCATGGTCAGCACGATGTCGAAGACCTTCAAGACGAGAATGGTGATGGTGGTCCAGACGACGGCGATCGTGCCCCAGATCTGCGGCACCATGATCTTCCAGAAGATCTGCCAGCCATTGGCGCCATCGATGACGGCCGCCTCGATGGTTTCCTCCGGAATGCCGCGCAGCGCCGCCGACAGGATCACCATGGCAAAACCGGTCTGGATCCAGATGAGGATCACCATCAGGAAGAAATTGTTCCAGAAGGGCATGGCGATCCACACTTCCGGATCACCGCCGAAAAAGGTGACGATGGCATTGAGGAGCCCGATCTGCGTCTGCCCCGCACCGCGATATTCATAGATGAATTTCCAGATGACCGAGGCGCCGACAAACGAGATGGCCATCGGCATGAAGACGATGCTTTTGGCGATATTGCCCCACCAGATGCGGTCCGTCAGCACCGCGATGACAAGGCCGAAGAAGGTGCAAGCGGCGGGCACCACCGCAAGCCAGAGGATGTTGTTGAAGATCGACTGGCGGAAACCGTCATCGAAGAAGGCCCAGCGGTAATTGGCAAAGCCGACAAAATTGACGCCGGAGCGATCATAGAAGGACAGGATGAAGGTGGCGATGACCGGATAGACGAGATAGACGGCCAGCAGCAGCAGCGCCGGGCCGAGAAACAGCCAGGGGCGCACCGTGGCGCGGCGGTTGAGATTGCGCGAGGCCTGGGTGACATCGCCATCGCGCACCGGCAGGGCAAGGTTCAACAGCTTGTCGGACAGCCAGTAATAGAATGCGCAGGCAAAGACGCCGACGATCATTACGCCGACAGCCGAGACGATCTGCGATGCCATGTTCCCTCCTCGACGGTCCTGCCCTGGACCCGGCTTGATGCCGCTTGATTGTTTTCAGGCAAGGCACGCCGCCGTTCCTTTCGAACGGCGGCGCCTTTGATGGCGGTTACTTCAGGCCGTCCCAGGCCTTCTGGATGTCGGTGCCCACCTGCTCGCCGGATTCGCCGCCGACGAAATCGACCATGCCGGTCCAGAAGGCGCCTGCGCCGATCTTGCCGGGCATCAGGTCGGATCCGTCGAAGCGGAAGGTGGTGGCGGTGGAGAGGATCTCGCCCTGCTTCTTCAGCGCATCATTGGCATAGGCCTCGACATTCACGCCCTTGTAAGGAGTGAGGAAGCCGGACTGGGCCATCCACACTTCATGGGCGATCGGCGTCTTCAGGAATTCGACAAAGGCCTGGGCGGCCGGCGAATCCTTGGTAATGGCCACCAGTGTGCCGGCACCCAGAACCGGCGTGCCAAGCTCAGGCTTGGAGGCATAGGTCGGCATGTAGAAGAAATCGGCATCTGTGCCGAGCTTGGTGCCTTCGGGGAAGAAGGTCGGGATGAAGGAAGCCTGGTGGTGCAGGTAGCATTTCGGCGGAATGCCGAAGAGGCCCTTCGGGCTGTCGCGGAAGTCGGTCGAGGCAACCGCGGCCACGCCGCCCGACACGTATTTCTCGTTCTTGGCAAACTTGCCGAACTCCTCGATGACGCTCACGACCTTCGGGTCGTTGAACTTCAGCTCGTTCGAGACCCATTTGTCATAGGTGTCGCCGGTGTTCATGCGCAGCATCAGGTCTTCCACCCAGTCGGTGGCCGGCCAGCCGGTGGCACCGCCCGAACCGAGCCCGATGCACCAGGGCGTGCCGCCATCCTTGACGATCTGGTCGGAGAGCTTGAACAGGTCCTCCATCGTCTTCGGCACCTTGTAGCCGGCTTCCTCGAAGTTTTCCGGCACGTACCAGACGAGCGACTTCAAGTCGGCCTTGTAGGGGAAGGCGAAGAAGGCGTCCTTGCCGTCCTTGCCCTTATAGGTGCCAAGCTTCACCCAGCTGTCGCCGGCGCCGTAATTGGTCTTCACCCAGTCGGCCGTGCCGGCCTTCAGCGGCGCAAGGAGACCCTTGGAGGCCAGATCCTGCAGGAGGCCCGGCTGCGGCAGGATGGCGATATTGGGCGCCGATCCGGCCTGCGTGTCGATGACGATCTGCTGCTCGTAGTTTTCCGAGGAGGAATACTGTGCATTGGCGCCGGTCACATCGTTGAAATAGGCCAGCACGCTCTTGAACAGGATTTCGTCGTCGCCGCGCCAGGGACCGAAGATGGTCAGTGCCTGCCCCTTGATGTCGGCATGGGCGGCCTTAAAATCTTCATAGCTTTTCCAGTTGAACTTCGCGTCCTTACCCGGCGCAAACTTCAAGTCTGCAGCGACAGCGGATGTAAAAGCCAGCGAAAATACAGCAACGCCTGCCAGTAATATTGATTTCACGTCGGAATCCTCCCTTTTCGATTGAATCGTCTTCCTGCCCGGATCCTTCCAAACGCCTCCAAAGCGCTTTGAGTGGCAGGAAGCCATGGCCACAGCCCCGAAGTCAAGGGGGTTTTTCAAATGTCTATCAGATACGCAAATTGTGTATGGAGTTGGCGCAAAGGTGAGAAAAGTCCAGTTTTGCGTTTCCGCCAAATAGATGCACTGATACAGTCCGAAGCGCTTTGAGCGCGGCTTGCGGGAGACAGCCGCCTGGGACGGAGAATTAAAGGGTCGTGAACCTCAAACAATTGTCTGAATTGCTCGGCCTGTCGCAGACGACGATCAGCCGTGCCCTCAACGGATATCCGGAGGTGAATGCCCAGACACGGCTTCGCGTGCTGAAGGCGGCTCAGGAGACCGGTTACCGGCCCAACCGCGCCGCGCGACGGCTTGCCACCGGCAAGGCCGGCTCCATCGGCCTCATCATGCCGATTGCGTCGGAACAGTCGGCCGACATCCATTTTGCCGAATTCCAGCGCGGCCTTGCGGATGAATGCCTGGCCCACGAATTCCATTTCGTCATCATGCCCTCCCAGCCGGACGAGGAGGAGCAGGCGATTCGCGGCCTCGTCTCGAGCGGCAGCGTGGATGCCTATTATCTGGCCTATATGCGCCCGCGCGACAGCCGCATCGCCATGGCGAAATCGCTGCCGACACCGTTCATCGTCCATGGCCGCTCGCTCGGCCTTGCCGAAGATTACCCTTACGTGGATGTGGACAACGAGCGGGCCTTTCGCGAGGCAACCGAGCTTCTGCTGGATCTCGGCCATCGCCGCTTTGCGCTGATCAACGGGCCGGCAGACCTCGATTTCGCCATCCGCCGCCAGATCGGAGTGGAAAAGGCGCTGGCCGCGCGCGGATTGAGGCTTTCTCCTTCTGCCATCAGCAACACGCTGATGACCGATGCCAGCGGCTACCGCCAGATGGAGACGATCCTGCGCGGCGAGGTGCGCCCGACGGCGGTGCTCTGTGCCAGCACCGTTCTGGCGCTCGGGGCCGTGCGCGCCATCAACCAGGCGGGACTGGTGCTCGGGCGCGACATTTCCCTGATCGCCCATGACGACGACCTGATGCTGCTGAAGCCGGAAAATTTCATCGTGCCGCTCACCACGACCGGCTCATCGCTGCGCGATGCCGGCCGGCGCATTGCCGAGCGGCTGATCACGGCCGTGGCCGATCCGGATGCCGACATGCCGATTGCCGAATTGTGGACGGCGGAACTGGTGGTGCGCGCCTCGACCGGGCCCGCGCCCCGCACTCCGTGAAACGCAGCATGAGGCACGCGGCCCAGAAATTGAGGCGGCAGTGACGACCCGGCAACCGCCTTTAGAAGGTCGGGACGGGACGGCCAAGCGCGCGGCACGCGGCAATCACGGTATTGGCCATCAGCATGGCGATCGTCATCGGCCCGACACCGCCCGGCACCGGCGTGATGGCGCCAGCAACATCGAGGGCTTCGTCAAAGGCGACATCGCCGACGAGGCGTGTCTTGCCTTCGCCCTTTTCCGGCGCATCGACGCGGTTGATGCCGACATCGATGACGGTGGCGCCGGGCTTCACCCAATCGGCCTTCACCATCCGGGCACGTCCAACGGCCGCCACCAGAATATCGGCATTCCGGCAGACGGCGGCGAGATCCTTCGTGCGCGAATGCGCCATGGTAACGGTGGCATTGGCGGCGAGCAGCAGCAGGCCCATCGGCTTGCCGAAGAGGTTGGAGCGGCCGATCACGACGGCGTTGAGGCCGGACAGATCCTCGCCGTGCTGGTTGCGCACCAGAATCATGGCGCCAGCCGGGGTGCAGGAAATCAGCCCGCTTGAGAGATCGCCGCTCGCCACCTTGCCGGCATTGACGACGTTCAGGCCATCGACATCCTTTTCCGGGCGGATGGACTGGATGACCGGCTCGGATTTGAGGTGGCCCGGCAGAGGCAGCTGCACCAGAATGCCATGCACGGCAGGATCGGCATTGAGCTTGGCCACAAGCTGCTCAAGCTCCTCCTGCGTGGTGTCCTCGGTGAGCGTGAACTGCATGGAATGGAAACCGCACTGCTTTGCCATGCGCCCCTTGGCGCCGACATAGGCATGGCTTGCCGGATCATCGCCGACGATGACGACGGCAAGACCGGGCTTCACACCCACCTCCGCCTCAAGCTTTGCCGCCGCCTGGGTCACGAGATCGGTGACGGCTGCTGCCGACTGTTTTCCATCGATGATCTTCGCCACGCGCATGTCTCCTCAAAGGGTCCGGGTCGACGCCTGCCGCAGGCCCCTGCGGCCAGAGCCGGCAGGCCAAGCCCGGCGGGCTCGTTCGCCAAACGCCCTATGCTGTCAAAACGGCGATTGCAAGGGCATGGACACGTCTTTTGGGCGACAGGAGGAGATGGTGCCTGGCGCCGTTTCAGGCGCAGGTCCGCAGCGGCGGGAAGAAGAGGAAGGGGAGCGGCCGGCCGGCTGGCCGGCGCCGGCTATCGCCGGGCGCAGGCGCCAAACAGATCACCGCACAGAAGGATGAGCCCGTGGGGGCGCAGGTCCGGATTGCGCGCCATCCGGCGTTCCGCCCCATAGCCCGCACCGTCGACGAGAAGAAGATCGGCACCGGTTGCCGGATCCGGCGAACCGAAAGCGGTCTCAGGGCACCAGCCGGCAAGCTCCTTCGTCCGGGCCATGCTGACCTCATGCCACGGCGCATGGGCACGGATAAAGCGACGCGTCGCCTCCAGGCGCCGCGGTTTTGCGCCGGCAAGCAGGATGCGGCGGGGTTCCATGAAGGTCAGGAGCGAGGAGACGACCTCGGCCGGCCCGAAGGTATCGACCGGGCGGCGGGTGGCAAGCGACAGCATCGCGGCCACCGTGCCATCGGCCGGCAGAAGCATGCGCGCCGACCCGGCGTCGCGGGCGGCAGGATCGATCATCGCGCGGCAAAGACCTGCAAGCGTGAGGAAGCCGACGGTGCGGCTATTGCCGCGGGCGCGGGCTGCCGCATCGAGCACCAGAAGCGTTTCGCCCCACGACTGGGCCGCAAAGGCAAGCCCCAGGAGGTGGGGGGAATGCGGCAGGCGCTCGCGGGCAAGGCCGCTTGTCCGGACGCTGGAACTATCTTTTCGAGTTTGCGTGGACTCGAAAGGCAGACCGGAGAGATGGTCCCAGGCATGAAGTTGACGCGGCATGAAGCACCTGACATTCGTTGCTGACTGGCAGCAGCAATATCAGGCAGCACTAAAACTGCATTTAAGCAAACACGTCGAATCCGAACGGTCGGATTCGACTTTCGTTAAGGCGAGGCTGAACGCAGGATCTTCGCCTGCAACGCGCCCAAAATCAGTGGCCGCTCTTGGGCGCCGCAACCGGTGCCACACCTTCGACGATCTTGGTCGGCGCCACCTGCTTGCCCTGCGGGCGATCGGCATTGGCGCGGATATCGTCCTTGGAGAGGTAATCGATCTGCTCGACCAGAGGCTCGAGCACATACTCCTCCCCCAGCTTCTTGTTGAGGTTGGTCTTGATGCTGGTCTTGAAGCTTTCCAGATCAAACGCCTTGGTATCCGACAGGTCCACCATGCGATTGCCGACCAGAAGCGTGAACAGCTCGTCGGTCATCATTTCGGTCATGGGCAGATGCAGGCCCTTCACCTTCGCCTTGTCCATGAGAAAGGAGATGCGAGTGATGAAATAGCCCTGCACGGCGCCGTTGGCGAGGACGGGCACGTTGATCACCTCGCCCTTCACCAGTTCGGACTTGTCCTTCATCAATTGCTGCTCATCCACCGGCGGCGGCGGGGCCGACATTTTCACGGAGAAATAGACCGCGCCCAATGACACGGCACAGACCCACAGACCGGTGATAACGAGCTTAATCATCAGGTTTCGCTGTAGTAGAATTGTTCTTGGGTATAGGTGCCGTCGCCATCGGCGTCGCGCACGGCGTTCTTCAGAAGGTCGGCGACGGTGCGCACGGCGTTCAGATGGGCTTCCACCCGCCGGGCATTCAGCGCCAGCTTCACCTTCAGCGCATGCATCTGCTCGATATGGTTGACGGCCAGTTCCTGCGGGCTCGTGCTGCGAAACAGCATCGTCAGCTCATAGAGGCAGCGGCTCTTGTGCGCGTTCGAGACCTTGAGGTCGAACTGCGGATCCTTGCCGATCCGTTCATTCTCGTTGTCGACGATCATCTCCAGCCGGCCAAGCACCGTCTTGATACGATAATCGTTGGAGATCACTTCCATGTTTTCGCTTCCGCTATGCTGCATTGTCACGCCTCGCCCCGTTCTGCCGGTGCAAGGTCGAATACCTTACGTTCAAAGTCGTTGATCATGGAGAGCGTCCGGCTGCGATCATTCTCATCGGTCTTGGCATTGACCTGACCTTCGCTGCGGGCCTTCTGCAGCGCCTGCGAATAGACCTGTTCGGCAATGCCGACGCCGCCACTCTTGGAGATCTGGTTGGCGATCTGCTCCGACATCATGCTTTTCCAGAAATCGCCTGCCGAGCCCTTGCCGTAGACCTGTTCGCTGTCGCTCGGCATCATCGAGTTGACGAAGGTCTGCAGGACCGAGGCCTCGAATTTGCGGTATTCCTCGGGCATTTCGGCGGACTTCGCCTTCACATCGGCACGATGGACATTCGCCTTGCTTTCCGGTCCGTCAAGCAGATCCATGGCAAGGCCAAAGCCCGGCACGGCAGAGGCAACGCTTTTGGCGGCAAAGGCCGCGCGGCTTGCCATCAGTTTTGCCTGGGCCGCCTGAACATCGCTCGGGTCTGCGGCGCGCAGCACGTCGAGCACGAGGTCACTGGGAGGAGAGATCGCCACGTGAGCTTCCTTTCATCTGAATGGCGCCACTATGCGGATCGAAGCTTGCTGCAGGCTGGCGTGGCGGCACCTTCGCAAAAAGCTGCGGCCCCAATCGACAGCCCTGACTTAAGCCGGGCATTACTCCTTGATTTCAATAGATATTTTTAGCCGCAGCGCAGACATCGCCTTTACAGTCCCGGTGGCAGGGCGCGCAAAAAATGCCCGCAAAAGTCCGGCGAGGGCAACGATTACCGGCCGACGGCCGCGCGAATCGGACACAATGTCAGAACGGCTTTGCCTTGCCGGGCAAAAGGGTCATTTCCAGAAGATCGTAGATGGCGTTGTCGTCGCGCTCCCGGTCTTCGTCCATGCGCGCATCCTTCATGTGCTCCTCCAGCCGGTCGCCCTTGGTGCGCTCGCGGATGACGCGCGCCTCCAGCACCTGCTGCACGCCGGCAAGCTGCTTGTCCTTGATCATCAGCCGGCCGAAACGTTCGGAATAATTGCGCGAGAACTGCATGTGCAGCGGCGTCATCGAGCCGATGGCCTCGATGACCAGATCCATCTGCTGGCCGACTTCGACGCGCTGCACGCTGGTTGCGGCCAGTTCGCCTTCGGCCATCTTTTCAAGATGCCGTTGCACGGCAACGAGCCGTTTGAGCTTCCTGGATCTTGGTTGTCCGCCGCCTGCCATGCCTGCCTCAGAAGGAGTTGAAGACCGCGGGGAATCCGTCGGAAAACTGCCGCATCATCGCGGCGATGGCCAGATACAGCATGAAAATGCCGCCGGTGATCAGATAGGGCGTCGAGATGAAGTAAACCGGGATCTGCGGCGCAAGCTTGTTGACGAGGCCGATCGCCACGTTGAACAGCAGGCCGTAGATCAGGAAGGGGCTGACGAGGCGCAGCATGATCGAGGTCGAGGCCCGCAGCGTGTCGGTGAGCGTGATCAGCATCTTCTGCGGCTCGACCAGCGCGCCAACCGGCGTTGCCTTGTAGGAATCGATCAGCGCGTGAAACACCATGTGATGGAAATCCATGATGAACAGCAGCATCAGCCCGGAAAAGGTAAGGAGGCTGGTGACCGAGGATTCCGACGTATCCTCAAGGATGTCATGGCCGCCGGGTGCGGTAAAACCGATCGACATGCCGAGGATCGCGCCGGCATATTGCAGGCCCAGCACATAGACGCGCGCGATCATGCCATACATCACGCCGACCAGCGTTTCGGACGCGATGAGGCCGATATAGGTGGCGGGCGGTGCCGAGGCATTCGGATAGACGCTGTCCCAGATGACGGGAAGGATGGCCATCGACACGGCAATCGCCACCATCAGGCGGATATTGGTCGGCAGGCGGGCGCTCGAAAAACCCGGCAGGGTCAGAATGCAGCCGCCCATCCGGCAGAAAGCCAGGAAAAGCGCCAGCATGATCCCCTGCGGGTCTGTAATCATGAAATCGAGCCCAATATCTTGATGTCGAGCCCCTTGGCGAGTTCCACATGCGACAGCACGGGAAGCGTCGAGAACAGGCGTTCGATGATCATGCGCACATAGGACCGTGTTTCGGGCGAGGTGACAAGCACGAAAGGCAGGCCGCGGTCCATGAATTCACGGATAACCTTGGCGGCCTGCTCGCTGAACTCCTCGAGCGCGCGCGGATCGATGTCAAATTCCACCACCTCGCCCTTGGGATCGCGCTTCAGCGCCTGGTGGAACAGAAGGTCCCACTTGCTGCCGAGGCGCAGCACGCGCAGGACGCCGTTGTCAGCCAGGTCGCCGCAGAGCTGCTGGGCCATGCGCACGCGCACATGCTCGACGATCTGTTCGGTCTTCCTCACATGCGGCGCAAGTTCCGCCACCGCTTCCAGGATCAGATGCAGGTTGCGGATGGAGACGCGCTCGGCCAGCAGCAGTTTCAGCACGGCCTGCAGGCCGGAATAGGACATGTGCGAGGAGCAGATCTCGTCCGCCAGCTTCTTGTATTCCGGATCCATCCGGTCGATCAGCACCTTGACGTCCTTGTAGGACAGAAGCTGCGGCAGGTTGTTGCGGATGACTTCCGAAAGATGCGTCAGCACGACCGAGACATTGTCGATCGGGTGGAAGCCTTCGCGCTTCAGATCGTCGGCAAAGGCTTCGAGGATGGAGACCGCCGGCATGCCGAAGGCGGGTTCGCGGATCTCGTCGCCGGGAATGCTCGGCTTGCGCCCGGAACCGGTCACGACAAGCACATCGCCGACGCGCAGCGAATTGGAGGCGATCGTCGTGCCGTGGATGCGGATCTGGTAGGATTTTTCCGGGATCGAGATGTCGTCGGCAACCTTGATCTCGGGCACGACGAACCCATACTGCGTGGCAAACTTCTTGCGCATCTTGCCCACGCGGAAGGCCAGTTCCTGGTGCGCGCCGAGAAGCCGCGTCGAGACCTGCTTGCCGAGCGCCAGCTCGATCTCGGCGGTCTTCAGCATCGACTTGACGGAATCCTTCTCTGCTTCCTTCGTCTGGATGACCTTCTTTTCTTCCGTGTCGCGGCGCTGCTTGTTTTCCGCCTCAAGGCGACGCGGCACGATCCAGGCGCCAAACGCCATGATGCCGCCGAGCGTGACGAATGGCAGGAACGGCAGGCCGGGAACGAGCGCCAGGATGCCCATCAGAGAGGCCGCAAGCGAGAGCGCGCGCGGATAGCCGCCGAGCTGGTCGATGACGGCCTTGTCGGCAGTGCCGGCCGTGCCGCCGCGCGAGACGAGGAGGCCGGCCGCAAGGGAGACGACAAGGGCGGGGATCTGCGAGACGATACCATCGCCGACCGACAGCTTGACAAAGACGTCGGCGGCCTGGCCGATCTCCATGCCGTGGCGGAAATAGCCGATGATGATGCCGCCAAACACGTTGATGGCGGTGATGAGGAGGCCGGCGATCGCATCGCCGCGCACGAACTTGGAGGCACCATCCATGGCACCGAAGAACATGCTTTCCTCTTCCAGCTCGCGGCGGCGGCGCTGCGCCTCCTTCTCGTCGATGATGCCGGCCGACAGGTCCGCATCGATCGACATCTGCTTGCCGGGAATGCCATCGAGGGTAAAGCGCGCGCCAACTTCGGCAATACGCGTCGCACCCTTGGTAATGACGATGAAGTTGACCGTCACCAGGATCATGAAGACGATGACCCCGATCAGGAAGTCGCCGGACATCACCAGCGAGGCAAAGCCCGAAATCACGCCGCCGGCGGCATTGTGACCTTCATGTCCATGGCTGAGGATGACGCGGGTCGTCGCGATATTGAGCGACAGGCGGATCATCGTCGAAATCAGAAGAATGGTCGGGAAGGACGAGAAATCCAGCGGCCGCTCGATCCACAGCGCCACCATCAGGATCAGCACCGAAAAGGCGATGGAGAACGCCAGTCCCATGTCGATGAGGAAGGTTGGGATCGGCAGGAACAGGATGCACAGGATGGCAATGATGCCAAGGGCAAAGCCGATATCCCGGCCGTTCGGGGCGACCTTGGGAATAGAGAGTGAGGGTGGTTGCGCCATGGGTTCCGTCTCTTCATGAGAAGGCGGCGCAACGAGGGTTACGCCAGCTCATCGCAACCCTAAAGAACGAAGCTTGCGCGAGGATGGCTGATCACGCAGGAGACGGCATGGCGCAGGAAAACAGAGCGCGCCGGGTCAGAAACCCGATTGCACGCGGGAAAAGACGAGCTGCGAGAACAGATAGATCTGGCTGCCGATGAACGGCGCCGACAGGCCGACGGCGAGGAGAATGGCAACGATCTTCGGCACGAAGGTGAGGGTCATTTCCTGGATCTGGGTCAGCGCCTGGAGAAAGGCGATGGCGACGCCGACGACCATGGCCGCCAGAACCGCGGGGCCGGAGGCGATGAGGACCGTCCTCATCGCCGCCTGCATGATTTCAAGCGCATCGGCTTCATTCATTGAGCCATTCCTTCCCTGACTGATTCAGGCCCGATGGAATCGGGGACGAGTGATCACTTGCTTGTATCGCTCGAACCGCCCGACGTCGAGGATTCCGTGTCGGTGATCGGGCCGTTCGACAGGATGACGCCGGCCTGCATGAGCACCTTGTCGCCGCTTTCGGTGACGGCGATGAGACCGTCCGAATAGACCTGCGCTTCCTTGATCTTGCCGGTCACGGTGTCGTCGGCGCTCTTGACATACTTGCCGACCAGATCGCCGGCGCGGGTGAGCGCCTCGGCCTGCAGCATGCTCTTCAGATGCGTGTTCGTCTGAATGCTCTGCTCCACCTGCGAAAACGACGCCAGCTGCGAGATCTGCTGGGACGCATCCATCGGGCTGGTGGGGTCCTGGTTCTTCATCTGGGCAATGAGCAGCTTCAGGAAGCTGTCATAGTTGAGATCGGCCTTGTTCTTGTCACTCGAAGACGCGCCGGCATTGGACCAGGGGTTGGAGGCCGCAGTCGTCGTCGTGGTGGTGTTGGTGGTGACTGCGTCTACCGCCATGGTGCGATCTCCCGGCGGATCTGCTCGACCGTCGCCGGCGTCATTTCCTGGCTGTTGAGGATGCGGTCTTCGATGGCATAGAGGCCGCGGATGGCCTTCAGGGCATCGAAGGCGCGGCCGCTGGCCACCATGGCATCGACGCGCTTCAGTTCGGCCAGAACCTCATCATCGTGGAAGCAGGAGATCAGCATGGTGATCGACTTGCGGAACATCGCCAGCGACTGTTCCTTGCCTTCCGGGTTGATCAGCATCATCTGCGCGATGAAGTAAAGCTGACGCAGCGGCGTGGTGGCGTCTTCGAGCTGGAGAACGTGGTTTTCCAGCAGGAAGGTGACGTCGTTGAGAAACTCCAGCGCGACCTTGCGGTCCACCCGCAGAACAGCGCCGTTGATGAAGATTCGTTCGCCGGATTTCAGCGAGATGCGCAGTGTACTTTTCATTTAAGTCCATCCCTGATGATGGTTGTCACGTCGATGATGCCCTGGAAGTTGTCGGACTGGCGGCGCCTGATGCGTTCGCATTCCTTGAGGATCCAGAGGGCAATGGAGATCAGATTGGCCCGGAGTTCGACATTCAGTTCGTTCTCCGGCTGGCGCAGGTCCTCGATGAACCTGATCCAGACGCGCCGCGTATAGAAAAGCGCCTCGATCGTCTGGCGTCCGTGCGGCGGCGCATCACGCGCCGCTTTCATCAGGTCGATCGACCTTTCGAGGGCCTGCCGCTCACGGGACTTGGCGTCGGCGACGTCGTCCTCCATGACCTCGGCATATGAAAACTGGTACATTCATGTATCCTTCATTTTCACCAACCTCCCCCGTTCATCAGAGGAAGTTCACAAGGCTCAATTTCTGAATTCGCGAGGTCAGCGTGTAGGCGGCTTCGAGAAGCGCCTGCAGCGAGGTCACGCGGGTGGATGCTTCATAGGCATCGATGCCCTGAAGCGAGTTCAGATGCGTTTCGATGATGGTTTTCTGCGCTTCGAGCGTATCGTCCGCCTGCTTGACGCGCTGGGAGGACAGGCCGATATCGGAGCGCTGGCTGTTGATGCCGGAAATCGCCTTGCCGATGGCGGCGGTGGATTTATCCACCACGACGCTGCGCACGTTTTCCGGCATTTGCTCCGTCAGGAACTTGCTGGACACGACGGAGGCAAACATGAAGTTGCGAAAACCGGTGCTGTTGGCATTGGTCGAGGTGGCCACCACTTCCGTCGAGCTGATGCGCGTCGTCATGTTGGTGTCGCTCGCATCCGACACGAAGCTCGACCAGAAGTCCTGACCGCCCATGCCCGTATGGGGCGGATCGGTCAGTGTCGTGGTGCCGTCGAACTTGCTTTGCAAATCGGTGAGGAAACCTTGCATCTGCGCCGGCGTCATGGTGTTGACTGACGCAATGCCGTTGCTGGACATGTAGAAGTTCAGCTCCGTATCGACCGCCGCCTGGAAGGGCGATCCGGCCGCGGTATAGGAGGTGAGCGGCTTCACATCGGTATTGGTGCCGGAAAACAGGTATTCACCGGTCACCGACGTGTTGGCCATATCGGTAAACGTGTCCATGGCGCTGGTGATCGTGGCGCGCGCGTCACCGAGCGTCGAGGTGCTGTTGGTGAGTGCGGCCAGCGAGTCGAGCACTTTCTGGCTGACATCGGCCATCTTCGACAGCGCTTCCTCCGACGAGTTCAGGCGCTGCTCGGCAATGGAGTTCGTGGTGAGCTGACCTTCGATGCGCATCACGTCGCGGCTGAGATCGATGCTGCGCGAGGTGCTTCCGCCGAGCGCCACGCCCATGTCGGCATGCACGCCGGTCGTCACCTCTTCGTTGGCCTTGACCAGATCGGATTGCGCCTTGGACATGGCCTGGCGAAGGCTTGTCTGGATGGAAACGCTTGAGCTGAAAGACGTCTTCATGATCAGCCTCCCACCGCCAGAAGGGCTTTCATCATCTCGTCAATGGTGCTGACGAGCTTGGTGGCGGCCTTGTAGGATTGTTCGATATCGAGCAGCAGCGACAGCTCCTCGTCGAGGCTGACGGCCGTTTCGCTGGAATAGGCCTGCAGGGCGCGCGTCTTCATGGCGCTCTTGCTTTCGTCGGCCGAGGATGCGCTGCTGCGCAGGCTTTCGAGCCAGCCGGTGGAGTCCGAGGCAAAGGACATGACGTCGAGACTGCCGTCTAGACCGCTTGCGGGATCGAAGGGTTGCGGCGTCTGCAGCGCCTGGGAATAGCTGTCGAGAAGCGTGGAGAAGCCGGCGGCCCCTTGCGTGTTGACCACATAGCTTGCGCCATTCATGCCGCCGTCGCGCAAAAGCTGCGGGCTGGCCTTGACGGCGGCATTGATGGAAATGCTGCCGGCAAGCCCCGGAACCAGAGTGCCGGAGGCCGGCACGCTGTCATCGACGCCATTGGTGAACAGGCCGGCCTTGGCGGCCAGCGTCCCGTTCGGGCCGGTTTCGGCAAAGGCGACGATCAGGCCGCGCGCCACTTCATCGAGCTGGCTCTGGAAGGTCGGCGCGATGTCGTCGCGGATCTGCAACAGCGCCTGCAACGAACCGTCTGCATCGGTATCGGAGCCGGTGCCGGCCTTCATCGCGACGCCATCGATATAGATCGCGTTGCCTGTGGTGCCGGCGGTATAGGTGGCGGTGGCCGCGAAGGAAACCGTGCGCGGGACCTTCTCGAAGAGCGTCGTGCCGTCGGTGGTATAGATGGCCACATCGCCGCCGGGACGCGACACGGTGGAGATGCCGACGATTTCCGAAATCTGCTTCAGCAGGGTTTCGCGTGTGTCGAGCGCGTTGCTGGGATCGGCGTTCGATACGGTTGCCCGCATCACGTCGGTATTGGCGGACTCGAACTGCTTGAGCAGGCCGTTCAGCGTGTCGACCTGGCTCTTGATCTGCGAGTCCGCGCGGGTGCGGATCGCCTGTACTTCCTTGGAGGCATTGTTCAGCGTGTCGGCCACATCCTGGGCGGACGAGACGGCCGTCGAGGCAAGCGTTGCCTCGTTCGGCTTTGCCGAATAGGCATCGAGGTTGGACAGAAGCTTGGAAAGCCTGGCGCTCGGCGAGGTGTCATAGTCGTTATTGCCGAGCAGGCCGCGAATTTCCTCCAGGCCCGACAGCAGCGTCGACTGACCGCTCGCAAGCGAGGTGCTTGCGATGGTCTGGCGCAGCAGCGTCTGGTTCTGCGACCGCTCGGTGCCGGCCACGAGCGCGCCATTGCCGGCAGTAACCAAGACTGCAGAGCGCCGGACATAATTGGCGTTCTGCGCATTGGAAATGTTCGTCGACGTCACCGAGGTTTGCGTCCCGGTGTTGTTGAAGATCGACTGCGCGGTGGACAATGCGGTGGAAAGCGACATGTGACTAACCTTTTTCAGACGTTACGCGCGATTACCTCTTGAGGTTGACCAGCGTTTCCAGAAGTTCGGAACCGGTCTGGAAGACCTTGGAATTGGCCGTGTAGTTACGCTGGGCCTGGATCATCTCGGTCAGTTCCTCGCCGATATCGACGTTGGAATCTTCCAGTGCCCCCGACAGGATCTCGCCGTAGCCGCTGCTGCCGGCATAGCCCATGACGATCACGCCGGAATCATTGCTCTGCGTGTAGACATTGCCGGCCGCCGGATTGAGGTTGTTGGGGCTCTGCACCATGGCCATGGCAATGCGGTATGAGGGAATGGACTGCCCGTTCTTGTAGAGAATGGAGACGATGCCATCCTTGCCGATCTCGATCTTGTCGACCGAGCTTGCGCCCTGGCCGTTGATATTGCCGGTGATCGAGTAGTCGGCGCCCTTCTGCGAAATGTTTGCCACATCGATGGTGAGCCCACTCAGCGTTGCGCCGGCGATCGACTGGCTCGTCGTGGTTACGGTGGTCGGGCTCAGCAACTGGCCGGTGCTGTTGAACGAAAGCTCGTAGCCGGTGCCGTTGCCGTTGGAGGAGCCGATGACGGAGGAGACACCGGTGCCGCTCGCCAGACCGCTCAGGCTGACGGTGAGCGCACCGAGCAGGCCGTTTGCCGTCGTCGTCATGGTGGCGGCGCTGGTCAGCACGCCGGCGGCGTCGAAGGTGAGCGACGAGGTGCCGATCGACGTCGTACCGTCAAGCACTTCCAGGTCCCAGCCGGCTGCCGTCTTGGTGTAGTTGTAGTTCAGCGTATGGGCAGCGCCCGCGCTGTCATAGGCAACCGACTTGGTGGAATAGGTCGCCCCCGTGGCAGCCGCGGCATAGAGATTGCCGGTAACGGCCGCCGTCGTCGATCCGGATGGCACCTGGCCGGTCACCGAGATGCCGTTATACTGGATGTCGAGCGTCCAGGAGTTTTCCGAGGCCTTGGTGTAGACGAGGTCGAGGGTTCTGGAATTGCCCTGCGAGTCATAGGCGACGAGCGAGGATTTCTTCGTGTAGCCAACCGCTTCATTGCCCGGCAGGTTGCCGGAGACGGAGCCTGCGCTCGAGGGGGTGGACTTCAGTCCGCCGGCGGCGACGTTGATCTCGGTCAGGCCTTCGAAGCCGTTGATGACGATCGTCGGATCTTCGGTCGAGGAATAGGGATAGCCCATCAGCGTGAAGCCGGCCGCGTTCTGCAGCGAGCCGTTGTCCTGGATCTCGAAATTGCCGGCGCGCGTCAGGTAGTCTGCGCCATCGCTGCCCTTGACGATGAAGAAGCCCTCGCCATTGATGGCAAGATCGGTCGAGGAGGTCGTGTAGGAGAACGATCCCTGATCGTTGATCGAGTAGCGAACCGTGGTGTTCACGCCGCCCGAATTGTAGGAGCCGTTCGACGACGGCAGGATCATCGATGAAAACTGCGTCGACGACTTCTTGTAGCCGACCGTGCTCGAATTGGCGATGTTGTCGGATACGGTCCCCAGGAGGTTCGCCTGGGCGTTCATTCCCGACACCCCGGTCCGCATCGTTCCGTAAAGACTCATATCAAAATCCCCGTATTGCCTATGGTGTGGACACTAGATGACGGGCCTTGCGTGAAGCTGTCTGTTCTCACCTTTTGAGCGGCAGCTCGTCGCGCGGCCTGCCGGAGTGTTGCTGAGGGCTTTCATAAGCCAGACAAAATACAACCCCGGAAACCGACGTCGATTTCCGGGGTCATATATGGCTAATCACGGATGAAGAGGGGCCGGCGTGCCGGTGGAACTGTCTCAGTTCCAGTCGATGCAGTAGCCGAGGAAGCGTTTGGAATCGACCGGGTCGAAACCGAGCTTCTTGCGCAGTTTCTTGCGCAGCTTGCTGATGTGGCTTTCCACGACGTTTTCTTCGACTTCCTCGTCGAAGATGCCATAGATCGCGTTGAAGATCTGGGTCTTGGAAACGCGACGGCCACGGTTGGCGACCAGATATTCCAGGATGCGGCGCTCGCGGCGCGGCAAGGGGAAGATGTCGCCTTCGATTTCCGGATCGCGACCATCGGAAAACACCCGGATGGGGCCGATGTCGGTGAAATTGGAGATCGCCTTCAGGCGGCGGCGGATGGCCGCTGCCCGTGCCAGGATCTCGCGTGGGTGAACCGGCTTGCGCACCACATCGTCGACACCGCTGTCGAAGAGGGCAAGCGTTGCTTCCAGCGAATGCTGGTCGCTGACCGCAATCACCGGCGCCATCGAACGATCGCGGATGGCCCGCGGCAGTTCGAGCGAGCGCCCGGTCTGGCCGATCAGGAAAGCTTCCACGGCGTCAAGATCCGTGTCTGCCGCCGTTGCGACCCATTCCCCGAATTCCTTCGGATCAAACCCTGTCGAGGGAACTCCCTCGCGTCCAAACAGTGAGGTGTAACCCTCTTTAACAAGCTCACGCTCATCAACCACTACGATCATTCGTCCGCCTCCGAATCAGTGTGGTGCCTCGATGGAGTATGGGTACGAATCGTACGAATCTTGGACAACTACACGAAGTTAACTATGGTAATTAATAGTTGCTTAACCCTTATGTCGCGATTTGACCCATATTTAGTGGTTTGCCGTGTGGAAAAACACAATTCGCCGGTGGAAAAGTTAACGTCACATAAAGTTGCGCTTGCCCTGCCTCGTTTTGGTCCAACTCACGGCAGGAATCGGTCAGCGTTCTTTTTGATCGGCGATATCAATTCAAGGTTGTACTCAACCGCAAAATTGCGACGCCGTCGGCGTCCATTTTCCGTAGCCGGTGGCCACCAGATTGGCGATGACACGGCAGACATATTGCTTCTGGGCCGGATCATTGTTGGGGCCGGCATGGTAGCGGGCTACCGCCATGGTCCAGGTCTCGTGCCGGTCATGGAGATTGCGCAGGAATTTTGCCGCATATTCCACGTTGGTTTTCGGGTCGAACATGGCCCGCATGGAGGCAAAATTCTCGCCGTGGAAGTGATGGTTGATCTGCATGCAGCCGATGTCGATGAGCACCTTGCCCTCGCCGCGCGCCGCCTTGAAGGCTTCAAAGGCGGCCATCGGCGTTTCTGGAAACAGCGCCTTGCCCTCGATATTCAGCGCCCAGGGGTAAAGGCTGCCCTTGCGGCCGGTCTCGGTGAGACCGACCGAATAGAGGATGCCCTCGGGAATACCGTATTTGGCTGCAGCCGCCTGGATTTCCGTCTCACAGGCGCCAGGAGAGACGGCAAGCGCCTCAGAGGTAAAGAAGGTCAGGCCGAGCGCGGTCAGCGCCAGTATCCGTCTGAGGGTCATTCTCGATCATTCCTGAAGTGCTGCTGCCCGGCTGGCCGGACGACTGGGCCTGCTGGTCGCGGCCTGAGCCGCCCTCGCGGCCGGGGCCGGAACCGGCCGCCTGCTGGCCAAGATCCTGGGGCTGTGCCGATACGTCCGTCGCAGCGGCCGGCGCCACCGTGACCGTCACCTGGTCGACGGAGAAGCCTTGGGCGCGCAGCGCGTCGAGGATGCCGCTCGTATCCTGCGTCAGCTGTTTGTGGGCTGCCCGGTTCTCCACCGTCAGCTGGACATTCAGCGTGTCGCCGACGAGCTTCAGCGTCGCCGTGACGGTGCCGAGATCGATCGGCGTCATCTGCAGCTTCAGCGTATTGACGACATTGCCGGTGCTCGTCTGCGAGGCCGCGTTGGAAAGTGCCGATCCGGGCTGCATGGCGCTTGCCCATTCCGGATCACCCGACATTGCTGCCGTGAGCGCTGCCCCGTTGATCGACTGGCCAAAGCCGAGGAACCGGCGGGAATCGAGTACCGAGATGGTTTCGGCGGCGCCATTGGAGGCGGCCTTCGTCTCGAACGTGGCAGTGCCGTCCCGGCCCGTGCCGATCACCATGTCCATGCTGGCGCCCTTGCCGCGCGCCGAGGCAAAGCGGAAGGTCCGCTCGTCCATGGCAGCGCCGGAGGCACCGTCATCGTTCGGCAGGACAACCTTCTGGCCTTCGCCGGAAAGGGCCGACAGCGCATCCGACTTTGCCGTGGCAGCCGCCACGCGCTCGCCCTTGCCGTCTTCGCCCGCACGCGTGCCCTTTATCGCGGCACCGGCCTGGCGAAGCGCTGTCAGAGCTTCGCCTGCGCCACCCGTCGTGCCGGGGCCCGCCAGAAGCGTCAGCATCGAGGCGAGCGTCTCGCCGGTCGAGGCTTTACCCTCGCCTTGCGTCTCTTGCGCCCCGGCTGCGTCGTCACGCGCGTCGCTTGCCGTTTTCTCAAGATCCTTCAGGCTCTTTCCGCCATGGGCCGTCTTGCCGGAAGCTGTCGCTTCGCCGGTTGCCTTGCCCTGCGTCTCGCCCGTGTCGGCGGATGCCTTTTCGGCGTCGATCGACGTGCGCAGTCTGGACTGCAGGGTTTCGCCGGCGCCCGCCGGCAGGCGCGAGCGGGCAAGCGCTGCGGGGCCGAGGTCCAGTCGCGATTTGGCCGCCCCCTGCTCCTCACCCGCGGTCTCGCCGTCCGCAGGATGTGCGGAATTTTCCTCACCGCCGGCGCGCGCGCTTGGCTGGCGCCCACCCTGATCCAGACTGTCCAGCGCCGAGCCGAAGCCGCCTTCGGCGCCCTCCCCCCGGCCGCTGCCGGACGTTTTGGACGCAGATGCGGCATCGACGGCCGGAGCCCTCGCAGAAACGTCAACAGCAACCATGCTTCAATTCTCCCCCTTCAACAGGTCGTCGATGGCATCAAGCGTCGAACGGCCCCTGTCGACATAGGTCTGGAAAGCTGGATCGAGCTTCGGAGCGCTGCCCGGCGTCTTGCCCGGTGCTGCGGCCTTTCCGGCCCGTTCATCGCCGGAGACGGCGGAAACGGTCTCCCCGCTGATGTCGTTTTGAATATTAGCGTCTTCGTCTTGTCTGAAGCTTTCGGCAACAGGCGGGCGCAGAACCTCTTCGGCCACCCGCTGGGCAGCAGCGCGCAGTGCCTTGTCCTGGGGGCTCAGCCTGGCGTCCGGAATATCGGCAAGCGCCTTGGAAGCGTCCTCCACCTTGCCGTTCGGAAGCTTGGCAGCGCCGCTGTAAAGACCGGCCACGGCGCGATCTCCCTCGGAAATGGCGACGCCACGGGCGCCCGCCTCGCCGGACGCGAACTGCGCAAGCTTTGCCTTGCCATCGATGGTCGCCTGGCGCGCAATGCGCAGGTAGATCTCGCGGGCCCGGTCGTCATCCATCCGCTCCAGCGCGTTCCGGACATCCTCGTCCGACAGCGCGCCGTAATGGGACACGACGAGGCGCACGAACAGATCGGCGAACTGGCTGGCATAGGGTGAAAAGACGAATCGGCGCGCATACTGGCGCGAATAGGTCAGCGCCTTGTCCACCATGCCCAGTTCGACGGTAATAGCGATGGAGCGGCGCAAAGCCGCCTCCTCGATAATCGTTCCCGGCGCCGTCAGCCGCGCCCAGTCGTAGAAGGCGAGCGCGTTTTGCGGGGTCTTCGTCACCGTGACATTGCCGGCAATCAGCGCCAGATAAGGACCGATCCGCTGGCCGCGATATTCCGGGACCATCTTTTCCATGCCACCGGCAATCATCGAGCCCTTGCCGGCCAGATATTTGCGCAGCGCATCGGCCACGCGCGTGTCGAAGTTGCCCCCCACATCCTTGGAGACCAGAAATTCCAGCGTCGCCGGATTGCCGCCGCTCATGGCATAGATCAGCACGGCATCGACATTGCGCGGGTCGTCAAAGACCGCCGGATCGGCGGTGCGCAGGGCTCGATCGATGGTCGAGAGCATGAAGCGCTGCATCTCGGCGGCCGAATGGTCGCCCATCACCACCGTATCCTGCAGGAACTGCAGGGAACGCAGCATCTGGTAGGGCTGAAGGCCATCGACCGCCTGCTGCGCCAGAGCGCCATGCGGCAGGCCTGCCAGAAGGAAGGCTGCCGCCAGACGTCTCATCGATGCCCCGTGCTTGCCCATGATCAGCCCTTGCCGTCCTGAAGCAGGATCTCGATGCGCCGGTTCTGGTCGGCCATCGGATCGTCAGGCACCTGCGGGCGCCGGTCTGCGAAGCCGGAAATCTGCTTGACGCGCGTCTCTTCAAGCCCGCCCTTGACCAGCATGAAATAGGCGCTGTGGGCGCGCGCCGCCGACAGGCGCCAGTTGTCGTTCTGCGGATCGCGGAAGGGCCGCGCGTCGGTATGGCCGCGGATCACCACCTCACCCGGCCGGCCTTTCAGCAGCCCACCGATCTTTTCCATCGCCAGCACCATTTCGCGGCGCGGCACGGCAGAGCCGAGATTGAACATCGGCGTCTGGCTCTGGTCCGACAGCGTCACCAGAACGCCGCCTTCGGCCGGTGTGACGATCAGTCCCTCGGCAAGCTTGCCGGAGACGCCGGCGATCTGGTTCTCGATGGCCTGGCGCAGCTCGTCGGCCTGCTTCTGCCGGTTGGCAGCGGTCGGCGCTTCGGCGCCCTTCTGGTCCGGCTGGAGCGTCGACGGATCGGGCCGCGGCTGGGGAATGGCCACGGCAAGCTGCGCTTCGGTGAGTTGCTGGGCTGTATCCGCACCGGCCTTCTGGGACGCGGCGGCGGATGATTTTGCCACCTGCGGCAGATCGTCGGGCACGGCCATGTCCGAGACGGTTGCACTGGATGCGGCAGGCGGCGGCGTCGACGGGGTCTCCTGCGGGGCGGCTTTCGCCTCCACGGTCGGCGCCTTTTCGGCCGGCGCCTTCTGCTGGCCGTCGGCGCGCGTCACCTGGATCTGCTTGGTCCAGAAATCCGGATCGAAGGGATCGCGGAAGGCCTCGCCGCCATCGGCGCCGGTGGCGGGACCGGAATTGCTGGCGCCGCCCTCGCCCTTGGCGCTGACATTGGCCTGCTGGCCGACTTCCTGGGCGATTTCAGCCAGAACCGAATAGGGGTTTTCGAAGAAATCGGCTTCCGAATAATTCGCCTCGTCGCCGGAGCGCGAGGTCTGGTCGTCGCCGGTTGCCGCGGCCGAGCCGATCTTGTCGGCGTCCGCCTTCACCTTCGAGCGCTCCTTCTTTTCCTGGCCCTCCGAGGTCTCGACGGGTTTCGACAGGCCCTTCTTGGCCGGCGTCTCGTCAGACAGCTTGATCGGGTTGAAATAGCTTGCGACCGAAGCCTTGGTTTCCTCGTTGGAGGCGTTGACCAGCCACATCACCAGGAAGAAGGCCATCATTGCGGTCATGAAGTCGGCATAGGCGATCTTCCAGGCGCCGCCATGGGCACCGCCATGACCGCCGCCATGCTTCTTGACGATGATGATTTCGTTCTTGCCGTGGTGGTGGTTCTGTTCACTCATCCCAACACCTTCTTCAGGCTGGCCGCCCAGGCGGACATGCGCGTCACAAGGACAGCCTCATCAATATCAACGGAAATATCGAGATCCGGCGCCTCGATATGGCGAAGCTGCGGAGCATCTTCGCCGAGCGCCTGTTTCAAAAGATTAAACATCGGCTCCGGGCCGTGGACGCAAAGGCTTGCGGCCGCATTTGCGCCAAGCGCCTGACGGATCATCAGCGCCAGGTCCTCGACGGCCTTTTGCGTGAGCACCTCGGTCATCACCGGCGCAAGCACCTGCGCCACCTGGTCACAAAGCACAAGCGACAGGGTTTCGACCGTGGTGCGGAAACTTATTTCGATACGGGCTGCCGCCTGTTCTTCAAGCTGAAGGCGAAGCGCGGCAATCTCGTCTGCATGGCGTGCGGCGCTTTCTGCGCGCTCGCTCTCCCAGAGCGCCATGATCTCGGCTCGGCCGGCCTCCTCGCCCTCGGCGCGTGCGATAGCCCTTTCCGCCTCCACGTCGACGGCAGGTTCGCTTGGGGCAGGATCGAAGGAAAACGGGCTGTCGTCCTCCTCTTCGATCAGGCTTGGCATCACCGGCACGCTCACCGGCGCGCCGAAATCCTTGAGATAGCGTGCAAGCGGCGCCGTCATGCGCGCGTCTCCGCGTGTCTGTGGAAGGATCGAAAATTCGCCAAGGCGATCATGACACTGTCCCGATTGAGTCCCGATGCACGAGGCCTGTCATAAGACAAAGAACGTGAATATATTGGGCGCGTGAATGTAGGGAAACTTTAGGCCGCCAAACTTGCGCGAGGATGAAGATGCCGGGCAACGACAGGCGGTCGCGACCCGGCACGGTGTTTTGACAAAGGCTGCTGCCGCGCCGGAACGCTTACTGTTTGAACAGCTGTAGAATGTTCTGGGCGTTGGTATTGGCAATCGACAGCGCCTGGATGCCGAGCTGCTGCTGCGTCTGCAACGCCTTGAGGCGGGTCGATTCCTCGTTCATGTCGGCATCCACCAGGCGCCCGACACCTTTGTCGATCACGTCGAGAAGGGTCGAGACGAACTCATCCTGCATGTTGATGCGGCTGGTGATGGCGCCGAGGGTGGCGGCCGAATCCGTCAGCTCCTGCATCATCGCCTCGACGGCCTTCAGCATGCCGGCCAGATCATCGCTCGTGGTCGTGTTGTCGAGGGAAATCTCAGCGCCGGTACCCATCAGGGTGGAACCGGCGTTCAGCAGGTAGTAATTGGCAACCGTCGTGCCAGCCGTGCCGTTCGGCTGGGTGACCGACCAGTCCTTGGTCAGCACGCCGCGACCGGCGCTGTGGGTATCGATCATGACCGAGCCGGCTGCGTCATAGGCAAGCGTCGTCAGCGACACGGCGCCGTCGGCCGCGCGGTTGAAAGAGGCGACGATGTTTTTCACCGATGCACCGGTGGTCGCGGTGTTGTACAGCCAGTTTTCGCCGGAGAACGAGGCCGATTCCGCAATCGAGGCCAGCTGGTTCTTCAGCTCGGTCAGTTCCTTGTTGATCTTCGTCTTGTCGACGCCGGGCTCGGATGCGGCGACGATCTTGCTCTTGATCTCGTCGACGACGGAGATCGCCGATTCAAGACCCGTATAGGCCGTGTCGGTCTTTGCAGCACCGAGGCCCAAGGCGTCCTGAACGGTGCCGAGCGCCTTGTTGTCGGAACGCATGGTGGTGGCAATCGACCAGTAGGCGGCATTGTCTGCTGCCGTTTCCACGCGGTAGCCGGATGAAATCCGGTTCTGCACCGTTTCCATGTCTTTGTTGATCGAACGAAGCGTCTGGAGCGCAGCCATTGCGCCGGTGTTGGTGATGATGCTGGTCATGGAGGAGTGCCCCTGGCGTTTCTAAAGGGACATACCGGAGGCTTGGCCGGTAACGCGCGATCAGCATCATGCTCGCTGCCTTGGCTTGCGGCCATCGGTCAGCTCGGCGTTCTTGAAGCGGGAGCGCTGGTGCGGGAAAGGCACGCAACGCCCGTGTCTTGACGCCTATTAGAGATGTCGAAACCTGTGCGAGGCTGGATTGGGCGGCCCAGAACGCAAAAAGGCCGCGCGAGGGGCGCGGCCTTGATGAAAGCTTTGAAAGGATCCTGAAGGCTCCTTTGACGTCCGGTCTTACTTGAAGAGCGACAGGATGTTCTGCGAGCTGGAGTTGGCGATCGAAAGCGCCTGGATGCCGAGCTGCTGCTGCGTCTGGAGTGCCTTGAGGCGGGTCGACTCTTCGTTCATGTCGGCGTCGACCAGCTTGCCGATGCCCTTGTCGAACGAGTCTCGCAGATCGGCGACGAAGGTGGTCTGCATGTCGATGCGGCTGTTCAGAGCGCCGACGTCAGCGGCCGCATCCGTCATACCCTGGAGAACCTTGTCGACAGCCTTCAGGGCTTCCGTGAGGTCGTCGGTGGTAACGTCGAGCGTCAGAACCGAGAAGCTCGTCGTTGCGGTCGAGCCGGATGCGTTCGTGTACTCGATGTTCGAGGACAGAAGGCCCTTGCCGACGGAGGTGACGTAGGAGCCGGAGGAGTCGACTTCGATCAGCGAGGAGTTGGACGTGTCATACTGCAGCGTCGTCAGGCTGACATTGCCGGAATTGTCGCGGTTGAACGAACCGACGATCGACTGCGTGCCGGTGCCGGCAGACGCGGTGTGGTAGACCCAGTTTTCGCCGGAGAACGAAGCCGACTTGGAGATCGACAGGAGCTGGTCCTGCAGCTGGTCGATTTCCTTCTGGATCTTGGCCTTGTCAACGCCAGGCTCCGAAGCCGCGGTGATCTTCGCCTTGATTTCGTCCACGACCTTGATCGAGGATTCAAGCGCCGTATAGGCGACATCGGTGGTGGCAGCGCCAAGGCCCAGCGCATCCTGAACGGTGCCGAGGGCCTTGTTGTCGGAGCGCATCGTGGTCGCAATCGACCAGTAGGCGGCGTTGTCGGCAGCGTTTTCGATCTTGTAACCCGAGGAGATACGGTTCTGCGTCGTATCCATGTCGCTGTTGATCGAACGGAGAGTGGAGAGAGCTGCAAGTGCAGCTGTGTTGGTCAGAATGCTCGTCATTTGAAAGTGCCCCTATGTGCGGACGAAAAAATCAGGGACATTCCGGTTTCTCTCCGGCAAGGGGTGATACGCTTCATGCTCGTCTCAGCTTTTCCGTGAAAGCGTGACGCACCGCTTGAGTGACTTCAGTTAACCTTACTGTGGTTAACGAAGCGTAAAGCGGATCGGTTAAATCCATTAATCCGTCAGTACATTATCAACCATAGCCGCAAGGCGGAGATATTTTGAAGTGCAAACGCGCCGGCTTCAAACGCAAATCGCGCCCCTTTGCGGGGCGCGATCCGGTTTCGACGATCCTTGTTAAGCGACGAGCGATTAACGGAAGAGCGACAGGATGTTCTGCGAGCTGGAATTGGCGATCGAAAGCGCCTGGATGCCGAGCTGCTGCTGCGTCTGGAGTGCCTTGAGGCGGGTCGACTCTTCGTTCATGTCGGCGTCAACCAGCTTGCCAACGCCCTTGTCGAAGGAGTCCTTCAGGTCGGCGACGAAGGTGGTCTGCATGTCGATGCGGCTGTTCAGAGCGCCGACGTCTGCTGCTGCATCCGTCATGTCCTGAAGAACCTTGTCGACAGCCTTCAGGGCTTCCGTCAGGTCAGCGCTGCTGACGTCGAGGGTGAGAACCGAGAAGCTCGTCGTTGCGGTCGAGCCGGAGGCGTTCGTGTACTCGATGTTGGAGGACAGGAGGCCCTTGCCGACGGAGGTGACGTAGGAGCCGGAGGAGTCGACTTCGACCAGCGAGGAGTTGGCCGTGTCGTATTCCAGCGTCGTCAGGCTGACATTGCCGGAATTGTCGCGGTTGAACGAACCGACGATCGACTGCGTACCGGCGCCGGCAGACGCGGTGTGGTAGACCCAGTTCTGGCCTGAGAAGGAAGCCGACTTGGAGATCGAAACCAGCTGGTCCTGCAGCTGCTTGATTTCCTTCTGGATCTTGTCCTTGTCAACGCCCGGCTCGGAAGCCGCCGTGACCTTTGCCTTGATTTCGTCCACGACCTTGATCGAGGATTCAAGCGCCGTGTAGGCGACATCGGTGGTGGCAGCGCCAAGGCCAAGAGCATCCTGAACGGTGCCGAGGGCCTTCGTGTCCGAACGCATCGTGGTCGCAATCGACCAGTAGGCAGCGTTGTCGGCAGCGGTTTCGACCTTGTAGCCCGACGAGATGCGGTTCTGCGTGGATTCCATGTCGCTGTTGATCGAGCGCAGGGTCGCCAGTGCAGCTGTTGCACCGTTATTCGTGAGAATGCTGGTCATGGTTAAATCTAGTCCCTTGTTTGACGGTATACTGTTGGGGGACATACCGGGCTATGAGTACCGGTGATGACGTCTGGCTTCATGCCCACTCGGTTCCGGATCTTCTGGAAAACCAAACCCGTCATGTGAGGATGACAGTCGCAGACAATCATTGCAGATGTCTTAAGTGGCTATGGACAATTGCAGCTATCGCGGCATTGATTCGTCAACTGTGAGCCCCACCGGTTTCAGGCAAGCTTGGCTCTTTAGGAACGGTAAACCGAGCGTGGATCCTTCGCGTCCGCGATCAATGATCGGCAACCCAATCCGGAGCCTGGATGTTGAGCCCGCAGACCCTGTTTTCCGATGCTTCCAAGAGCTTTCACCGTGGCCACTTCACCGAGGCGCTGACCTCGCTGAACAAGCTTCTGGACCACTCCAAGGATGCCAAGACCTATTCGCTTCTGGCCCGCACGCTTGTCGCGCTCGGCTTTCGCGAGGACGCCGCGCGCACCTATGTGCTGGCCGCAGAACTCGGTGGCTCGCGCGCCGAGGACCATTATGCCGAGGCCATGAAAATCTATTTCGATCTCGGCCACGACGACCTTGCCTTGAGCCTTGGTCGCCCGCTCCTGCAGCGTGCCCAGAAGGACCCGGAGCTTGCCTTCATCATCACCTCGCTGTTCATGAAGCGCGGCGAAAAGGACATGGTGCGGGTCTTCCTGCCGGCCCTGTCGATGAGCGAGAATTCGCAGCACAACAGCCTCGCCTTCCTGCTTCTGACCGGGACGCCGGAAAACGACCGCGACCGCGAGTCGGTCGCCAATCTCCTGTCGCGCATGCCCAACAGCCTGATCCTGATCATGGCGCATCTGGTGGCGCAGCGCGAGGTCAACAACTATGTCGAGATGGAGCGCCTGCAGCCGCGGCTGGAGCGCATCGCCAGCAATGATCGCCGGCTTCTGGGCGTGGAGACGCCCTTCTACAACCTGCATTGGCTGACCGACGAGGCGATGAACAAGCTCGTCAGCCACAAGGCGGACGCCTTTCCGGCAAGCCACCCGCAGGAGCGGCTGACCATGCCCCACATCTGGGGCCAGAAGATCCGCATCGGCTACCTGTCGTCGGACTTCTGGAGCCAGCATGCGACGATGAAGCTGTTTCGCGCCGTTCTTGCCGCCCATGATCCAGACCGCTTCGAGGTGACGCTGTTCTGCTACACCGACCCCATGCACCTGGAGCACGACACCGGCCGCGAAAACTGGGGCCGCATCGTCAATGTGCGGGACCTGAGCTATCCGGCGACCGCCCAGGTCATCCGCGACCACAATATCGATATCCTCGTCGAGATGAAGGGCCACACCCGCGGCGGCCGGCCGGGCATCCTCAACTTCAAGGCAGCGCCGGTGCAGGTCGCCTGGCTCGGCTTTCCCGGCACGACGGTCAATATCGACCTCGACTACATCATCGGCGACCATTACGTGCTGCCGGATGCCTCCAAGCCGCATTACTGGGAAAAGTTCTGCCGCCTGCCGGAAACCTACCAGCCGAACGACCCCTATGAGCGGCCGCGCCGCGACCTGTTTACCCGCGCCGATGCCAATCTGCCGGACGATGCCTTCGTCTTCGGCTCGTTCAACGCGACGCGCAAGATCTCGCTTGCCAATATCAACCTGTGGATCAAGCTGCTCAAGGCGACGCCGAAGAGCGTGCTGTGGATCATGTGCAAGTCGAACGACAGCCGCGACAACATCCTGCGCAAGCTGACGACGGCCGGGATCGAGACCAGGCGCATCGTCTTCACCAAGGTCGTTTCCTACGAGGAGCATCTGGCGCGCCTGTCGCTCGCCGATGTCGGCCTCGACACCTATCCCTATAACGGCCACACCACCACCTCCGAGCAGCTGTGGGCCGGCCTTCCGGTGCTGACGATGAAGGGCCAGCACTTTGCCTCGCGCGTCTCGGAAAGCCTGCTCAACGCCATCGGCGTGCCGGAACTGATCGCCAAGGATGAGGCCGATTACCTGAAGCGCGCCGTGGAGCTTTACGAAAACCCGCAGGAGGTGAAGGCACTGCGGGCACGGCTGGAGGAGAACCGGCTGGTGAAGCCGCTCTTCGATGCCGAACGCTTCTGCCGTCACCTCGAAACCGCCTATGAGATGATGGCCGATCGCGCCCGCCAGAAGCTTGCGCCGGACCATCTGGACGTGCCGGCCCTTCCGCCCCGCACCGCACCTTTCCTCATCGAGGGGGCATGAGACTGTAACCGGGTGGGCCTGCCACCGCCCTTCCCTCCTTGTAAAGCTCTCCGGCCTGCGCCGGGGAGCTTTTTTCGTTGCGGCTCCCTCATCCGTTTTGACAGGCAAGGAACCGTCGGGCCCAAAAAAAAGGCACCGCCGGCGGGCGATGCCATGTGTCATGTCCTGGGAGAAGAGGACCGCCTGGCTGCGGCCCCAAAAATGTCAGGCAAACTGCGCCATGTAGTGGCGCAGCTCGAACACGCCGTCACCGGCCGGCGCCTGGGCTGCAAATTCCGGCTGCATCACCAGCCAGGATTGCGGGCCCTGATGGCTTGGCGACGGCTGGCGCACGATGTTCGGCTTCAGCGCGTCGGGGATCATCTGCAGCGCCTCGTTGGTGATGATCGGATCGACCACGACGGGCCCGCCGCTGTAGCCGGAGGCTTCCGTCAGTGCCGTGACGATCGCCGCCAGCGTGCAGATCTGGTCATAGGCCTCCTTCGTGGCCGGCGACGGATGATAGGCCGACATGCGGTGATACATGATGTAGGCTTCCGGCCAGTTGCGGAACACCATGTGCAGGCGCAGCGCCACCGATTTGCGCACCAGCATGAACTGCACGAAGCGCTCGTGGAAGTTCAGGCGTTCGGCATTGCTGAGGCGGCTGGAGATCTTGGCATGGGAGGCGAGATATTCGAGCCCGCCGAGATAGGTATCCCACTGGAACATGCATTCCTTCTTGCCCTGCTGCACGTCACCATCGGCGGCAACCCCCGTCACGCGCGCAAAGGGCGCCGGCAGGAACAGCACGTCCGCCTTGCCGAGCGCGCGCGTCGTAAAAAGGAAGGCCCAGAAGATGAAGGGCGCCAGGCTCGAGATCGTCTGGTCAAGGATCTCGCGGCGGATGATGAGGAATTCCGGGAAGACATGATGCGTCAACAGGAAATCCAGCATCTGCTGGTGCTGGTCCTTGGCGAAGCGCGTCGGGCCTGGAATGTAATAGAAGGGCTGCATGTCGGTGCCGCCGGTCTTTTCGTTGACCAGCATCCACGGCGCCTGGATCATGCCTAGCGCCGGATCGGCCTCCAGCATGGCGAGATATTCGGCCACCTTTTCCGGGATCAGCAGGTCGTCATCGCCGAGGAACAGCGCGTATTTTCCGCGCGCCCGCTGCATGGCGAAGGCATAGTTGCTGAGGAAGCCGGAATTCTTCACCCGCCGGTGGTGGGAAATTTCCGGGATGCCGGCAAGCTGTTCCAGATATTCGTTCGTCCCGTCGGTGGAGCGGTCATCGACGATAACCATTTCGAACGGAATGCCCATCCGGCGAAAGGCCTCCAGGTGGAATTTGACATTGCGTTCCAGCATCGGCCGGCGGTTGTAGGTGGGAACGCAGATCGACAGAAGCGGGTTGTGCTTGAGCATGAACATCTCCTCGTAACCGTGGCGGACGTCTCGGCACGGTATTCTGAGCACCAGCCCTTACGCCCCGTTGCTTTCGCGAGGCTGATGATGCGCCGGCATTCGCCGATACCCTGACCGGTCCAGCCCTGGGCAAGCTTGAAGGCGCAGGATCGTCTTCTGATCTGCGGCCTCTCGTGCCGCATGCCATCCGTGACCTCTTCCAGGGATGATTGGGGGCGGCAGGGCTGGAACAGCCTCAAGGCAGGGCCGGCATCTTCCGGGCACGGCGCCCGGATACCGGTTCTCCCGTACAACACGCCACGGCGGCACGGCCGGGCTAGAAGGAGACACCATGACCATAGCCGCCGGCCCGCTCGCCACCGCTTCGGCATCCGACAACTGGGGCAAGGCGCCCGCTTTTTCCGAAGAGGGACTGACCGGCAGCTTCTGGCGCCTGAGCAGCCTCGACACCGGCGATATCAGCCCCTTCCTGGTGCTGGCGCCGGAAGGCCGCGTCGGCAATTTCTTCGATCCGGCGGTGGAATACTGGCACGTCTTCGATGGCCATCTGTGCTTCGTCAACGCGGATGGGCAACCGTCGGCCATCTTTACCGCCGCCCAGACCGAGGACGGCCGGATCGTGGCGCTTGGCGGGCGCGGCACCATCGGCAACACCAATGCGCTGTTCATCCTGACGGCAACGGAGCATCCGCAGCACCCGATCAACGCCACGCCGAAGGGCATGCCGCGCCGGGCGCAGTTCCTGGTCGCAGCCCCGAAGCCCCGCCGGCCGAACCTCGTGGTCGTGCCCGCAGGCTCGGGCTCGCTGCACGGCCAGTGGCAGGAAGGCATCGCCGACAACAAGCGCAACTGGGATATCTGCGTCGGTTACTACGGCACCGAGCGTCCCTTCCTGCCGGCTGCCGTCGAGTATCTCGCGCATCTGCCGCAGAAGCGGAAGTTCAAGCTGATCTACGATCTGTTCTACGAGGACAGCCCGCTCTGGGGCTATGACCGCATATGGCTGCCGGACGACGACCTGCTGATCAGCGGCGAGGACATCAATCGCATGTTCCATCTCAGCCGCCGGCACGAGCTGGACCTGTGCCAGCCGGCGCTGTCGACCGGCGAAGGAAGCCACCCCACCCATCCGATCACCTTCCAGAAGCCCGGCGGCGGCGTGCGCCACGAGCCCTTCATCGAGATCATGTGCCCGCTGTTTTCCCGCCGGGCGCTGAAGATCTGCATCGAAAGCTTCCGCGATTCCGAAAGCGGCTACGGTCTCGATCATCTCTGGCCGAGCTTCCTCGGACGCCCGGAAAGCCGCATGGCAATCCTCGACCAGTTCGGCGTCAAGCATACCCGCCCGATCGCCACAAACTACAATCTCGGCGTCGCCCTTGCCGAACAGCAGGCCGTCTTTGCCACCTACGGCTTCCGGCTGAGCCCCATCCCGGGCGTGCTCTGAACGGTCGGGACAGGCCCGGGGCCGAAGGCTCCGGGTCCATCCTCAAGGCAGGCATTCTCCTCAAAACGAGACACGGAAACATCAAAGGGGCGGCCCGATGTGCCGCCCCTTTGATGTTTTGACGCGATGGTCAGACAATTGCTGCCCGGCTTGTCAGCTCGCCTCGCGCAAAAGCACGCTGTCGACCAGATGGCCGCCGAAGCCGAGATGGCGGGTGAAGGCGCGGATTTCCTCCGTCGTGCCGTGGCGGAAGAAGAAGTGTTCGGCGCTCATGTCGAGCGGCCGGCGACGGCCGTGGGGCAAGGGCGAAAGGACAAGGTTCATGCCGCGCGCGGCAACCGCGCACTTCACCTCCGGGCTCAGCGACTTGTCGCCGGCGGCAATCCGGCAATAGGCGGCGATGAAATCGGGAATGATCGCGCTGCGAAAGATCATGATGCCGGTCTGCAGCGGCTGGGGCGTGCCGCGCCCGTCCGGCGCGATGATATCGGCATCCGGAAAGGCTGCGATCTGCCGCTCGATGATATCGCGGCCATAAAACAGCGATCCCTGCTCGATGAGCACCGTATAGTCCGAGCCATTGGCAAAGCCATACATCAGGCCGGACAGAAGCGCCTTCGACCAGCCGCTGAGATGGCTCACCCCCTGCACCGCATGGCCGAAATTTTGCTTGAGCCGCATGATGCTGATGCGCGGATCATCTGGAATGGCGGGCATGACGGGCGAGGCGGAATCAATGATCAGGATGCTTTCCGGCGCGGTAAACGCCTTTATGCAGTGGTACCAGAGGTCAAAGCATTCCGCCGAGCGGACGAATTCGTCGCCGCGCGTGGCATAGGTGCGGGTCTTGTGGTCGGCATACCAGCCGGTGACGACGCTATAGGACAATCCGTTCATCATCGCAGGGGCTCCCAAGGCTCAGGCCTTCTTCTGGATCGCAACCATCTTCGTCTGCCAGCTGTCGATGCCGCCGCGATTGTTGCGGTGGATGAAGACATGCTGGATCTGGCTCGCGACGGCGGCAAGGTAATCGGGATGGGCAAAGGGAATGTCGAAACGGCCGGTCTCGACAAAATCCTCGAATACCTTCGCGCTTTTGTGGCACGGCGGCAGATCCGTCTCGAAGGGCGGCTGCCAGTGGAAATCCTCGATGACGTAAAAGCCGCCGGGCTTGACCTTGTGGAACAGCTTCAGGAAGGCGAACTGCTGGTGAAAGGAGGCATGCGAACCGTCGTCGATCAGCAGCTTGAGGTCCGGCAGGTTCCCGGCAAGCCGGTCGAGATCCTCGCCATGGCCGAGATCCCCCCGGAAGAAGCGGAAACGGTCGAGATGGATATGGCTGAAGTCGGAGAGGTCGAAGCCGAAAATCTCGGCTTTCGGGAAATAATCGAGCCAGGTGCGGATCGACGGCACGTCGGAACCGACGCGATCCTTCGAGGCACCGGCTTCGACGCCACCGCGCTGCAGGCCGATTTCCAGCATGGAAAAGGCCTCGTGGCGAAAGCTTTCGAACAGGAAGGAATAGAAGACCGCGTAATTGTGCGCATGCCCCGTGCGCGTTCCCTTGTCGGTCTGGAAATGATCGGCGAGTTCCACCAGTTCCATCGGCCGTTTCTCCTTGTAATGAGCGTCTGACATTCAGTTGCAGCCGATCTGGGCGCGCACGCGCACTTCCTCGTCCATGTGGCCCTTGCCGTAGAGGTCCCGCAGGGATTGCTGGCGCGACAGGCTCTGGTAGAGCGCCAGCGCCACCGCCGAAATGGAGGCCTGATCGAGCTGCAGCACATGATTGAGATCGAAATTCTCCATCAGCGAGACGGCGAGCGCAAAGGTCTCCTTCTGCGCCTTGACGGCTGCATGGTCGCGCGGCCCGCGCTCGTCCTCGGCAAGCACCGGCACGGCAAAGCCGTCGATCATGCGCACATCGCGCACCATGCCGTGGTCGGAATAATTCGACATTTCCAGGATCGTGTTGAACACGTCCGGCGCGTCCGCCCGGATCAGCGCGTGGAAGACGCAGGCATCCGGCGTCTGCGACAGTTCTTCGTAAGCCTTTGCCGACGGAAGCTTGTGCAGGAAAAAGACCGGCACCTTCGATAGACCCAGGCGCTCGGCGAGATGCGACAGCGACCAGCCGGTGCCGCAGAGATCGACGACGATGCTGTCCTCGCCGATGCGGTCGCGCGCATAAGCGAGATAGCTTTCCGAGGGCTGCATCTTGGCAAGCCGGCTCGTGTAGAAATACTCCGCCTTGCAGGTGACGCCCATGCGGCGTGCGACCTCTTCGAAGAGAGGCACCCACATGTCGCAATCGCGGCTGGAAAACAGCACCCGCCGGCAGCCGCGCTGGCGCACGAGATTGGCAAGCTCGATGCTCGCCATCAGCATCAGCGGAAAATTGAGATTGGCCTGGATCATCTGGACCATCCGGATGGACTTGTCGTCGGACCAGGTGCGCAGGCGCGCTTCGCGGCAGAGTTCAGCAAGCTGGCGCAGGCCGAGATTGATCAGCACGCCTTCGATCGCCGTCGGCTTGTCGAGCCGCGTCAGCCGGGCGGCGATCTGGAAGGAGGCCGGCATCTTCACATCGGAATGTTCGTTGTCGCCGAGATGCTCCTCGACCCGCAGGTTTTGCGCAATCTGCGGCCAGATCCGGCCGGTCTTCTTGCCGTCATTGCTGACTACCAGCCCAACCCGGGCGGACAGACCGGCGCGATCGAGCAGGCTGCGGATATGGGTTGCGCCCAGATACATGTCGGAGATCAGCACGTCGCCATGGCGCACGCGCGCCATGTTTTCGGCAATCGGGATCACCTGCTCTTTCTCGACATCCACTTCCAGCGCCTTGACGGCGGCAAGCTTGAGCGGTTCGACGGAAAGAAGGTTCGCCAGTTCGGCGTAAATGACGTCGAGATCGTGCGGGCCTGCCAGCACATTAGCCTCCGCCTTGCGGCGCGCGGCCGCAAAGCCCTTGAGGCCGGAGCGTTCCTCGATGAGCGCAAAAATGCCGGCGGGCTCGATGCAGCGCCTGGCAATCAGGGTGTCGAACACATCGAAGGTACGCACCAGCGGGCGTGTCTCGGCGGGTGCTGCAGCTTCGACAGGCCCGGCGGAGGGTGCCGCGCCGGCCTTTTCAAGCAGCGAGGCGCCCGGCGTCGCGGTCTCGCCATGGGCACCGATCAGATAAAGCGTGTCATCGGTCTGCGGGCGCGGTTGAAATGTCACGGCAAGTCTCCGGGATTACGGCAGGGATCCGTGGAGCGGCCCTTCCGGGCGATCAAAGCTCCACCAACATCGGCCCGGCATAGCCCCTCCAGCTTGTGCCAGGCTGGCAGGGATACAAGCAGGGGCAGGCCCCCAACGGCCCGCCCCTGCCGCCTGCTCTCCAGCCTGGCGAAAGCTAGAAACCCTAGAACCGGTTGAGATAACGGACCGTGCTGCCCTGGCCCCAAGGCCAGCCGCCACCGTCTCCAGACACGATTTCTCCAACCGCACCGATAGTGGACGCTTCATGATCCAGAAAAAGAAATTGGGCATTCTGATCGAGGTCGACAGCTTCATCGGCGATATTGCCCGACACCTGTCAGATACCTACGAGATCATGGCCGTGAGCCCCCGCAACATGCAGGACATCGACAAGGTCGTGCAATGGGCGGATGTCGTGTGGTTCGAATTCTGCAACGAGCTTTTCCTGCAGGCGCTGAACCAGAACATTCGCGCCATGGGCAAGCGGGTGATCGTGCGCTGGCACCGGTTCGAAATCGTCGAATCGTCCTTCCCGCAGCGGCTGCGCTTCGACTATATCGACGACCTGATCCTCGTCTCGCACGACATGCTGCGCGTTCTGAAGAACCGCGTGCCGACGCTTGAAACGAAGACGCGCACCCATGTTCTGTGGAACGGCCTGAACCTTGACAAGTTCAAGCCGATCGCCACGCTGGACCGCACCAAGATCGCCTGGGTGGCAAAACCCTTCCTGCGCAAGAACCAGCCGATGTTCCTGCAGATCATGCATGAACTGGTAAAGGCCGATCCCTCCTACACACTGCATGTGGCCGGCGCGCAGGAGGAATTCGTCACGATGCCCTATCTCAAGCGCACCACCGAAAAGCTGGGCCTGACGCAGCACGTGCATTTTTACGGCTGGCAGCAGAACATGCCCGCCTTTCTGGCCGACAAGGGCGTGATCCTCTCCACCTCGATCCATGAAAGCTTCGGCTACAATATCGCGGAAGCCATGGCGGTCGGCGCGCTGCCGGTGGTACACGATTATCCCGGCGCCGAGGAGTTCTGGCCGGACGCAATCCGCTTCTCGTCGATTGCCGAGGCCGTACAGCTGATCCGCAGCGGCAAGACGCATCAGTGGATCGATTACGTGACGGAGAAGTTTCCGCTGTCCAAGCAGCTGCAGGAACTGGATGCGATCCTGTCGCCGCCGGTTCAGGTGGTGGAAAGCGTGCCGCTTGCGCCGCAGCAGCCCTGGGAAACGTCAGTGTCTCCTTACCTTATCGGACCGGATGCAGGCGTGCCGGCACCAGTTGCGGCAAAGCCGGTGCAGCATGTACCGCTTGCGATCACGGCGCCGGTCGTGGAAACGCCACGGCCCGCCCAGCAGCCCGCGCAAGCACCTCTGGTGTTCGATTCCTCCCGTTACTGGGAGGAACGGTATCGCAGCGGCGGCAATTCCGGGCCCGGCTCCTATGACATCCTGGCCCGCTACAAGGCGGTGGTGCTCAACTTCTTCACCCGTCAGCGCAAGCTGAAATCCATTGCGGAAATGGGCTCCGGCGACGGCAACCAGCTGCAATATTTCGATTTCCCGCTCTATACCGGTTTTGACGTGTCGCGCACCGCCATCGAGCGCACCAAGGGGATGTATGCCTCAAAGCCCGGCTATGATTTCATCTGGATGGATGATCCGTCGCTCGACTGGGAATTGCACGAAGACAATTACGATTGCGCGCTCTCGCTCGATGTCCTCTACCATCTGGTCGACGACCGGGTGTTCGAGGCCTATCTGGACCGGCTGTTTACCCTGTCCAGCCGCTATGTGGTGATCTATGCGTCCAATTTCGGTGCGGCCGACAAGCGGGGGGCAAGCCATGTGCGCCACCGCAAGTTTACCGATTTCATCGACCGCCGCTACCCGCAATGGACATTGAAGAAGGTCATCGAGAACCCCTACAAGTTCAAGCTACAGACGGAAGCCGATTTCTTCGTCTATGCGCAGGACGAGGCCGAAGACATGAGCTTCCTCGATGCGATCCGGCAGGCGGAGCTAATGGCTCAGCGCTGACACGCAACGATTGTCTGACATAAAAGAGGGGGATGGCAGCCTTGCCATCCCCCTCTTTCGTTTGTCCGCGGGTGGCTCGTCAAACGGCGCGCCTCAGACGATCAGGCGCCCGCACACCGCGCCCCTCAAAGGCAAAGCGGTGACGGCACGACGATCGGAAAGGGGTGGTCAGAAGCGGTAGAGGGTGGCGGCGAGCCGTGTCCAGCCGGCGCTGGCGTCAGGGGCAACAGGGCCAGACGCTGCCCCTGCGCCGGCCACGAAGGCGCAAAGCGCATCCCGCAGCCCTTGCGGCGTTCGGGCATCATAGGCAAGCCCCGACATCTCTGCGGGAGCATGACCTTGCGGGGCCAGAACCACTGTGGCGAAACTTGCAGCCAGCGCCAGATCGGCGGAGGAGAATGTCTCGCGCGGAGGAATGAGAATTGCGTCGGCGGCCTTCAGCAGCCATTGGTGGCGCGCGCCCTCGCCAAGCGGCATGACAAGCGGTGACAGGGAGGGGGCGACGTCATCGGCCTTCAGCGATACAGGCAGAAGCCGAACCGGCAGGCCGGATGCAGCAACCTCGCGCACGGCGCCGGTGACCGCATGCCACCCGCTTTCGTCCACGCCATCGGCCAGCATCAGGACAAGCCGTATCTCTGCCTCGAGGCCGAGCTTGCGACGGGCGGTTTCGCTCGTCACATGGCTGGGGACAAGCCCCGCATGGCCGGGATGCGCGACGACGGCCACCTTGCCGGCGGCCATTGGAAACCGGGCTTCGAGCTCAAGGCGATGGGCATCGGCATGCACATGGATGCGATCGACGCCGTTGGTGATCAACCCTTTTGCCATTTCGTGAGCGAAACCGCCAAACGGCCCCTTTGCTCCCGGCAGAGATGCGACAGTCCATACGACATGGCCGCCCAGCTGGCGAAAGATCTTCAGTTTATGGATGAGGCCATCCGCCATGGCTTCCGCGTGGCGCAGGTCGGCAGCCTGGCGCAAACAAGCCTCGGCGTCGCAGAGATGCACGACCAGGCTTTGCCCCGGCGAACGCTGCTTTACCCGTGCAAGCGCATCCTCCATCGTTCCGGCACAAAAGGCGCCGGGCTCGGCAAACACCCCCTCCAGCATGGCTGCGTCATGCGGATGGGCGCCGACCAGCACCACCTTCATTCCATCGAGCGCCGGAAGCGGCGCCTGACCTGCGGCAGCTAGGGAGGGGAGAGGCAGCGGCCGGTCGGACAAGGCGTGAGGCAGCAAGTCCAGAAGCTGGATCTGCTGCTGGCGCAGCACCTGCAGCGCCCGCACCGCTTCCACCTGAAACTCGCTCAGCATCTGCTGCTGCTCGGCGACATCCTCGACGCGCCGGCGCAGCTGTTCGGCAAGCGGCATCCGGCCTGCGGCGAACGATCCGGACCGATGATCCTGCTGCTGCTGCATGTTCGCTTCTCCTGCCAAGCTCTCCGCAAGGGTCGCGTGCGTGCGCATGGCCCTTTCGAACCTTATCGGCATTCAGCCTTGCCCCGGCCTTTCGGGCGGGCGGCCCCTGTGACAGCCCTGCGCAAGTTTTGCAGGCTAGCAATGACCGCTGGAAGCAAGCGCCATCATCTGCGGAGGCTGAATGTCGGTAACAAGCGTGATCATCCCGGCCTACAATGCCTGCCAGAAGCTCGATCGTGCGCTGCAATCGGTGCTGTCGAACGACAGCGTGCTGGAGGTCATTGTCGTCGATGATTGCTCCACCGACTCAACCTCCGACGTGGTCTCGGCATGGACGATGCGCACGCCGCGCGTGCGGCTCGTGCGCCAGCCGGCGAACGGCGGCGCGGGTGCTGCGCGCACCGCCGGCCTGCAGGCGTCGCGTGGCCGCTATCTCTATTTTCTCGACGCGGACGACCTGCTGCTGCCGGGCGCCATCGACACGGCAACGGAGGCCATTGCGCAAACGGGCGCCGATGTGGTCGCCTTCCGCTACGGGCTGGTGGAAGACGCGATGTCGCCCGTGCACCCGATGCAACCGATCGATACCAATATCTGGTCCGCACTGTGCGGCGCATCGCCCTTGCGCGTCCTGGGCCTCGATGAGGGCGGGCGCATCCTCACCACCGTCAACTATCCGTGGAACAAGATCATCGATGCCGCGCACTACAAGGCAAACGGCCTCTATTTCTCAAACACCCGCGTGCATAACGATGTCTATGCGCACTGGCACATCTATCTCAATGCCCGCAGGATCGGCCTCCTGAACCGCCATCTGATCAACCACGTGGGCGCGCCGGGCAATGCGCAACTCTCCAACAATTTCACCCGCCAGCGCTTCGACATTTTCCAGGCACTCGACGAGGTGGAAGCGCTGTTTGCCGCGCGCCCGGACGTGCGGGCACGCCATTACGTCTGGTTCCTTGCCTTCAAGCTCGACATTCTCAACTGGATCTCGTGGAACCTGCAGCCGGAACTCCACCCGGAGTTCATCCGGCGGATCGAACAGAACCTCGCAGGCTATGGCGATCAGGATTATCTCGCCGCTTATCTGCAGGACAAGCAGACGGCTGTCCTTTCGCTCTACCTGCGCCATAACGCAGGCAGTGTCCTTGCCCCGCCGCGCCAGGCGGCCTGACCGGAGATTTTGAGGATATGACACAACAGGAAGACGGTCACGCCCGCGAGATGGAGCCTGCCCTGCGAAAGGCCATCGCGGATCTGGACGAGATCGCGGCCGGGCAGCAGACGCTGATCGACATCCATGTCGAAACCACCCGTTTGCTGCAGAACATGATGGACGTCCAGCGACAGGCACTTGCCCGGCTTACCGGCTAAAGACCGCGCGCGCTCAGTTGAACGAGCGCACCAGGCTTCCGACCAAGAGGTTCCAGCCGTCGATCAGCACGAAGAACAGGATCTTGAAGGGCAGCGAGATGGAGGTGGGCGGCAGCATCATCATGCCCATAGCCATGGTGATGGCGGCAACGACCATGTCGATGACGAGGAAGGGCAGCACGATCAGGAAACCGATCTCGAAGCCGCGGCGGATTTCCGACAGCATGAAGGCCGGCACCAGCACGCGGTAATCAATAAGGTCCGCCGTGCCGACCGACTGGCCGCGCTCGCGGGCGATATCGACGAAGAGCGACAGGTCCTTGTCGCGCGTATTGGCGCTCATGAAGGTGCGGAAGGGCTCGGCAATCCGCTGGACCGCTTCCGCCTCGTTGATCTGGTTCTGCAGAAGCGGCTGCACGCCCTCGCTCCAGGCCCGATCGAAGGTCGGCGACATGACGTAGAAGGTCATGAACAGCGACATCGAGATCAGGACGAGGTTGGAGGGAGCCGTGGCAAGCCCCATGCCGGTGCGCAGGATCGAAAAGGCGATGATGAAGCGCGGAAAGCTCGTCACCATCACGAGAATGCCCGGCGCGATGGAGAGCACCGTCAGGAGGCCGAAGGTGCGGATGATCCACGCAGCCGCAGACCCGTCGATCGGCAGGTTCAGGAGGTCGGTCGGCGATTGCTGGGCCAGTGCAAGGCCCGGTATCGCCAAGAAGGCGATCAGCAGCGAGATCAGTCGAATCATTCGATCACGAAGGTCCTAAACATCACTCTGGATACTTTGCCTTGCGAACGCAGGTCAACACGTTCCTGAATGTCGTCCTTAAGATATTGAAAGCCGCGCGGCCCCTCGATCTGCTGCAGCGAAACGGTGCGCATGAAGGCCAGAATATCCTGGTGAATGTCTTCCGCCATGGCAAGTTCAGGCGGGCCGTTGAAGGCAAGCGCCACCTCCAGCCGGATCCAGCTGTCGGAAGGATAAGCAAGGTTGGTGGTGATCGGCTCGAGCTGCACCACGCCGGCTGCCGGTGTCGCGATATGCGGCAGGCCCGCGTCCTTCTTCTCGCCATGGCCGCCTGCCGCCGGGGCGGCAGCTGCGGCCGCCGCGGGCTTTTCGGCCACCGGCGCTTTCGGCGCAATGAGGCCGCCCAGCACCCAGCCACCGCCGGCACCGACCAGCGTCACGATGGCGACGCCGGCGATGGTCATCACCATCGAGCCCTTCTTTTTCTCCGGGGCGCCTTCGACTGCCTCTTCCATGGTCTTTGTCCTTTTGCGTGCCCCCGCAGGCGATGTGCCTTGACGGGGCCACCAGTTCCTCGAAACGGCTCAGAAGGGCGAGAACAGATCGACGACCTGCTGGCCGACCGGCGGCTGCTGCATTTCCATCAGGCGGCCACGGCCACCGTAGGAAATGCGGGCCTCGGCGATCTTGTCATAGGAGATGGTGTTCTTGGCGTTGACATCCTGCGGCCGCACGATACCGGCGACGTTGAGGATGCGGATCTCGTGGTTGACGCGCACTTCCTGCGAGCCGGAAATCAGCAGGTTGCCGTTTTCGAGAACGCCGGTGACGACGGCGGCCACCAGCAGGTTCAGCTTTTCGGAGCGCTTGGTCGAGCCCTTGCCCTTGCTGGACGAATCGGAATCGCTGCTCATGTCGCCATCGGTGGAGGGCGTGAAACCCAGAATATTGGCCGCAACGCCCCATTTGAGGCTCGTTCCGTTGGTGCGGCTGCGGTCGGTTTCATTGTCGAAATCGGCCTTGTCGTTGATCTGGATGTCGACGGTCATGATGTCGCCGACATTGAGCGCGCGCGCATCCTTGAAGAGCGCTGCCTGGCTGTCGCTCCACAGCGAATAGCCGCTTGCCCGCTGGTGCGGCTGCTTGGGATAGAGCGACATCTGCGGCGTCTGGGCATAGTTGAGGCCACTGCCGATCGGGCTCATGGACGGCGCATTGCCGATTTCCTTGACGGTCTGGCTCTGGCAGCCGGCTAGCAGGAGAACGGCCAGCAGGGCGGGTGCGCGCTTGGTCATGAACGGTCCTTCGAAGTATTGGGGTCTGACGCGCTGGACAGGATGGAGGAAATCAGGCCGGCCTTCTTTGGATCCATTTCGCTGAGGATCAGGCCCGACTGGCGCGCCGGCAGTTTCATGATGATGGCGGCAGCAACGCCCGGCTCCATCGCCTCAAGCCGCGGCGCAGCGGCATCGGCCTTCATCGTCTTGTAGATGTCGACCAGACCGGCCTGGGCGCTGGCGAGGAAATCGTTGCGGCGCTTCAGCCAATCCTCGTATTCCGCCTTGCGGGTTTCCAGGACGACGATGCGTTCGTCGACACCCGATTTCAGCTTGTCCAGCTCCTGCTTCTGCAGGAGATAGCGCTGGTCGCGGGCGCTGTCGGCGATATTGGTGCAGAACTTTTCGATGTCCTGGCCGGTGGTCGTCGGAAACTGCGCGCCATTCTGCGGCGCCGCCGTCTGCTGCGCATTCACCGGCGGAACCAAAAGCAACAGGGCGCAGGTCGCCAGAAGCTTGGGTGCAAGTCCAAGCGGCCGGACGCGGAGGGGAAACATGGATACCGTCATCTGCTTGCCCTTGATCATTGGATCACCAGCTCCGCCTGCAGCGCGCCGGCCGACTTGATGCCCTGCAGGATGGCGATGATGCCGTCCGGCTTGACGCCGATGCTGTTCAGTCCGGCAACCAGGCTGCGCAGGTCCGGACCGTTGAGGATGGCGACATTGCTGCCGCTCTTCGACACACTGATATCCGTCTGCGGCTGCACGGCCGTCACGCCCTTGGAAAAGGCTTCCGGCTGGATGATCTGCGGCGTCTCGTTGACCTGGACGGTGAGCGTTCCATAGCTGACGGCAACGCGCGACACCTTCACGTCGGCACCGATGACAATGGTGCCGGTGCGCTCGTTGACGACGACCTTGGCCGGCGTATCGGTATCGACCACGAGGTTTTCGATCTCGGCCATCAGGCGCGTGAGATCGGCCGTCTTCGGCTTCTGCACGATGACTTCCTGGGAATCGCGCGGCTCGGCAATCGGCGCGCCATAGCGCTGGGCGGCGTAATTGTTGACGATATCGGCAATGCGCACGGCAGTGGAAAAATCCGGGTTGCGCAGCTGCAGAACGAGATTGACCGCATCCTTGAACTTCGACGGCAGTTCGCGCTCGATGATGGCGCCGTTCGGCACGCGGCCGGCCGTCGTGATGCCTTCGGTGACGGAGGCGGCCTGGCCTTGCGCGGAAAAGCCCGACACGATGACAGAGCCCTGCGCTACTGCATAGATCTGTCCGTCCGCGCCGGTGAGCGAGGTCATGATCAGCGTGCCGCCGCGAAGCGACGTGGCATCGCCGAGCGAGCTGACGGTCACGTCGAGCCGGCTGCCGGGGCTTGCGAAAGGCGGCAGGTTGGCCGTCACCATCACGGCGGCCGTATTCTTGGCGCTCGACTGGCCGCCTTGCGTGGAAATGCCGAGGTTCTGCAGCATGGCGCGCATCGACTGCTCGGTAAACGGCGAGGACCGCAGGCCGTCGCCCGTGCCCTGCAGGCCGACGATCAGGCCGTAGCCGATCAGCTGGTTGTCGCGCCCCGCCTGCAGCGAGGCGATGTCCTTGATGCGTGCCGCATCCGACAGCGCCGGATCGGCAAAGGACAGGATGGAGAGGATGGAGAGGCCGGCGGCGAGGAGGAGACGCTTCATCATTTTGCCATGACCTGTACGGAGCCGTCACCCATCACGGTGCCTGACACGGTGACGCCGGAATCGAGATTGCGCACGTGGATCACGTCGCCGACGGCTGCGTTTTCAAGCGGCGTGCCGGAGGCGGAAATCATCATGTTGCCGACGGCAAAGGTCAGCCGGACGGAGGCGCCGCGCTTGACCGCAAAGGGCGCGCGAAGCGAGCCCACCTGGATGGTGCGCCCGGGAAGCAGCGTGCGCGTGCTGATCATGCCGGCGACCTCGTCGATCGAGGAGGCATAGCCGCCGGCGATATTCGGGTTGGTCACCTCGACCTCCTTCAGCGCGGACGCAGAGATTTCCTGTCCGGGATAGATGATCTGGGTGGGCACGATCGCGACGCCCATATCGGCATGGGCAGCGGTTGCGGCCGTGCCTGCGCAAAGGCTGAGAAAGGCCACCCGTGCGAGATGCTTCATGCTGCGTGTCCGGCGGAACATCATGTCTGCCACCCTCTTTCAGTCCGGTTACTTCAGGTTCTTGGAAACGATGGAGGCCATTTCGTCGGCGGTGGTGATCACCTTGGAATTCATCTCATAGGCGCGCTGGGCCGAGATGAGGTCGGTGATTTCCTTGACGGCATCGACGTTGGAGGCTTCCAGATAGCCCTGTTTCAGATAGCCGAAACCGGGGTCTTCGGGGGCTGCCACCGTGGCGGTGCCCGATGCGGCCGTTTCCTGGAACAGGTTGTCGCCGAGCGGCTTCAGGCCGGCTTCGTTGGCGAAGTTGGCGATGGTCAGCTGGCCGACCTGGGTAAAGGTCGAGGCATTGCCGATGCGCACGCTGACCTGGCCAGTGCGGCTGATCACGGTTTCGGTGACATTGGCCGGAAAGGTGATGTTGGGAACCACGGAATAGCCGTCGATCGTCACCAGCTCTCCATTGGCATTGGTGTTGAAGGCGCCGGCGCGGCTGTAGAGCGTGGTGCCGTCCGGCGACTGGATCTGGAACCAGCCACGGCCGACGACGGCCAGATCAAGATCGTTCGAGGTCTGGGTCAGCTGGCCCTGCGTGTGGATGTTGCGCACGGCGGACGTCTGCACGCCAAGGCCGATATTGGCGCCTTCCGGCACGATGGCCTGGTTTGCCCGGTTCGGCACGCCTGCGGCGCGTTCCGTCTGGTAGAGCAGGTCGGCAAACTCGGCGCGGGCGCGCTTGTAGCCGGTGGTGTTGATGTTGGCGATATTGTTCGCAATGACTTCAAGATTGGTCTGCTGGGCATCCATGCCCGTTGCAGCGACAGAAAGCGCTCTCATGTCTTCGTCCTAACCGTTACATCTGCATCTTTGTGATTTCGAGATAGGCGTTGACGATCTTGTCGCGGAAGGCGATCGCCGTCTGGAGCGACTGCTCCGCCTGCATCACGGCATCCACCACCTCGCGGGTATTGGCCGTGCCCTTGATGCCTTCGAAGGACATGGCTTCGGCCGTCTTGAGGTTACCCGCCGCCTCGCTTGCCATGTTGCCGAGCACGTTTGCAAAGCTCATGGCGGAATTTTCCGCCTGGGCCGCCGAACCGGCGATCGATGTGGAGGAGCCGGAGGTTTCGGTGGCGCTGGCGCCAAGACCACGGGTCAGCGAAAGGGAACTTACGTTCTGGAGTTGGTCGATCATTGCGAAGCCTTCAGGAGGTCGATCGTCGCGGCCATAAGTTCGCGCGTCTGCTTGATGGTCTGGAGATTGGCGTCATAGGTGCGGTTGGCCTCGCGAAGGTCGGCCATCTCGATCAGCATGTTGACGTTCGGCATCTTGACCATGCCCTTGTCGTCGGCGGCCGGATTGCCCGGATCATATTCCTCGATGAAATCCGACTGGTCGGTGCCAAGCTTCTTGACGTTGACCACCTGCGCGCCGGACGCCTTGTCCAGCTCGTTACCGAAGGTGATCGTCTTGCGGCGATAGGGATCGGCGCCCGGCGTATCGCCGGTGGAGCGGGCATTGGCGATGTTTTCGGACACGATGCGCAGGCGCGTGGCCTGCGCTTCAAGGCCGGAGCCGGCAATTTTCGAAGCGGCGGAAAGCGGGTCCATGATGGGTCTACCTCTTGACTGTCATCAGCATCATGCGATGGAAGGATTTGACGAGGTTGGTGCTCAGCTCGTACTGACGCTTGATCTCGCCCGTCTTGGTCAGTTCTCCGGCAAGCGCGACCGTATTGCCGGATTCCTGGATACCGATTTCGTTGTTGAGCTTTTCCTCTTCCACATCCACGTTGATCCGGCTGTTGACGTCGGTGCCGGACAGGTGGCCCGGCTGCGTGCGGGCCATGCTCATGCCCGTGGAGTTGAGGACGGCCGAAAAGGGCGTGACGTCCTTGGCCTTGTATTGCGGTGTGTTGGCATTGGCGATGTTGCCGGCAACAACCTCCTGGCGAATGGACAGCCATTCCGCTTGACGCGAAGCCAGATCGAACAGTTGAATGGGTTGCATGGGCGTGTCTCCATTTTGTAAGGAGACCCTAGGCGCTTAATCTTGCGTCAGACTTACGGACTAGGCGTTGCGCCGTCCTTGTAGACCTCGCCGTTCGAGGTGACGATCACCCATTTGCCGTTGCGCATCTCGATCGTGGCAAGCCGGCTGTTATCGGGAAGGATCGATCCCACCCGCACCATGTACATGCCCTTGTTGTCCTGGATCAGCGCCCGCCCGTTGGCGACATGCATCAGGCGAAAGCCGTTTCCGCCGGGAAAGGGCTGGTCCTGCGGGGGCGCACCGTCGGCCTGGGGGCCGCGCCCGGGGGTGGCAACGGTTGCCGTGGTCAGCGCATCGATGGCGTCCGGCGGGATTTCGGCCGGCGTCGTCTTGTCGTCATTGTCGATGAGCGCCAGCGGCGAGACGCTGAAGACCGGCCGCGGCGGGCCTTCCGGCAGGTCGCGCGTCAGCGCCATCGGCGTCACCCGTATGCCGAACTTGTCCTCGTTGAAGAAGACGTACCAGGGAAAGGCGGCCGAGGCGACGGCCAGCAGGATGCCGGCACCGGCGAGCATCCGGTCACCCGACAGACGCTGCCCAGGCAACTGCTTGCGGGGCACGCCCGCGTCGTCACTCACATCACTGCGCATGGGCGCTCATCCTCTTTGTCTTCCAGGGCCTGGAGCCGGAGCCGCGCCGGCGCGAAGCGCCGTTGCCAGATCCGCATAGGCGTCGGTCACCGGCCCGTCGCCGGGTGACTGTTTGAGCACGTCGTAGATGATCGGCACCTGCTTGATCGCCATGTCGAGATCCGGATCGCTGCCCGTGCGGTAGCCGCCGATCAGGCGCAGGTCCCGCGTCTCCTCGAACCGGTGGATCAGCGCCTTCAGCCGCGACACCAGCTTTTCCTGGTCGCCGGTCCAGGCCTTGCGGGCAAGACGCGAGATCGACGACAGCGGATTGATCGGCGGATAGCGCCCCTCCTCCGCCAGGCTGCGTTCCAGAACGATATGGCCGTCGAGAATACCGCGGGCCGAATCGGCGATCGGGTCGTTGTGGTTGTCGCCATCGACGAGGATGGAGATAATCGCGGTGATCGTGCCCTGCCCCTCAGCACCGGGGCCGGAGCGTTCCAGAAGCCGCGGCAGCTCGGTAAAGACGGAGGCCGGGTAGCCGCGCGCGATCGGCGGCTCGCCGGAGGCCACCGCCACCTCGCGGATGGCATGGGCAAAACGAGTTACGCTGTCGGCAATGAACAGGACATTCTCGCCCTGGTCGCGAAAATGCTCGGCAATGGTGATGCCGACGAGCGGCGCCATCTTGCGCAGCATCGGGCTCTCGTCGCTGGTCGCGACAATGGCGATGGATTTCGCCATGTTGTCGCCGAGCGTATCCTCGATGAATTCGCGCACTTCGCGGCCGCGTTCGCCGACAAGCGCGATCACGACGCGGTCGAAGGCTTCGGCACGCGCCATCATCGACAGAAGCGTCGACTTGCCGACGCCGGAGCCGGCAAAGATGCCGAGGCGCTGGCCAAGGCAGAGCGGCGAAAAGATGTCGATGGCGCGAACACCGGTGCGAAATCCGGTTTCGACGCGCTTTCGCGTCATCGAGGGCGGGGCGGTGTTGGAAATCGAGCGCTTCACCGGGCCGTTCTGCAACGGCCCCTTGCCGTCGATGGGTTCGCCGAGCGCACTGATCGTGCGGCCGCACCAGCTTTCGTCCGGGGCAACGCGAAAGGCACCCTTGCGGATGACGACATCGCCGATGCCGATCGGCTCGCCCGGCTCGATCGGGCAGACATAGATGATATCGGGTTCGACGCGCACGACCTCACCGAGATGAATGCCGGTTGCGCTGCGATGGGCGACGAATTCGCCGAGCCGGACATGGCGCGACAGGCCGGCGACCGTATAGTGACCGGCTGCAATGGTGCGCACGCGGCCTCCCGGCGCCACCGCCACCGACGGATCGGCAAAGCGGCGCACAAGTTCGGCCATATGCTGCAGTTTTGCGCCCGGGGGTTCGGCCATTCTCGTATCCATGTCCTATTCCCTGCCCGTCAGCGCGTGCCGCCCAGCGTCTTGATCGCTTCGCCGAACTGCTGTTCGGTGTCGCGCATCAGCGCCGAGATCCCCTCGAAGGCACGGTTGACCTGGATCAGCTCGGTCATCTGGCCGATCGCATTGACGTTGGACTGTTCGAGATAGCCTTGGCTCACGCCGACATTGAAGGCGTCGACCACCGGCTGCGGCGGATCCACCGGAATGACGCCGGCGTTCTCGTAGCGCAGGTAGCCCTTGGAAATATCGGCGCTGAACACGCCGAGCGTCGCGACCGGATTGCCATCCTGGCTGATGCGACCATCGGCACCGACGCTGGGCGGGCCGCCGGCCCGGTTGAGCTGGATCGGCGCGCCGCCGGCATCAAGCACCGGATAGCCCCTGCTGGACACAAGCTCGCCGGTTTCTTTCATGGTAAACCGTCCGTCACGGGTCAGCACCTGGCCGCCCGGCGTGCTGATGGCGAACCAGGCATCGCCCTTGATGGCGAAATCCAGCGGATTTCCGGTCTGTTCCAGCGCACCGCTGCGCGTCGAGAGGTAATCGTTGCCCTGGCTGACGAAAGCCACCTTGGCGTTCAGCTCGTTGCGGGTCTTGCTCAGCACCTCGTCGAACTTGACTTCGGTCGCGCGAAAGCCGACCGTATTCATGTTGGCCATGTTGTCGGCAATGGTGTTCAGCCGGCGCTCCAGCGCGATCTGCGACGAAATACCGACATATAATCCGGACTGCATATCATCTGCCTCCGTGTCTCAACTGCAGGGAACGGGGGCAAGGCCCATGATGGGCACCCCTCCGCACGGGTGGAGGGGGCGTTATCCCCCTGATGCATCCGACACTAGGAAGACAGACTTGCGCGAGGCTGTTTCGCTGGGCTCTGCCCCAAGCGGGCGGTTTCCACAGCCTCACGCAAGCCACGCCCCTTATCCAAAACCTGATACAACCACGGTACAGGCACGCGATGACCATCATAATCGGATTTGTGATCACACTTGGCTGCATCCTCGGCGGCTTCATGGCGATGGGCGGTCACGTCGACGCGCTTATCCAGCCGTTCGAGCTGATGATCATCGGGGGTGCGGGGCTTGGCGGCTTCATCATGGCCAACCCGATGAAGACGGTGAAGGACGCCGGCAAGGCCATGGGCGAGGCGTTCAAATACGCCGTGCCCAAGGAGCGCAACTATCTCGACGTGCTCGGCGTGCTCTATTCGCTGATGCGCGACCTGCGCACCAAGTCGCGCAACGAGATCGAGGCGCATATCGACAACCCGGACGAATCCACCATCTTCCAGTCGGCCCCGACCGTGCTGAAGAACAAGGAACTGACCGCCTTCATCTGCGACTACGTGCGCCTGATCATCATCGGCAACGCGCGCAGCCACGAGATCGAGGCGCTGATGGACGAGGAACTCGACACCATCCTGCACGACAAGATGAAGGCCTATGACGCTATGGTGACCATGGGCGATGCCTTTCCGGCGATCGGTATCGTCGCCGCCGTTCTCGGCGTCATCAAGGCCATGAGCAAGATCAACGAATCGCCGGAAGTGCTCGGCGGCCTCATCGGCGCCGCCCTCGTCGGCACCATGCTCGGCATCTTCTTGTCCTACTGCCTGGTGAGCCCGCTCTGCTCGCAGATCAAGATCGTGCGCAACAAGCAGCACCGCCTCTACATCGTCGTCAAGCAGACGCTGATTGCCTACATGAACGGCTCGGTTCCGCAGGTGGCGCTGGAATACGGCCGCAAGACGATCTCCGGCTATGAGCGTCCTTCGATCGACGCCGTCGAGCAGGAGATGATGAACCCTGGCGGCGGCGGCGAAAGCAAGGCGGCGTGACAACCATGAGCAATGACGTGCAAAAATCCGCGCCCCGCCTCGATCACGCGCTGCTCGCCAAGCTGACCAATGGCCTTGGCGACCGTCAGACCATCGAAAAGATCTGCGGCGACTTTGGCCAGCTTTATTCAGTCTTCCTGCCCGACGTCTTCCACAGCGAGACGGGCATATCCATCGAGGTCTCCTATGTCGGCTTTCAGTCGGGGCTGATGCCGGACCTGATTGCGGAGCTTGGCGAAACCGTCTGCCTCAGCAACGGTTCCTTACGCAACTGGTGCCCGAATTTCGTGCTCGCCTGCGGCAACAGCTTCATCATCGGGCTGATGGAGCGCATGCTGGGCGCCGATCCGTCGATGGTCGAACAACCGCCGGAGCGCCCTCTCTCGGATATCGAGATGGATCTCGGCACGATGGTGTTCGAGCGCACGGCCAATGTGCTGCGCTCGGGCGTCAATACGCAGGGCGGGTTCGAAGCGCTGCTGGAGCGCCCGCACAATGCCGCAGACCGCCCCCCGGCCGATCCGGACGCCCCGGTGGAATATGGCGCCGCCATCCGTTTGGCCGTCGATCTTGGCAAGGTCACCTCGGAGATCGCCCTGGTCATCCCCCAGCGCGCGCTTCTGAAGACGAAGGTGGAAGTGCCGAAGCCAAAGGGCCAGGCCTCGCGCAACCGCAAAGAATGGCATGACAAGATTGCCGAACAGGTGCGCCGTTCGCCCGTGACGCTTGAGGCCCGCATCCGGCTGCAGAGCCTGACGCTGAACGCAATCTCCAGGCTGGTCCCCGGCGACGTCATTGCCTTTGAGGACAAGACCGACGTGCAGGCGCAGGTGAGCGCCAACGGCAAGGACATGTACAATTGCGAATTCGGCCGGTCAGGCGAACGCTACACGGTGCGCGTCAAGGAGAACATCAGCACCGAGCAGGAGCTGCTGCGCCACCTCATCGGATAATCGGAGCAAGGCTCATGCTGCAGCGCGAAAAACAGGCCGCAGTGCAAGGGATGGGCAGCTTCACGCAAGTTTCAACAGGAATAGTGTTTTCATGGCTACGAAGAAAACCCCCGCATCGGATGACGATATTTTCCCTTCAGTCGGCAATGAAGCCGAACTGGATCAGGCCATCGATGACCTGCGCGGCGTCCTGAAGGCGGACGGCGATGCACCGGCCGGCGAATTCGGTGCCGAATTCGGCGCTGAGTTCGGGGCCGACACGTCCGCCGCACCGTCCGACTTCGGTGGCTCCGACTTCGGCGGGCCGGATCTGGGCGGATCGGATTTCGGCGGGTCGGATTTCGGCGGCGCCGATCTTGGCGGGCCGGATCTTTCAGGCTTCGGCGGCGCGGATCTGGGCGGTGCAAGCTTTGGCGGCAATGATTTCGCCGCGGCCCCGCCCGCAAGCGAACCCGGCAGCGGCCTCCACGCCAATCTCGACCTGATCATGGATATCCCGATCACGGTCGAAATCGTGCTCGGCACAAGCCGCATGCAAGTTTCGGGGCTTATGGGTCTTGAAGAGGGCGCCATCATAGCGCTCGACAAGAGGATCGGCGAGCCGGTCGAGATTACGGTGAATGGACGGCGGATCGCCAAGGGTGAGATCACCGTCCTGGAAAATGACGATACGCGCTTCGGCGTGAAGCTGACGGAAGTCCTGAGCACAAAGAAAGCCTGATCCTTAACGGGACAGTGAGGGAAGACCATGATGGACTTTGACGATTTCGGAGGCGCAGTCTCCACGAAACCGTTATCCCAAGCTGAGAAAGCCGCTGCCGTCCTTCTTGCGATGGGCAAGGGGGTGGCCGGAAAGCTGTTGAAATATTTTACCCAGAGCGAGCTGCAGACGATCATCGCCTCGGCCCAGACCCTGCGTGAGATCCCGCCGGACGAGCTCTTGCAGCTCGTCAACGAGTTCGAGGACCTGTTTACCGAAGGGGCGGGTCTCATGGACAATGCGCGCGCCATCGAAAGCATTCTCGAAGAAGGGCTGACGCCGGAGGAAGTGGATGGGCTGCTTGGCCGCCGCACCGCCTTCCAGGCGTTCGAAACCTCCATCTGGGACCGCCTGCAGGATGCCGATCCGGAATTCGTCGGCAAGTTCCTGCAGCGCGAACATCCCCAGACCATCGCCTATATCCTGTCCATGCTACCCTCGTCCTTCGGTGCCAAGCTGCTCATCCAGCTACCCGACAGCCGCCGCGCCGACATCATGAACCGCACCGTCAACATGAAGGACGTCAGCCCCAAGGCTGCCCAGATCATCGAGAACCGCGTGATGGAACTCATCCAGATGATCGAGGCCGAGCGCAACTCCAACGGCTCCAACAAGGTGGCCGAGCTGATGAACGAGCTGGAAAAGCCCCAGGTCGACACGCTGCTCAGCTCGCTGGAAACGATCAGCAAGGAATCGGTCAACAAGGTCCGTCCAAAAATCTTCCTGTTCGAAGACCTCATGGCCATGCCGCAGCGCAGCCGCGTGCTCTTGCTCAACGATATCGCCGCCGATATCCTCACCATGGCGCTTCGCGGTGCCCCCGGCGATATCAAGGAAAGCGTCCTGTCGGCAATCAGCCCGCGCCAGCGCCGCATGATCGAATCGGATCTGGGCGCCACCAATGTCGCAATCAACCCGCGCGAAGTGGCAATCGCACGGCGCGCGGTTGCCCAGGAGGCGATCCGCCTTGCCAATGCAGGCCAGATCCAGCTGAAGGAGCCGAAGCCCGAAGGGGAACAGGCAACCCAGGCGGCCTGATCGCCGCATGAACGGCCGCCACGCGCGGCCAATATGGGCGGCAGCAATGCCGCCCGACCGGGACCATGACGGTCCCGACCTCTGGAACCGACGACGGCAGCGGCCGTCCAAAGCAAGGATGAAGCCTTGTCGGACGAAGATAAAGACAGCAAAACAGAAGCCCCTACCGGCAAAAAACTGCGGGATGCGGCAGAAAAGGGCAATGTGGCCCATTCGAAAGAGGCGACGCTTTTTGCGTCGTCTTTGGCGTTTTACTGCTACCTTCTGTTTTACCTGCCCGGCAACACGGCAGCGCTTGGCGAGACGCTGAAGGACCTCATCGACAAGCCCGACCAGTGGCGGCTTGAAAACGCCACCGACGTCGTCTCCCTTTCGGTGCATCTTGGCTGGGCCGCCGCCGCCTTCCTGTCGCCCGCCATGCTGATGTTCTGCCTCTTCGGCCTCTCCTCCTCGCTCATGCAGAACATGCCCTCCTTCGTTCTGGAGCGCGTGCGCCCGCAGGCCTCGCGCGTCTCGCTTGCCAAGGGGTTCGCGCGGATCTTCAGCGTGCCGGGCCTCGTCGAATTCGGCAAATCGCTCTTCAAGGTGGCCGTGGTCGGCATCTGCATGTTCTTGGCCATGCGCAGCGACTTCCTGCATTCGCTGGACGCCATGTTCTCCGACCCGACGCTCATTCCAACCACGCTCTATGGCTCGGCCAAGAAGATGATGGTGATCATTCTCCTGGCCACCGCCACGCTTGCCGTGATCGACTTCTTCTGGACCAGGCACCATTGGTTCACCCAGTTGAAGATGACCAAGCAGGAGGTGAAGGACGAAAACAAGCAGGCGCAGGGCGATCCGATCGTCAAGGCTCGCCAGCGCTCGCTGATGCGCAGCCGCGCCCGCAACCGGATGATGAGCAACGTGCCGCGCGCAACGCTCGTCATCGCAAACCCGACCCATTACGCCGTGGCGCTTCGCTATGTGCGCGAGGAAAGCGACGCGCCGATCGTCGTTGCCAAGGGCACCGATCTCGTCGCGCTCAAGATTCGTGAAATTGCCGAGGAGAGCGGGATCCCCGTTTTCGAAGATCCGCCCCTGGCGCGCTCCATGTTTGCGCAAGTCTCGGTCGATAGTGTCATCCCTGCCGCCTTCTACAAGGCCGTGGCAGAACTGATCCACCGGGTCTACGCTACCCGGTCGCCCCAGAAACGGATGCACCAGACACGATGAAAAAATGCGACTATTCGTTGGACAGAGAAAAGATCCTTGCCCAGGCGATCAACCCGGTGGCGACCGAATTGCGGCTTCTGGACGCCGGCGACCTCATCTCGCTGCTGCGCCTTGAGCGCTATGGCAGCATTGCCGACCTCGTCTCGTCGGCGGCCGAGCTTTATTTCCACCCCGGCACCGTCAATTTCGGCTCCGGCGGCGAATACCGGCTGGAATGGGACGGCCCGCCGCAGATCGTGCTCGATCTGGAAATCAAGCCGCGCGGTGTCTCGGTCTATGCGCGCCTGATGCTGAGCGACCAGATGGCCGGCATCGAGATCGACCACATTACCTTCCAGGAGCCCTCGCCGGACCCGCAGGAAAACACCGCCTTCCTGTCCCGCAGCCTTCACGAAGCGCGCTTTGCCACCACGCCCATGGACATGGCCGGCTGACGGGAGATTCTGAAGGCAGGGCCGGCCGAAGACGAAGCGGCCGGCCTTTCTTCGATCAGTGAATATAGCCGAGGCGAATCGCCTTTGCGATCGCCTGGATACGATTGACCGAATCGAGCTTGATCGTCGCCGATCCGAGATAGGCGTTGACCGTATGGACGGAGAGGCCGAGTTTTTCGGCAATTTCTTCGCTGATCTGGCCATCGCCGGCCAGCTGAAGACAGGAAATCTCGCGTTCGCTGAGCGTTTCGGAGGGCACCGCCTTGCGTTCGTCCAGCGCCAGCAGATCCATCATGATCTGGCAGCTGCGCACATGCTGGTCGATGACGGCATCGCTCGATACGTCGATGGCCGTGCCGCAAAACAGCACATAGCCGTTGCCGACGGCCCCGAGCCGCACCGGAAAGGCAATGCCGGCATAGGGCATGCCGCCTTCGTCCAGCCGGCGGATCAGCAGCGCCGGATCGACGACGGAATCGGCGTCTCCGGGCTCTCCATCGGGTCCCGGCCAGCTCATCGGCAGAAGCGAAACGTCGATGTGGTGAATGAGGATGTCGCCATAGGCGCCAATCAGGGCTGCGGTGTTTTCGGTGGCGGACGCGCCCCAGTTGTCGAGCTCGCAGATCAGCTTGCGCTTGTTGGGCAGGCCCGCGCCACTCACGCGAAACACGGCAAAGCTTGCCGCGCGCATGCTCTTCTGCATGGCGACGAGTTTTGGATAAATATCCGAACGGCTGCTGGCTCGCTGAACACGAAGGTATTGCATTCCCGCTTCCGGCTCTCCCCCCGTTGTCCGCGAGTACCCCATTCAGCCTTTCCTATACAAGATTGTTGCGCACGGCATAGGCGATGGCCTCCGACCGCGTCTTGGTTGCCGTCTTGCGCATGACGCTGGTGATGTAGTTGTTGATCGTGTTGCGCGAGATGCCGAGAATGACGGCGATCTCGTCGCTGGTCTTGCCTTCCGCGATCCAGAACAGGCATTCCAGCTCGCGGTCGGTCAGTTCGAAATCGCGCTCCACCCGCACATCGCGGGTTTCCCCAAGGCTCATGGCATAGCCGGCCAGAAGCCCCACTTCGCGCAGGCGATCCTGCGACAGGATGATGCCTTCGTTAAAGAGAAGCATGATCGAAAACCGCGTGCGGCCCGTGCAGAAGGTCAGCGAACAGTATTGGCGGCTCACCTCCTCCGGCAGGCTGAGATCATCGGGCAGAAGCGCAAACTGCGGCGTCAGAAGCGCCAGGCATTTTTCGATTTCCGTCGAGCGGGAATAGCCCTTGGCCAGATCGGCGCCTAGCCGGCGCACCAGATCGAACGGCCAGTTGGAGGCAACGATGAAATCCAGCCCCTGGTCCTGGATCAGGTCGTAACGGGCAAGCAGGTAATGGGACGCGCCGACATAATCGGACAGGATGCGCATGGCCGACTGGATATTGCCGGAGGCTCCGGCCAGAGACAGGCGGCGAAGAACTTGCTCACGCAACAACGCCTTTGGGTGAGCCGGCTCGATGAAATGCCGACCTTCCAGCGTCTGTTCTGCGTTGCGCAACTCCATTTCGTTTCATCTCCCTTTCAGGGAAAACACCTCAAACGCCTGTCATTACCCCCGGATCACGCAACTCATGGTCATCGGCAAATCAATCCGGTTCCCTTGCCTCGTCATGCGCCTCAGCGAATCATGGCCATTTTAGGAAGCCGACACGGAAATGCCACACCCTCGTTCCGATTTCCCGCAAAGCTTTTGGCCACAAGTCGTTCAAAGCTGTGGACCAACCTACGGTATCAGAGGGCGATAAGCAAAAGGCCGGCTAAGCCGGCCCTTACTATCACGACAACGTGATGACTTTTGTGGGTCAAGCCGCGCGGTCGACGGCCCATTTGCGCAGGATCTTGGCGGCGCGTTCCTCGCTGATTTCCACCATGCGGGCAAGGCGCTTTTCCGGACCTTCCTTGACGCGGCGGTTGAAGCCGCCGTTCGGATCCTCGCCACCGCCGAACACGTCGTCCGCGTTGTCGAAGCCGAAGTCGGAGCCGAAGCCATCCATGAGGGAGGGACTTCCGCCGCCGGGCGAGAAGTCGGGCAGTTCAAGGCCCGCCGCCTCGGTTGCCGCTTCGCCGGCGACCACCGTGCCGGTGACGCTGCGAACCACGGGGCGCACGCCGAGCCAGACCACCAGGAAGGCGACGGCGACGAAGGCGAGCGAATTGATGATGCCGCCGAGATTACGCATCAGCATTTCGGAAATGCCGGGGCCGGCCACCGCCTCGTCGAGCAACTGCGTTTCGAGGAAGTCCATGGCCGTGACGGTCACCACGTCGCCGCGATCGACATTGACGCCCGCCGCCGTTGCGACGATCTTCTGCATCTCGGCAAGATAGGCATCGATCTTCTGCTGGTCGGCCGGCTCGCCCACCATCTTGGCAATGCGACCCTTGTTGACGACGACGGCGATCGACAGCTTTTCCACGACATAGCTGTTGCGGGTGGTGGCGGTCGTCTTCGAATTGATCTCGTAATTGGTCTGCTCTTCCTTCTTGTCGCTCTGGTCGGAGGATTCCGGTCCCGAATTGCCGCCGCTCTGCGGCGCGGCCTGGGGAACGTTCTGCTCGACGGTTGCGGCACTGTCGGACTGGCGCTGCTGCGACTTCTGGGCTTCCTTGGTCACCTTGACCGAACGCTCGACGCGCGATTCCGGATCAAACACCGTTTCCTGGATCTGCTGGCTGTCGGTATTGAGGGAGGCCGTCGCGCTGGAGCGGAAGTTGTCCATGCCGAGGAAGGGGGCAAGCGCCTTGTCGATATTGCTTTCGATTTCCTGCTGCACGCTCTGCACGACATTCATGGAGCGGGTGAGCGCATTGTTGCCGTATTCATCGCCCGAGGCGAGAAGCTGGCCGGTGGAATCGAGAATGGTCACATCGTCGACTTCGAGTGCGGGGACGGCAGCGGCGACGAGGTGACGGATGGAGGCGGCAGCCTTGCGGCCGGTGTCGCTGGAGGCGCGGATCATCACGGAGGCCGTAGGCTTCTGCCCGACACGGCGGAAACTGCCGACATCCGGCATGACGATGTGGACGCGGGCGGCCGCAATGCCGCTGATCTGCTGGATGGACCGGCCGATTTCGCCTTCGAGCGCGCGCACGCGGGTCACTTCCTGCATGAAGGAGGTGAGGCCGAGCGATCCGACATTGTCAAACAGCTCGTAGCCGGCATTGGTGCTGTTGGGCAGGCCGCGCTCGGCCAGCATCAGTCGCGCCTTGCTGGTCATGCCGGCCGCCACCTGGATGCTCTTGCCGTCGGAGCCGGCCTTGAAATCGATGCCGGCTTCGGCGAGCGCCATGCTGACCTGGTTGAGGTCGGCCGTTTCCAGTCCGACATACAGGGCCTCATAGGACGGCTTGTTGACGTAGAACGCCGCCGCAATGACGATCGCCATCGACACCAGGCCGACACCGGCCATGGTCAACAGCTTGGTCTGCCCGAGCGAGCCGAGATTTTTAAGGATTTGTGTGAATTGAGCTAACAGATTCATTCTGTTCCCGCACCGTCAAAAAGGAAAAAAGAGCCCTTTGCCCAACCGCAAGCTAACGCGCGAAGCTTGTGCGAGCGTTTCGCCGGATGCGGTGTGCGAGACGGTGACGGTGGTGGTGGAAAGCCGCAAGCGCCGTCAGAAGAAGTCGAAATCTCCCGCAGCCTTGGAGAGCGGCTGCGAGTGGCCGTGGCGCATGCCGCGGGTCAGCGCCTTGTGCATGTCGGCAAGCTTGACGAGGCTGAGCGCGGTCGAGACATCCACCTCCCATTCGTCCGGAATGGTGCCGGTGATCGTATCGATGAATTCCGCGAGTCCGCGGGTTTTCTGCACGGCAAGATCGATGCCCTGCAGCACCTTCATGCTGTCGGGCGAATGCAGGATGGCAGCGCCCCCGACTTCGAGAAGCTGCGGCTCGACGCGCTCGATGAGATAGGCCACGTCGTAGAGTTCCGAGACGATCCGCATGAGGACCTCCGGCAGTTTCTCGTCCATGGAAGCAGATGGCTGCGAATGGATATCGGTCATTGCTTCCTCGGTTAAAAGAACTCGATCGAACTTTCGACGGGTTTTGCCGGCTTGGCAGGACGCTGCTGCTCCAGTGCCACCGTCTTCTGCGTTTCGGCGCCGGTCAGCGGATAGGCCCGGGCACGACCGCTGGCGGGCCAGTATTCCAGCTTGCGGCCGAACTCCCCGCCGGTGGAAGAGCCGACGACATTGATGCCTTCGTCGCGCAGGAACTGCAGCGCGAAGGCTGCATTCTGCTCTCCCACGTTGGAGAAGCTCGCAATGGTCTTGGCACCGCCGAAGATCTTGGCTTCCAGTCGCTCGCGCCGCCCGCCGCGTTTGAGGATGCCGTTGATCAAAAGCTCCATCAGGTGCACGCCATAGCGGGACATGTCCCCGCCCGACATGCCGCCGGGGCCATTGCCGGGCAGGAGGAAGTGATTCATTCCCCCCACGCCTGTCACCGGATCCCTGAGGCACGCAGCCACGCAGGAGCCCAGGATCGTCGTGATGACCGCATTGGGTTCGTCCGTTACCTTGTATTCGCCCTGGATGATGTTCATCCGTTTGGCTGCGGCCATTGGATTCATTTAAGTGCTCCGAACACCGCCTCGATGGCAGCTTTCATCTTTTCGATCGTAAAGGGCTTTGCCAGCACATTGTTGGCACCGAGCTGTGCGGCCTTCTGCACCAGCGCGCGGTCGCCCTGCGCCGTCAGGATGATGAAGGCCGCCTTCTTGGTGGTCGGGTTCGTCCGCACCGCCTGGAGCAGACCCAACCCGTCCATCTTGGGCATGTTGAAATCCGAGATCACCAGGTGATGCGGCTGCTCGGCCATGATCTTCATGCCCTGCTCGCCATCGCCTGCAGCCGTGATCTGCTTGAAGCCGAGTTGTGTCAGGGCGTCGCTGAGCAGCAACCGGCTCGTCACCTGATCATCCACGATCAGAACTTTGATTTTTTCAGCGAGAGACATTTATTCGGTACCTTCTTTTCGGGCAGCGGTTAATTTCAAGATTTCTTCACCGATCGAACCCAGAGGCATCTGCTGTTCGACCGCTCCTATTTCATGCGCAACCCGTGGCATGCCGTAGACGACACATGTTTTCTCGTTCTGCCCAATCGTGCGCGCGCCCGCACCACGCATCTTGAGCAGACCCGATGCACCGTCCCGCCCCATGCCGGTCAGGATGACGCCGACGGCGTTGCGGCCGGCAAGATCCGCCACCGAGTCGAACAGGACATCCACCGAGGGGCGGTGACCATTGACCGGATCGCGCTCGACGAGCCGGCAGCAGGGCGCGGAAGCATTGGAGACTTGCAGGTGACGCTCCCCGCCGGGCGCGAGATAGATCTTGCCGATCTCGAGCCTTGCGCCATCGGTTGCCTCATGCACCACGGGAGCACAGATACGATTAAGCCTTTCAGCAAAACTTTTCGTAAACGTCGGCGGCATGTGCTGCGTAATGACCGTCGGCGGGCAGTTCTTGGGGAATTTCTGCAACACCGCAATCAGCGCCTCGACACCGCCCGTGGACGATCCGATGGCGACGATCTTGCGGCCCACACGGTAATCCGCCGTGGGTGCAAGCATGGGCTGCGAGGCGGCAACGCTGCGGCCCCGTTTGGAGCGGGCCGCCGCCTTCACCTTTTCCGCCAGATCGCTGAACGGGCGCGAATCGCCCGGCACCGGCTTGCTGACGCAATCGAAGGCGCCGATTTCCAGTGCCGCAAGCGTGGCGTTCGCCCCATGGTGGGTCATGGTCGAGACCATGATCACCGGCATCGGCCGCAGCCGCATGATCTTTTCCAGAAACTCCAGCCCGTTCATGTTGGGCATCTCGATGTCGAGCGTCACCACGTCGGGGTTGAGCTGCTTGATCGCCGCCCGCGCCTCGTGGGCATCGCCCGCCTGGCCAATGACATTGACCTCCGGATCCGAATTCAGGACAGCCGTGATGAGACCACGCATGGTCGGTGAATCATCGACGACAAGGACTCGCGCCGGCATGGTCATGTGCTCCTCCCGGCGTTCTTGCCTGTATAGCGGTAGGTGGTTATCCCGATATTGTCGAAGAGGTTCTTGGCATCCCCGGTCACCCGCTCGGAATGGCCGATATAGAGATGGCCTCCGACCGGCAGCAGCCCGGCAAAACGTCCCCAGATCTTCGTCTGCGTCGGCTCGTCGAAATAGATGACGACGTTGCGGCAGAAGATCACGTCGAAATTGCCCTTGAAGGGCCATTGCGCCATCAGGTTCAGCTCGTTGTAGGTGATCAGCTTCTTGACCTTGTCGTCGATCTGGAACTTGCGCCGCCCGTCGATCTGCACTTCGCGGAAATACTGCTTGCGCATGGCCGGCGAGACGGTTTCCAGAGAATTTTCGTCATAGGCGCCGGCCCTCGCGAGCGCCAGGATCTTCGGATCGATGTCGGTGGCGAGGATCCGGAAATCGTAATCAACGGCGTTCGGCAGCAGCGACATGACGGTGAGCGCGATCGAATAGGGTTCCTGGCCATCGGACGAGGCCGCCGACCAGATGCGCACGCGCCCGCCATTCTTGGCGCGCGTGATCAACCCCGGCAGCACCTCGTCGCGCAGATGGTCGAAATGGTGGTTCTCGCGAAAGAAGCGGGTGAAGTTGGTGGTGAGGTGCGACAGCATCTCGCGGCGGGGTCCTGCCCCTTCCGGCGAAGAGACCAGCGCGCAGTATTCCCGAAAGCCGCGAAGGCCCAGATTGCGAATATGCTTCGACAGCCGCGAATAGACCAGCGAGGCCTTCGTGTCGTTCAGATAAATGCCCGCATCGCTATAGATCATGGCGGCGATTTCGGTGAGATCCCGCCGGGTCAGTGGATATTCCCCGCTGGCCAGGACCTCGTCCGGCGACTGCTTGCTATCGAGAAGACCCAGGGACTTCATGCGGCTTCGCTTTCGGTGTCGGGGATGAGGGCATCCAGCTCGATCAGGCAGATCATCCGCTTGTCGATGGCCAGGATGCCTCTTGCATACTGTTTCTCGAGCTCGGATGAGACTTCCGGCACGGGCTGGATGTTCTCGTCGGTCACGGTGAGGATGTCGGACACGGCTTCCACCAGGAGCCCGACCACCCGTTTCTTGACCTGCGCCACGATGAAGACATGGCGCTGGGTCGGTTCGGCCTTGCGCATGCCGAGGCGTGCGGAAAGATCAATGATCGGCAGCACGGCGCCGCGCAGATTGATGACGCCCATCACGTAGGAGGGCGAGTGGGGAAGCGCCGTGGCCTTTGTCCAGCCTCGAATTTCCCGCACCGACATGATGTTCACGCAAAACTCCTGGTCACCGATGCGGAAGGCGATCAGCTCCCGGCTTCCCTGAACAAGATTTTTTCCCGCGTACGACATGACCTACAACCCGCCTGTTAGCCCGTTGCCTGAAGCGACATGTCGGACTTCATGCCGCTGTCCTGGCGCAGTGACTGGCCACGCGAGGCGGCGACCACTGCATCGACGTCGAGGATGAGCGCCACGCGCCCGTCACCCAGAATGGTGGCGGCGGCAATGCCCGGAACATGGGTGTAATTGGCCTCGAGCGACTTGATGACGACCTGGCGCTGGCCCTGGATGGCGTCCACCATCAGCGCACGCTGGCCACCGCCTTCCGATTCCACCAGAAGCGCCACGCCCTCCACCGGATTGGCCTGCGTGCCGCGGAAATTCAGGATCCGGCCGACATCGACGAGCGGGCAGAAGGAGTTGCGGATCGAGATCAGCCGCTGGTTGGCGCCGAAGGAATGGATGGCCGAGGCTTCCGGCTGCAGCGTCTCGACGATGGCGGTGAGCGGCACGACGAGCGTCTGGCCGGCAACCGTCACCACCATGCCGTCGAGGACGGCGAGCGTCAGCGGCAAGCTCATGGTGAAGGTCGAGCCCTGGCCGGGCCGCGAGCTGATCGAGATGCGTCCGCCAAGGGCCTGGATCGAGCGCTTGACCACGTCCATGCCGACACCACGGCCGGAAATGTCGGAGATCTTGTCGGCGGTCGAGAAGCCCGGCATGAAGATGAGGTTGTCGATTTCCTCGTCCGTCAGGTTGGAATCGGCTGCGATCAGGTCGTTGTCGATCGCCTTCTGGCGCACGCGTTCGCGGTTGATGCCGGCGCCGTCGTCCTGGAGCTCGATGACGATGCGTCCCGAACGATGCTTTGCCGTCAGCTTGACCGTGCCTTCCGGATTCTTGCCGGAGGCCTCGCGCTTTTCGGGGCTTTCGATGCCGTGGTCGACGGCGTTGCGGATCATGTGGGTCAGCGGCTCGGCGAGCTTGTCGATGACCGTCTTGTCCACTTCGGTGTTTTCACCTTCCGTGACGAGACGGATCGACTTGCCGACCATGTCCGCCACTTCGCGCACGATACGCGACATGCGCTGGAAGACGGGCTTCACCGGCTGGGCGCGGATGGCCATGACCGAATCCTGGATCTCGCGGGTGAGCTGCTGCAGCTCTTCGAGGCCCATGTTGATGGCGGATGTGCCGGTCGTGTCGTTTTCGATGACGCTCTGCGACAGCATGGCCTGGTTGATGACCAGCTCGCCGACGAGGTTGATCAGGCGGTCGACGCGATCGAGATCGACGCGGATGGTCTGGCCGGCGCTGTTTGCGGCATTGGCCGCGTTGGCGGCGGCAGCGGCGGCAGCCGCAGACTGGCTTTCCTTCTTTTCGACGCGGGCGGCCGCAGCGGCAAGCTTGGTGACATTGGTTGCGGTTTCGGCAGCGCTGACGGCATTGGCCACCGTCTGGTCTTCTGCGCCGTCATTGCCCTCGTCTGCACCGGCATCGTCGTCCAGGGCAGACAGGTCGAAGGGCACCGGCACCATCGGCAGGTCTTCGGCGACAGTCTGGGCCACCTTGACGTCGAGGTCGCAATCCCATTCGGCAAATTCGAAGACCGAGCGGATATCCTGCTCGTTCTTGTTCGTCTTGACCGCAATCGTCCAGCTGAAATAGGCCTCTTCCGGGTCGAGCTTGTCGAAGGCCGGCAGGGCGGATGTATCGCAGTTGATGCTCATTTCGCCGACGCGCGACAGGTCGCGCAGCAGAAGGGCCGCTTCGTTGCCCTTGGCATAGAGTTCGCGGCGGGGCTTGAACTGCACCTCGAATGTCGTCGGCGCCATCACCGCTTCTTCTTCGCCGCCAAATCCGTCGAAGGTGAACGGGATTGGCTGGAAGCCGCTGTCGTCGGTCGGGGCGACAGCGGGTGCCGGGGCGGCCTTGGCTGCGGCAGGTTTGGCCGCGGCAGGCTTTGCCGGTTCGGCAGAGGCGCCACCGGAGGGCATTTCACCCCGGGCAAGCGCCTCCAGTTCCTTGACCAGCCCGCGGCTTCTGCCCTCGTCGACACCACCGCCATCGCGCGATGCCGTCACGAGGTCGGCGAGCACGTCCGCCGACTTCAACATCACCTTGAGGACGTCCTGGTTGGGCTCCAGCTTGTTGGAGCGCACGCAGTCGAGGGTTGTCTCGAAGACGTGGGCGAACGAAACCAGGTCATCAAGTCCGAATGCGCCTGCGCCCCCCTTGATCGAGTGGACCGCACGGAAAACGGCATTCACCGTTTCCGGGTCACGGTCGCCATCATTCAGCTTGAGAAGACCAGATTCCAGTTCTGCGAGCTGCTCTTCGCACTCCTGGAAGAAGATCTCTTTGATTTCGTTCATATCCATCGCAGGAATTCCCGGTTGGTTCAGGCGGTTACACGCTCAATCGCATCAATCAGCTTGACCGGATCGAAAGGTTTGACGATCCAGCCGGTCGCCCCGGCCTGGCGTGCGCGGTTCTTCTTTTCCGCGTCGCTTTCCGTGGTCAGCACGAGGATCGGAACGGCGCGGTAACGTTCGTTGCGGCGCACGCCCTCGATGAAGCCGAAGCCGTCGAGACGCGGCATGTTGATATCGGTCACGATGACGTCCGGATTGCAGTCCTCGAGAACCTCGAGGCCTTCCACGCCGTCTTCGGCCTGGATCGTTTCGAAGCCGGCATTGTTCAAGGTCACCAGAAGCATGTTCCGGATCGTCCTTGAATCATCCACTGTAAGTACTTTCTTCTTCACTGCCTGATCTCCTTCGCGAGCAGATTTTCTATATTGATGCCGATGAGCTGCATGGTCTTGCGGAACGCATCGGAGACTTGTTCGAAGACGAACGCCTTCTTGTCCTCCTCCCAGACGCGTGCGGCAGCCACGAGAACCTGTACGCACTGGACACCGAGCCGCTCGACGCCGGACGCGTCGATGGCAACATCGCTGCCACGCATGTTGGTCAGCTGACCGTGCAGAACCGACGCCTCGTTGAGATCCAGCACCGACACCAGTTTCAGACTGCCCTTCACTGCCTTCTTGCCTGCCATTCCTTCGTCCTCATCGTTCGTCGTCACACTCGCGTGGCGTAATGCCATCGCTGGTCTTTGAGGGTCCGGCCGAAGAGGGCCGGACCAATCGGTCATTACCGGCCAAAGCCGGCGATCTGGGCCGGCAGAAACAGGGCGGAGGACGGCATCATGTCGTCGTCCATGCCGGCCTGCCGGCCGTTGATGTCACCATCGGCATCCTGCGGCCGTTCGGACCAGACGCGCTGGCCGGTCCCGCTTTCGTGCGCGATGCGGAATTCCCGCACCGTGCGGCCAAGCTCCAGGATGACGGTCTGCAGCGTATCGGCACCCTCGCCGGTGCGCGCCGCAAGCTCTGCGCTCGTCGCCATCCGGCCATCGATCGCGCGGATCTCGCCGGCCACGCGCTGCAGGCCGTCGGCCTGTTCGCCGGTTGCCCGCGCGATGCCGGCCATGGCGGTATTGATGTCGGTCACCTGGTGAACGATGCCGCCAATGGCTTCCTGCGTGCGATGAACCATCTTCACGCCGGCATCGACCTGCGATTTCGTGCCTGTCACCAGCTGCTTGATTTCCCGGGCCGCTTCCGCCGAGCGCTGGGCAAGGGCTCGGACTTCCTGGGCAACGACGGCAAATCCGCGCCCGGAGTCGCCGGCACGTGCCGCTTCGATGCCGGCATTCAGCGCCAGAAGATTGGTCTGGAAGGCGATCTCGTCGATGACGCCGATGATCTGGCCGATCTTTTCGGCCGACTGCTCGATGTCGGACATGGCGGAAATCGCCCGGCCGACCACCGCGCCGCTTTCTTCTGCCGAGCGCCGCGTTTCCGCCACCGCCCTTTCGGCCGCTGCCGTCTCGTCTGCACTGAGCCGCACCTGTTCGGCAAGGCCCGCCACGTCACGCGCCGCTGCACCCAGATCCTCGCAGGCCTGCCGCGCGGTCGATGCTGCCTCACGCCCGTCTTCGGAAACCGATGCGGCCAGCGTCTCGGCCATCTGAACCTTGTCCGCAAGGCGCGCGAAGCAATCCGCCATGGCCTCTACGGCCTGATCCAGCAGCGCCGACAGTTCGCCATAGACCTCGGGACGCTCCTTTGCCACGCGCACCGTCAGGTCACGGTTGGCAAGGTGCGCCGCGAAGGGCCCGAACAGGTTGTTGGCGTCCGCCTGATCCTTGTCACGCTGCGTTCTCAGCGCCCGCTGATGTTTCTGGCGCAGGTCGTTGATCCGAAGCGATACGGCAATCTCCACATCGACCATGACGAGGCGAATGACCGCCTTGATCGCATCGGCAACGTCGCGTTCGCGCTTGCGGCCTGCCGGCAACAGCGCTTTGGCCGAAAGCTCGCCAATCAGACAGCCCACGAGATGCTCCAGCATGACCGCATGACCGGCGACATGCCAGCGCGGATCAAGCCCCATGCGGCCTTCGGCATCGGAAAGCACCTTCACCCGCTCCGCATACAGCGCATCGAAACGCGCATCCGTCAGCACGCTCCAGTGCGAGGATTGCAGATCGTTGAGGCGCTGCAGCTGCTGGTCGTCATCGAAATGACGCATGGCCTCGGGCGAGGATTGCAGGCGCAGGAAGAAATCGCGCAATCCCGTCTTCAGGCAGGTTTCGAGCGTCGGGCGGAACCGGCGAAGCAGGTCGCAGGCCTCGGCATCAAGGCCGGCGAACGAAAGCCGCTCGCGCAGGCTGCCGGCCTGTGCCTTCCGTGCTTGATCCGATGGCGATTCGTGAGCCAATGCCCGTCCCCAAGTGAAACCGATCCCGTCAAGGACCGGCGTTGAACCCCTCGATTGCGGCCACGGGGTTTGCCCGCGTCGCCGCTCATGCCATTGCCGGCCTTGCCGGGCAGCGCTGCGGCTGTGACAGCCGCCGGCCATGCCCCCGCGCGGCCGGACGCCGCCGAAACCCGGTGGCCGTGCCTTCCCGTGCAGACAGAGCGCAGAAACGCGCCAGGCCCGGAGCGGACAGGTCAAAGCCGTGCGGCTTTCTGGAATTTCATGGAAAGAGATACCGGGTCAAAACCGGTACGGCGTGGCGGCATCATGCCTGGAGGGGATCTACCGAAGTCGTCCCATTTCGCCGTGTCGGACCATTTGTATGGTTAATTCCTTGCGCGAAAGTTAATGTCGGCCAACAAGCGTGAGGAATTCCTCATCAACGTGTTTTATGGGGTGCAGGAAGTCAAGCCGCAAGCCACGGGCAAGTCTAGTCGCAGACAATCGGCGTCATCTTGAACATGAAGTCTTGAGAGGCGAGCAATGATTGTTCTACACTTTGGATCCGCCGTGATTGCAGGCCTGATTTTCTTGGGCATGCTGGTGATGGCCGCGCGCGATCCGCATCGCGCGGCGATCGCGCTGCGCGTGCTCTGATCTGCCAGGCGAAGGCCGCCGAAAGCGAGAGTTGAGGCGCCGGTAACTGTGACAGAAGGTTGCGCCCGGCTGTTCCAGATCGGTGCAGCGGGCGGCGGACGAATGGGATGGCTGTGCCGCGCAACATCCTTGCGAAGACGGCGAAGTCAATCCTCGTCCTGCGTGTCCGGCGCCGGCTCACACCACGCCGGATTGAAGTCCGACGTGCGGTGAGATGGGCCGTCATGGTTCATGAACCGGAAAAACATGGTGCATGGCCTTCGGACAAGGGCATTTGCAAGCCCCGAGAGGCCGCAAGAATGGGCAAACGGCCCTATTTTTGTCCAAGTCGAAGCGAGAGGACTAGCGCGCCGCCGCATTGACGAATAACCGTCATGCCCAAAGGCTAGAAGCTAGCCACCGCATCAGGTGCCCGATGACACAACCGCATTCCCAGGCCGTTCAGACGGAAACGCCCCGTCACCCGATCATTGCCCTCATCGCCCGTTTCAGGCTGTACCTGACCTCGGCTGCGATGCTGGTCGTGTGCGTCATGATGGCGGTCGCCATCTATCGGCTGACCAACGAGGTGCGCTACGACGAGGTGGTGGATGCGTTGAAGGATACCAGCTGGCGCGCCATTGCACTTGCGATGCTCTTTACGGCGCTCAGTTTTGCGTCGTTGATCTACTATGATCTCAATGCTCTGGAGTATATCGGCCGCAAGCTGCCGACACTGCCCGTCGCCGTCACCGCCTTCAGCGCCTATGCGATCGGCAACACGGCGGGCTTCGGCGCCCTGAGCGGCGGCGCCATCCGCTTTCGCGCCTATAGCCGGCTTGGGCTATCGCCGGAAGACGTGGCGCGCGTCATTGCCTTCGTCACCTTCGCCTTCGGCCTTGGGCTTCTGGCAGTCAGCGCCATTGCAGCACTCGTCACCGCCCCACGGCTTGCCGACATCACCGGCCTTGATCCCTTCTATCTCCGCACCGGTGCCGTCGTCGTGCTGGTGGTGCTGGCCGGCCTGCTGTTTGCCGGGCGCAACGGGCGCACCATCCATGTGATGCGCATTCGCCTGCGCCTGCCCGACACACTGACCTCCTCGCGCCAGTTCCTGATCACCGCGCTCGATCTGGCCGTCTCGGCATCGGCGCTGTACGTGCTTTTGCCGGAAACACATATCGGCTGGCCCTCCTTCTTTGCCGTCTATGCGACAGCCGTGGGCCTTGGCGTGCTCAGCCACGTGCCGGCCGGCCTTGGCGTGTTCGAAGCCGTCATTCTCGGCGCGCTCGGTGGCACGGTCAGTCTCGACCAGCTGCTTGGCAGCATCGTGCTGTACCGCATGGTCTATCACGTGCTGCCGCTCACCATTGCCATCATCAGCATCGTGGTGTCGGAAGCACGCGCGCTCGCGCGCCATCCGCTGGCGGGCGATATCGGCAATGTGGCGGTGCGCATCTCGCCGCCGCTCCTGTCGGCCTTCGCGCTCATGCTCGGGGCCATGCTGATCTTTTCGAGCGTCACGCCGACGCCGGACGGCGATCTCGATATCGTGTCCAGTTTCCTGCCGCTCTCTGTGGTGGAAAGCGCGCATTTCCTCTCGAGCCTTCTCGGGCTTGCCCTCGTCATTTCGTCGCGCGGCCTTGCACAGCGTCTGGACGGCGCCTGGTGGGTGGCGCTGGTTTCGGCAAGCCTTGCCTTTGCCTTTGCCTTCATGCGCGCGCTGGCGCTCGGCGAAGCAACCTTCCTCGGCATCTTCGTGATAGCACTTCTGCTGAACGCCGGCCGCTTTCGCCGGCCCGCCTCGCTGTTCGGACAGGTGCTGAGCCTGCCCTGGGTCATGGCCATGCTGGTCATTCTGGCCGGCGCCACCACCATCCTTCTCTTCGTCTACCGCGACGTCGATTACAGCCGCCAGCTCTGGTGGCAGTTCGAGTTCTTCGGCGAAGCGCCGCGCGGCCTGCGCGCGCTGCTGGGCGTCAGTATCCTGTCCTTTGCCATCGCCGCCTTCAGCCTGCTGCGTCCGGCCTTCCACCACCCCGAACCGCTGACGCCGGAAGACCTAGAAAAGGCCGTCGCCATTCTGGAAGGCCAGGACAATGCCGATGCCAACCTCGTGCGCATGGGCGACAAGCGGGTGATGTTTTCCGATAGCGGCCGCAGTTTCCTGATGTTCGGCATCCAGGGCCGCTCGTGGATTTCGCTGGCCGACCCGGTCGGCGATCCGGACGAGCGGGCCGAAATGATCTGGCGTTTCGTCGAGCGGGCGCGCGGTGCCGGCGGGCGGGCGGTGCTCTACCAGGTCTCGCCGGATCTCTTGTCCTTCTGCGCCGATGCCGGGCTTCGCGCCTTCAAGCTTGGCGAAATGGCGCTGGTTGATCTCGAAAATTTCGATCTGAAGGGCGGCAAGCTTGCCGGTCTTCGCCAGGCGCTGAACAAGGGGCGCCGTGACGGCATGGAATTTTCCGTGCTGGAACCGGCAGACGTCGCAAGTGTCATGCCGGAACTCAAGGCCGTTTCGGATGGCTGGCTTGCCCATCACGAAACGCGCGAAAAGGGCTTTTCCCTCGGCGCCTTCGAGGAAGACTATGTGTCGTCCCTGCCCGTCGCCGTCCTGCGCAAGGAAGGCCGCATCGTTGCCTTCGCGACCGTATTCGTCACCGCCAAGCGCAGCGAAGGCAGCGTCGATATCATGCGCTTTGCCCCCGATGCGCCCCGCGGCGCCATGGACTTTCTGTTCGTGAGCCTGCTCGAGCACCTGAAAAATGCCGGATATACCAGCTTCAATCTTGGAATGGCCCCCCTTTCGGGCATGTCGAAGCGGGAAATGGCACCCGTGTGGGATCGCATTGGAGGCACCTTGTACGAACACGGCGAACGGTTTTACAACTTCAAGGGTCTGAGGGCCTTCAAGTCCAAGTTTCATCCGCAATGGCAATCCCGCTACATGGCGGTGGCCGGCGGAACCGGTGTCGTGCTGGCATTGATGGATGTCACGCTTTTGATCAGCGGCGGCGTCCGCGGAGTGGTGGGTAAATGAACAGAGGTTTTCGTCCTTTTGCAGCAGCGGCCCTGCTTGCCGCTGCGGTGCCCTTCACAGCCCTTGCCCAGAGCCCGGCGCCGACGTTCGATACCGGCATGATCCCGGCGCCGCACATCTACAAGCCCGACGGCCCGATGAAGGCAAACATCTTCCTGCTCTCCGATGCCGATGGCTGGAACGCCTCGGAGGAGACCCAGGCAAAGGCACTGGCTGCCAAGGGCGCGCTTGTCATCGGCATCGATCTGCCGTCCTATCTGGTCGGACTGGGCAAGGATGAAGACGATTGCATCTACATGATTTCCGACGTCGAATCGCTGGCCCAGCAGGTTCAGCGCTCGTTCGGAAACGGCAGTTATCGCTCGCCGGTCATTGCCGGCATCGGCGCGGGCGCAGCCGTCGTGCTCGGCATGGCGGCACAGAGCCCGCCCGCCACCATCGGTGACGCGATCGCCGTGGATCCGGAAGCCGGCATCGCCCTGCCGAAGGTTCTGTGTACGCCGGCGCAAAAGCGCGTCGATGGCGACCGCACCATCTATGGCCTCACCGACGGCCCACTTCCGATGCCCGTCAGCATCTACCTGTCCAAGACGGCAGATCCGGCCGGCAGCGCCCATGCCAAGGAACTGCTGACCGCCCACGAAGACATCGATCTCGAAGACACCGACAAGCCGGCCGCCGACATGCTGATGCAGGCGCTGTCCGACAGCATCGATGCGGCGAGCACCGATGACGAACCGCTCGGCCTGCCGCTGACCATTCTCGACGCCAAGCCGAAGCTCGACACTTTGGCGATCATCTATTCGGGGGATGGTGGCTGGCGCGACATCGACAGCGATCTGGGCGACGTGCTGCAGGCCGATGGCATTCCGGTCGTCGGCGTCGATGCCCTGCGCTATTTCTGGTCGAAGAAGACGCCGGAACAGACCGGCGCGGATTTGAGCCGCATCATCCGGGCCTATCGCAAGCAATGGAATGTCGGCCACGTGCTGCTGATCGGCTATTCCTTCGGCGCCGACATCCTGCCTGCGACCTTCAACAAACTGCCGGAAAGCGATCGCGCCAAGGTGATCCAGATGAGCCTGCTGGCGCTCTCGCACAATTCCAATTTCGAGATTTCCGTTTCGGGCTGGCTGGGCGGCAAGGGCAGCGGCGGCGGCGGCGATCCGACGAAACAGCTGCAAACCATCGATCCGAAACTCGTCCAGTGCGTCTATGGCACCGAAGACGAGGACGACGCCTGCAAGAGCCTTCAGCCGCGCGGCATCGAAACCCTTGGCATCGACGGCGGCCATCATTTCGATGAGGACTATGAGAAGCTTGCCCGGCATATTCTCGATGCCCTGAAAAGGCGCCTTGGCAAATGATCTGCCGCGTACGGTGACATAGTCGTCACCCCGTGTGCGGATTGGGCGAAGGCCCGTCTTTCGAGCCTGTCCTGGCGCGAAAAGCAGGAGAGACGGCACCCATTCACAATTTCCGCTTGCCAACCCGGTCAAAATATTCTGTAGCCAGTCACGAGGACGTGATCCGTGCGGTGCAGAGACATCTGGATCTGCGAAAGACCGCAGGGACAGCCGCGGGCAATCAGGGATGGAGCTATCATGGAAATTCTGACGGCTGCGGGTCTTGCCGCACTTTTTCAGGTCATCGCAATCGATCTGGTGCTGGCTGGCGACAATGCCATCGTGATTGGCCTTGCCGCGGCGGGGCTTCCCGCCCATCAGCGCAAGAAGGCGATCCTCGTCGGCATCATTGCCGCAACCGTGCTGCGCATCGGCTTTGCCACGGTGACCGCCTATCTGCTCGGCCTTGTCGGCCTGCAGCTGCTCGGCGGCCTGCTGCTCGGCTGGGTGTGCTGGAAAATGTGGAGCGAGCTTCGCGCCGCCGATCACGACGCCCACATGGCGCTCACCGATGCTGACGCAGAGATGCCGAAGGTGAACAAGACCTTCCTGCAGGCTGCCATGCAGATCGTCATTGCCGATGTCTCGATGTCGCTCGACAATGTGCTGGCCGTTGCCGGTGCAGCCCAGGAGCACACGAGCGTCCTGATCATCGGCCTCGTCATCTCGATTGCCCTGATGGGGCTTGCCGCCAATCTGGTGGCCCGCCTGCTGCAGCGCTTTCGCTGGATTGCCTATCTCGGGCTTGCCGTCATCGTCTACGTTACCTTCAACATGGTCTATCATGGCCTGGTCGAGGTGATCCCCTATGTGCAGCAATGGCTTGCCTGATCCCGTCCTTTCAGGTGTAACGCTCCTCCCAGGCTTGGGGTGCAGCGACGGGCCTGCCTCGCCCGCCTGAAGCCGCAGGCAGGCGCCGGAGAGACGACATGAGAGGGGCGACATGAGGGAAAAGCGCGTCGCGATCATCGGGGGCGGACCATCCGGGCTGATGGCCGCCGAAGTGCTGATCGGCTGCGGCCATGCCGTCACCGTCTATGACGCGATGCCAACCTTCGGCCGCAAGTTTCTGCTGGCCGGAAAATCCGGCCTCAACATCACCCATTCGGAAGATTTTTCACGCTTTCGCACGCGCTTCGGCACAGCCAATGACCGGCTTCAGGCCTCGCTTGACGCCTATACCCCGCAGGATGTGCGCGCCTGGGCAGGCGCCCTGGGCACTGAAACCTTTGTCGGTTCGTCCGGCCGCGTATTCCCGGTGGCCATGAAAGCCTCGCCGCTCCTGCGCGCCTGGCTGAAGCGGCTTGGCGAAGCCGGCGTTGCATTTGCGCCCCGCCACCGGCTGCAAACGCTCGTCGACGGCGCGCTCGTCTTCTCAAGCCCGGACGACGAAGTCCGCGTGGCAGCCGACGCCGTGCTTCTGGCTCTTGGCGGCGCAAGCTGGCCGCGCCTCGGCTCCGATGCCGCCTGGGTGACGATGCTGCGGGAAAAAGGTGTCGAGATCGCCGATTTCCGCCCGGCCAATTGCGGCTTCGATGTCGCCTGGAGCGCGCCCTTTGCAAGCCGCTTTGCCGGTGCGCCGATCAAATCCGTGACCGCGACCTCCGATGCCGGCACCCTTCAGGGCGAGTTCGTGGTCAGCCGCACCGGTATCGAGGGAAGCCTCGTCTACGCGCATGCAAGCGCCCTGCGCGACCGGCTGGAACGGGGCGGCCGCACCTGCCTCACCCTCGATCTTGCGCCGGGCCGGAGCCTTGAAAAACTCACCGCCGCCCTTGCCCGCCAGCCGGCCGGCAGCAGCCTTTCCAACCGGTTGCGCAAGGCGGCCGGCCTTGAAGGGGCAAAAGCCGCGCTGCTGCGCGAATGCGCCAATCTGCAGCACCTGGCCGATGCAGCAGCGCTCGGCCGGGCCATCAAGTCGCTTCCCATCCCGCTCCTTGCACCCCGCCCGATCGAGGAAGCGATATCCTCGGCCGGCGGCATCCGGTTTGACGCGCTCGACGACAGCTTCATGCTCACCGCCCTCCCCGGCATTTTCGCCGCCGGCGAAATGATCGACTGGGAAGCCCCCACCGGCGGCTACCTGCTCACCGCCTGCATGGCCACCGCCCGCCACGCCGCCTACGGCATGGACGCCTGGCTGACGCGTTAGACGTAACACGTGTCGACCGAGGGACTTACGGGTCTTTGGGAGAATTTTCTGAAGGAAAATGGTGCTGCTAGAGAGATTTGAACTCTCGGCCTCTCCCTTACCAAGGGAGTGCTCTACCCCTGAGCTATAGCAGCATCTGCAACGTCTGTTTGGTCAGCCGTTCGGTGAGCGGGCTATTGCCATAGCTTTTGCGGGAGTGCAAGCCGCAATTTCACTTCCGGGCCAAAAGCTTTGGGCAAAAGCCCGGAAGTGCCTGTGTGTCCACGGCCCGCGTGCATGCAGGGACTTTGGGATTTTCACGCTTTCGGCTATCTAGGCCTTCATGAGCACACAGGACGAATCGGGCAGTGATGATCGCGGGCAGCGCCCGCCAAGCGAGGCGGAGCGGCGCAAGGCACGCGCGGCGCTGAAGCTGCGCGAGAACCTTGCGCGGCGCAAGCAGCAGGCGCGGGCGCGACGGGCGGGCGAGGCCGACATGACGGAAGGCCTTCCGGCCGCAGGCGAGCAGGAGCCCGAGGCGTGAGGCGTGAGGCGAGGCTATAGCCTTGCAGGGGAGAGCCCCGCGCAAGCAGGGCGTGTGTAATCGTTTCATTGAAGACCGGGCGGATTTCGTCTAAGGACGCCATCTTTCGCGCCACTACCAGGAAAGGCGGGTTGAGACCCGTTGTCAGTCACATGGATCGCATCAGAATCACCGGCGGCAATGCGCTGCGTGGCATCATCCCCATCTCCGGCGCCAAGAATGCAGCCCTGCCCCTGATGATCGCATCGCTTCTGACGAGCGACACGCTGACGCTCGAAAACGTGCCGCATCTGGCCGATGTGGAAGGGCTGATGCGGATTCTGGGCAATCACGGCGTCGATATTGCCGTCAACGGACGGCGCGAGCGCCAGGAAAACGACTATTCGCGCACCATCCATTTCACCTGCCGCACCATTGCCGATACGACGGCGCCCTATGAGCTGGTGTCGAAGATGCGCGCCAGTTTCTGGGTCATCGGGCCGCTTCTGGCGCGCGAGGGCCGTGCCCGCGTGTCGCTGCCGGGCGGCTGCGCCATCGGAACGCGCCCCGTCGACCTGTTTCTCGAGGCGCTGACAGCGCTCGGCGCCGATATCGAGATCGACGGCGGCTATGTGAATGCCACCGCGCCGAAGGGCGGCCTTCTCGGCGCGCGCTACCGCTTTCCAAAAGTGTCCGTCGGCGCAACCCATGTGATGATGATGGCAGCCACGCTTGCCAATGGCACGACGGTGATCGAAAACGCCGCCCGCGAGCCGGAAGTGCTGGATCTTGCCAATTGCCTGAACGCCATGGGCGCAAAAATTTCCGGTGCCGGCACCAAGACCATCACCGTCGAGGGCGTGGCCTCGCTCTCCGGCGCCCGCCACCGGGTGCTGCCAGACCGCATCGAGACCGGCACCTATGCCATGGCGGTTGCCATGACCGGCGGCGACGTGACGCTGGAGGGCACCGATGCCGCGCTTCTGGAAACCGCGCTCGATACACTGCGCCAGACCGGCGCAGAGATCACCGCAACGGAGACGGGCCTGCGCATCGTGCGTACCGGCGACCGTATCCTGCCGGTCGATGTCGTCACCGAACCCTTCCCGGGTTTCCCGACAGACCTGCAGGCGCAGTTCATGGCGCTGATGACGCGCTCGTCCGGCGTGTCGCACATCACCGAGACCATTTTCGAAAACCGCTTCATGCATGTGCAGGAACTGGCGCGGCTTGGCGCGCGCATCTCGCTGTCTGGCCAGATGGCCCGCGTCGAGGGCGTCTCGCGCCTCAAAGGCGCGCCGGTCATGGCAACGGATCTGCGCGCGTCCGTGTCGCTGGTCATTGCGGGGCTCGCGGCCGAAGGCGAAACCGTGGTCAACCGCGTCTACCATCTGGATCGCGGTTTCGAGCGGCTGGAAGAAAAGCTCACCCGCTGCGGCGCGCTTGTCGAGCGCGTCAGCGAATAAGGCTGCAACTCCGCCTGTTGCTTATCGGGCGCGCCCATCCTATCTCCAGTGCCTGACAGGCAAGGCCGCCGCACGCATCGTGCGGCCGGCCGGTGGAGATGGGATGGCACGCATGACCGAGCTGAAGCTGCTGGCGCTGGACGCGGACGACCTGAAGATCGTCTCCGCCCATATGCAGGACAGCGTTTTCAAGGCAACCGATATCGAGTGGAGCCCGAAGCGCGGGCATTTTTCGCTGGTGGTCAACCGGTTCGTCTGGGAAGCCGCCGCGCGCGGCGCCAAGGGCTTTGAGCGACGCCGCGCCGCAATCACCTTCAAGCGCGTCACGGCCGTCAGGGCGCTCGGCGTTGCCCGCCACCGCGAGGACCTGGTTTATTCGCTTCTCGCCATGCGGTTCGACCAGAAGGACGAGGGGCCGGACGGCACGATCGAGCTCACGCTTGCCGCCGGTGCCGCCATCAGTCTCGACGTCGAATGCATCGAAGCGCAGCTTGCCGATACCGGCGGCGCCTGGGGCACCGAAAACCTGCCGCAGCACGAGTGAGCCGGCTTTTGCCCGCGATGACATGCGGAAGTGACGGCCAGCCTCTTGACAGGCCGTGGCTATTCTGGGGACAGGCGCTGCAGACTTGCCATAAAAGGCAGTGATGATGATGGACAGGCGGCAGGCTTTGCGGCTTCCTGTCCTTGTGTATGAGGGGTGAGTAGAAGTGGCAATCTGGCTTGATCAGGCATCGGACAATTTCGAGGCTGAGTTTTCCGCCTTCCTGACGACGAAGCGTGAAGTCTCGGAAGATGTGAACACCGTGGTGCGGGCCATCATCGAGGATGTGCGCGCTGATGGCGATCAAGCGCTGATCGATTATTCCAAACGCTTCGACCGGGTCGATCTCGCCGAAATTGGTCTTCGCGTGAGCGAGGCCGAAATCGAGGCCGCCCATGCCAAGGTCGATCCCGAGGTGATCGCCGCGCTTCAGCTGGCTGCCGAGCGCATCGAACGCCACCATGCCCGCCAGATGCCGAAGGACGACATCTATGAAGATGCCATCGGCGTCGGCCTCGGCTCGCGCTGGACGGCAATCGAAGCGGTTGGCCTTTATGTGCCGGGCGGTACGGCAAGCTATCCAAGTTCGGTGCTGATGAATGCCGTGCCGGCGCGCGTCGCCGGCGTCGAGCGCGTCGTGATGGTCTGCCCGGCCTCCGGCGGCGAAATCAACCCGGCCGTGCTGGTGGCAGCAAAAATCGCCGGTGTTACGGAAATCTACCGCATCGGCGGGGCACAGGCCGTGGCAGCGCTTGCCTATGGAACCGAGACGATCGCGCCGGTCTACAAGATCGTCGGCCCCGGCAATGCCTATGTGGCGGCCGCCAAGCGCCATGTGTTCGGCACCGTCGGCATCGACATGATCGCCGGTCCGTCGGAAGTGCTGGTGATTGCCGATGGCGAAAACGATCCGGACTGGCTGGCGGCCGATCTTCTCGCCCAGGCCGAGCACGATGCCGGCGCCCAATCCATCCTGATCACCACCAATGCTTCGCTGGGCAAGGCGGTGGAAGCGGCCGTCGAACGCCAGCTGAAGACGCTGTCGCGCTCCGAGACGGCGGCCGCCAGCTGGCGCGATTTCGGCGCCGTCATTCTGGTCAAGGATCTCGCCGACGCGCTGCCGCTTGCCAACCGCATTGCCGCCGAACATCTGGAACTGGCTGTCGCCGATCCGGATGCGCTGCTGTCCGGCATCCGCAATGCCGGCGCCATCTTCATCGGCCGCCACACGCCGGAAGTGATCGGCGATTATGTCGGCGGCTCCAACCATGTGCTGCCGACGGCACGCTCGGCGCGCTTCTCCTCCGGCCTTTCGGTGCTGGATTTCGTCAAGCGCACCTCGATCCTCAGGCTCGGGCCGGACCAGCTGCGGGCGCTCGGGCCGGCGGCCATCACGCTTGCCCATTCCGAAGGGCTCGACGCCCATGCCCGCTCGGTTGCCATCCGCCTCAATCGAGAAGGATGAGCCATGGCCGACCATGACTTCCGGCTGTTCGACGTGGTGCTGGACGACAGCATCGGCCGGTCGACGCCGGATGTCGAGCATGAGCGGGCGGTTGCGATCTTCGACCTGATCGAGGAGAACCGTTTTCAGCCGGTCGGCCATGCGGGCGGCCCCTACAGGCTCAGCATTTCGCTGGTGGAGCAGAAGCTGGTCTTCACCATCACCACGAAAGAGGGCGAGGCGGTGGCGACCCACATCCTGTCGCTCACCCCCTTCCGGCGGATCATCAAGGATTACTTCATGATCTGCGAGAGCTATTACGAGGCAATCCGCACCTCCACTCCCTCGCAGATCGAGGCCATCGACATGGGAAGGCGCGGCCTCCACAATGATGGCTCCGAAACGCTGCAGGACCGCCTGAAGGGCAAGATCGATCTGGATTTCGACACCGCGCGCCGGCTGTTCACTCTGGTCTGCGTGCTCTACTGGCGGGGGTGAGCATGGCGGACGTGCCGGAGCCCCCGCATGAAACGCCGGCCTTCGAAACGCGTGTGGCAAAGCCCGGCGCCGTTCTGTTCATGTGCGGCATGAACTCCATCCGCTCGCCGATGGCCGAGGTGATTGCAAAACGGCTGCTGCCACCCGATATCTATGTGCAGTCGGCCGGCGTGCGGGCCGGCGATCCGGATGCCTTTGTCGATGGCGTTCTCCAGGAAATCGGCCTTGCCCTCCCCCGCCACCAGCCGCGCCGGCTGGAGGAGCTGGAAGACGACTTCTTCGACGTGATCGTGACGCTTTCGCCCGAGGCCGATCACCGGGCGCTGGAACTCACCCGCTCGCAGCCGGTCGAGGTGGTCTACTGGCCGATGCCGGATCCGACGGTGGAGACCGGCACGCGCGATCAGCGGCTGGAGGCCTATCGCAGCCTGCGCGATGCCCTGTGGGAGAGGATCGAGGCGCGTTTCGTGCGCCCTTCCGTGCATGGGCCGCAGACGGTGTAATACCAAGTGTAAGGCGTGGGGGACTGCCTGTTTTCTTCCGCCACGCCCGGTGGTAAAGGCAGGTTTCGGGGAAGCGGGGAATGCGCGGCACAGGCGCGCTCTGCGGCTCTGGAGATAAGCGCAGATGCGAGGTTCACAAACGGGCGGGGAACGTGTAGTTTCCGCGCAATTTTCAAGCTGCGGCCATTTTCCGGCCCCAAGCACTTCAACGACAGGAAGACAAGCTCTAGATGGCTAAAGAAGAAGTCCTCGAATTCCCGGGCATCGTAACGGAACTGCTGCCCAATGCAACATTCCGCGTAAAGCTCGAAAACGAACACGAAATCATTGCCCATACGGCAGGCCGCATGCGCAAGAACCGCATCCGGGTTCTGGCTGGCGACAAGGTGCTGGTGGAAATGACCCCCTACGACCTGACCAAGGGCCGTATCACCTACCGCTTCAAGTAAAGCGTTCCGCGGCATGCGGCGCGCCCTGCGCAGGAAACCCCATGGTTCTGGACCAAAAGCTCATCCTGGCCTCCGGCTCGCCGCGACGCCTTGATCTTCTCAACCAGGTGGGGATCAAGCCGGCGCGCCTGATGCCGATGGATATCGACGAGACGCCGAAGAAATCCGAACATCCCCGGTCGCTTGCGCGCCGCCTGTCGAGCGAAAAGGCGCAGGCCGCGCTATCGGCGATCCGCGCGGACGTTTCGCTGGCCCACAGCTACATTCTCTCGGCCGATACGGTGGTGGCAGTCGGAAGGCGCATCCTGCCGAAGACGGAATATATGGATGAGGCCTCCTCGGCGCTTCATCTCCTGTCGGGGCGCGGCCACCATGTCTATACCGGCATCTGCCTCGTCACCCCCGGCGGCCAGTTCCGCCAGAAGGTGGTGGAAACGAAAGTCCGCTTCAAGCGGCTGTCGATGCGCGAGATCGAGGCCTATCTTGCCTCCGATCAGTGGCGCGGCAAGGCCGGCGCCTATGCCATCCAGGGCATTGCGGCCAGTTTTGTGCAAAAGCTCGTGGGCTCCTACACCAATGTCGTCGGATTGCCGCTTTACGAGACGACCCTGCTCCTGAATGGCGAAGGCTTTGACGTCGCCACCCACTGGGCAGAAGGCTAAAAGGACACGATGACCTCCGAACCGATCCCCCCGGGCGCAAAGGTTGCGCCCTTGCGCAAGACGCGGCCCTGCCCGGAATGCGGCAAGCCATCCAACCGCGACCACTACCCGTTCTGCTCGGATCGCTGCCGCACGCTCGACCTGTCGCGCTGGCTGAATGGCTCCTACGCCATCCCCGTCAGCGAGGACGAGACCAAGGCAGAACCCTTCGGCGACTGATCGGCAAACCGGCAAGCGCCCGCTTCGGCGACGCCATTTATCCATTATTTTCAATGACTTCGCAATGTTTTTCACGAAGCCGTCAAAAAAGTGCAAAACGGCGCTTGCCATGCCCGAACAAGATGTTATAACCCCGCTCGCTCCCGGAGGACAGCTCCTCCGGCGGTTTCGAAAGAGACCGGCAGGCTTTCAAAAAAAGCCGAGATGCCCGGATAGCTCAGTTGGTAGAGCAGCGGATTGAAAATCCGCGTGTCGGTGGTTCAAATCCGCCTCCGGGCACCATTCCATTCCCTATAGCGCATAGTTTTCCATAACTGTATCTTTCGATCGCACGCCACCTGTTGTCCGGTCCCGCCGCGCGCAACGATGACGCCTTTCCTGTTGCCAATCCTGTCCGCTTTTCGGATTATGCCGGTTATTCTCATGTGAAGACGAAGGTGACGGCGTTGGAGCTATCGGCAACAACGCCGAATTTGTAACCTTTGATTTTCGGTCAAAGAGGAGAGCTGGCCACCGATGGATCGCGTCTTGACTGCGGCGGGCCTGCCTCCGGGCGTCGTTTATGTTCGCGATCTCCTTTCCGGCGACGAAGAGGAGGATATCAGGGATCGGCTCGATGCTGCAGAGTGGAGCACTACGCTGAAACGCCACGTGCAGCATTTTGGCTATCTCTATGACTACAGGGCGCGCGCCGTTACGGCAGACGCTTATCTGGGCAAACTGCCTGAATGGCTTGAAGCGCTCGCCAGCCGATTGGTGATGTACGGCTATTTCGCAGACCTGCCGGACCAGGTGATCGCAAATGAATACTTGCCGGGTCAAGGCATAAGCGCCCACGTCGACTGCGTGCCGTGTTTCGGTGACACAATCGTTTCGATCAGCCTTTTATCCCCATGCGAGATGATATTTCGAGAGCGATCCAGTTCCAGATCCCTTGCGGTGCTCCTCCATCCACGGTCAGGCGTCGTGCTGAAGGGCGCTGGCCGGTATGATTGGACGCACGAAATTCCAGCCCGAAAATCAGATGTCGTGGGCGGCACGAGACTGGATCGCGGCAGAAGGATATCTCTGACGTTTCGAAAGGTTGTTAGAGCGACGGGCACCCCTTCCTGAAGCAACCATCGGATGAGCCTCGGGCACCATTTCCCCCGCACCTTAACGGCTTGATTTTCGCTGTCTTTTCCGTCGCAATCCGTCCAACGGTCACATATCTGTCGCAGGAATCGGCGAGTGTGCGGGGCTTATCATCAGCCCCTCCGGCCACCTTTTCTGGTGCCCGCTCATGCAAAGACATGCCATGCTTTCCCCCGATACTTCCCCGCGCCTTCCCGACAATGCCTCCGCACGCCTGACGCTTCTGTCACAAACGGCCCTTGAAGCGGGGGAACTTGCCCGCCGCAGCCTGAAGCGGCGTTATACCGATGAAATGGTGGTGAAGGCGGCGCGTGATTACCAGACCGAGATCGACGTTGAGGTCGAAAACATCATCGTCAGGCGCATGCGCGAACACTTTCCCGATCATGCCATTACCGGTGAAGAGGCCGTGGGCAATCACGAGGCGGGCGAAGGTGCGCCGCGCATCTACATCGACCCGATCGACGGCACGACCAATTATGCCTGGGGCATTCCGCATTTCGGCATGACGATTGCCATTGTCGAGGGCGGCGTGCTGACCTGCGGCGTGGTGTTCGATGCCATGCAGAACGAGCTGTTCTGCGCAGAGCTCGGCCGCGGCGCCTATCTGAACGGCGAGCGGCTGTCGGTTCGCCCGCTTGTCCGCCCCGAGGATGCGCTGATCGGCGCCGGTCTGCCCATCCCCGGCCAGGTGAAGAGCACGCGCGAGGAGACCTATCACGCGGCGCTGCGACGCCTGATGGCGCACACGTCGGGCGTGCGTCGGCTGGGCTCGGCGGCCCTGTCGCTCGCCTATGTCGCCTGCGGCCGTCTGGACGGATTTTTCGAGGATGGCCTGTCGCTGCACGATTACGGCGCCTCGAAACTTCTGATCGAGGAGGCCGGCGGGCGTGTGACCGGCTTTACCGGCGCCCCCATCGGCGCCCATGGCGATATTCTGGCTTCCAACGGCGCGCTGCATGCGTGGCTGATGGAGGGTTTTTCCGCCTGAACCCGAACGATCCTGCGAAACGTAAAACGCCCGCGCATCCGGAGAAGGATGCGCGGGCGCTGCTTTATCTGGATGGGCACGACGGATTGTCAGTCGGAACGCGTCCCTCGAAAAAGACGCTCAGGCCGTTTCCACCGCATGGTGAGCCCGACCCGTGACCGGCAAGGCAGTCAGGCGACCGGAGGCGATCAGCCGGTTGTCGCGGTAGACGCCATAGGTGGTCGGAGACAGTCTGGCGCGGGCGCCCCTCTCGAAGTGGGTGGCGGGGCTCGTCATCGCCTTCACCCGCGCTCCGCCCTCGCTCTCGAGTTCCACCATGATATGGCTGCCGAAATCGGTCGAGCGCAGCACGATGGCCCCCGTCTCGCCCTCTGCCTCAGCAAGGCCGAGATCCTCCGGGCGGATGGCAAGCACGGCCGGACCATCGGCGACATCGAGCGCGATGGAGAGATCGCCGTGGCGGAAGGTGCCGCCTTCCACATTGGCGCGCAAAAAGTTCATGCTGCCGATGAAGCCCGCGACAAATTCCGTCTGCGGCTGGCGATAGACCACGTCGGGCGCATCCACCTGCTCGCACTGGCCGTTGCGCAGCACCACGATGCGGTCCGCCATAGCAAGCGCCTCGTCCTGGCCGTGGGTGACAAACAGCGTGGTGATGCCAAGCCGCTGCTGGATCTCGCGCACCTCTTCGCGCAGCCGCTCGCGCAGGTGCTGGTCAAGGCTTGCAAAGGGCTCGTCAAGCAGCAGGATCTTTGGCTCCAGCACCAGCGAGCGGGCAAGCGCGACGCGCTGCTGCTGGCCGCCGGAGAGCTGAAACGTCTGGCGCGGGCCATAGCCGGCAAGGCCGACCAGTTCGAGCGCCTCCTCCACCTTGCGGCGAATTTCAGCGCGCGGCAGGCGGCGAAGTTTCAGCCCGAAGGCGATATTGCTAAAAACGTTCATGTGGCTCCACAGCGCGTGGCTCTGGAACATCATGCCGGTCGGGCGCCGTTCCGGCGGCAGCCGCGTCACGTCCTGCCCGTCGATGGCAAGAGTGCCGGAGGTTGGCTGCTCGAAGCCGCCGATCATACGCAGGATGGTGGATTTTCCCGATCCCGAAGGACCAAGCAGGCATACGAGCTCGCCATCCTCCACCGTCAGGGAAAAATCGTCGACGGCGGCGGTCGCGCCAAAGCTCTTGCGCAGGTGCTCGATGGTCAATCTGGCCATGTGTCTATCTTTCCGTATCTGTCGCGCGCTTAAGCGCCAAAACCCTTGGCGAAGCCGCCATTGCTCACCACGCGGCGGGCAAACATCAGGGCGATGAAGGAGGGCACCCAGAGGATGACCGACAGCACCGCGCCATACTGCACGACGATCTGGTTGTTGATGTAGCTGATCATCAGCACCGGCATGGTGCGGATCTGCGGCGCGCCGATCAGCCAGGCGCCTTCGGTTTCGTAAAAGGTGGAGACGAAGGTGAGCAGCACGGCGGCGAATATGGTCGGGCCCGCCTGCGGCAGCGTGATCGACCAGAAGACGCGAAGCGGGCTTGCGCCGACATCGCGCGCCGCCTCTTCCATGCGCCGGTCCACCGCCTGGAAGGCCGCAACCGGGATCCAGATCATCAGCATCAGCGTGCCGACCAGCTGGATCAGCACGACACCCCAGAAGGTGGCGATGAGATTGAGCTTCAGGAAGATCGCGGCAATCGCCACCAGAAGGCCGAATTTCGGAAAGGCATGCGAGGCGAGAAACGACAGGAAAAAGATGTCGCGGCCGGGAAATTTCATGCGCGCGAAGGCATAGGCCGCCGGCAGGCAGATCACGGCCGAGAGCAGCGTGACGGTAGCTGAGAGCCGGATGCTGATCCACAGCGCCTCCCATACATCGGCGCGCGAGAGTGTCTGATGCCAGAAGCGCAGGCCGAACTGTTGCGGAATGACCGAAGGATAGCGCCAGACCTCGGTAAAGGCCCAGGTGACGACGACCAGCAGCGGTACGGCAATGACGATGGTGAGGAAAAAGGCGAAAAACAGCCCCGTCCAGTCGAACCGGGCCGGCCGGAGGGCGCTTAGAGCGGAACGGCTGATCATCGGCTGCGCCTTTCCTGGTTGCGGGCGATCGACCAGACATAGAACAGGCCGAAGACGAGGCAGATGCCGAAGGAAACGACGGCCTGCGTCTTTGCGTTCAGCGGATCATAGAGATCGTTGAAGGTGCGCAGCATGAAGGGGCCCATCATTTCCGGCGAGGCGGGGCCCAGCACATAAGGCAGCGTGAAGGCGGAAAAGATGCCGAGCACCGCAAAGGACACGGTGACGAGGATGGAATTGCCCATGCGCGGCAGGATGATGTGGACAAAGACGCGGATGGGCCCGGCACCGACATCGCGTGCCGCCTCCACGGCGCTCGTCGAAATGCCGCCAAGGCCTGCCGTCAGCATCAGCACCGTCAGCGGAAGATTATCCCACACAAGCCCGATCACCGGCCCCCAGGGGGTAAGGTACGGGCTTGGCAGTTTCGGCAGGCCAACGGCATTCAGCAGAAGGTCCACGGTGCCGTTCGGGCCGATCGTGCGGATCAGCGCATAGGAAAGGATGATCGAGGGCACGAACATCGGAAAGATCGCCAGCCCCTGCACATAGGCTGCAAAGCGGCTGGTGGAAAAGCGCAGGTAGAGTGCAATCGGCAGGCCGAACACCAGAAGCAGCACGGCGCAGACGGCCGTCGTCCAGAGCGTCAGCGACAGATTGGCAAGGCTGTAGCCATCGGAAAAGAAAAACCGGTAGGAGGCGGTGCTGAAACTCGTTCCCTGCGGCGTCTCGATCCAGAGCGTCGAGACGATGGCGGCAAGGATCGGGTAGATGATCAGCCAGCCGACGAGCAGGACAGGAATGGCAACGAGGAGAAGGCCGAAAAGCCCCCTCCCCTGTGCCGGCTGCGATCCGCCATGGGCGGCGTGTGGTGCCGTCTGCGCCATCATCAGCCGCGGACAAGGCCCGTTGCGACATTGCGATACCAGCCGTCGTTGACCGCCGAGTTCCAGTCGCCGCCCGGGAAGGTCGGGATGGAATTGGGCACGACATCCTTGTATTTCTCGCGCAGGTCCGCCGAAATATTGTCCCAGCTGACGCCCGGGAAACCGCCGATTTCGGTGATGATGGCCGACTGCATTTCCGACGACAGCAGGAAATTGGCAAGCTTCAGGCCCGCATCCTTGTTGGCGCCATTGGTAAAGATCGTCATGCGCGAGAAATCGCCGCACAGCGCCAGATCCGTCAGCTGCACGAGACCGGTGGTCTCCGGCAGCACGCCCTGGGCCATCGCCTGCAGCACCTGGTCGGACCAGACCGGAACCATGGTGACGACGCCCTGCGACAGAAGCTGGATGGACTGCGTGTTGCCGGAGGTATAGGCGCCCTTTTCGTAAAGCGACGGTGCGAGATCCTTCAGCAGCGCCCAGGCCGGCGTCAGCGACTTTTCCGCATAGTCGGCGGAGAAATTGGCCACGGTGAATTTCGAAGGATCGCGGCCGTTCACCTCATGGATGGCGCGGCGCACGAAATTGCCGCCGGAGCCGCCCTTGTCGGGACGGTTGTAAATGAACTGGCCTGGGTTCTTCTTGATCCAGGCGATCAGCTGTTCGAAGGTCTTTGGCGCATCCTTTGGGTCGAGCTTGCTCTTGTCATAGGCCAGCAGAACCTGCGAGCCGCGATAGGGCAGACGCTGCGGGATATCGAGCGCGCGCGGATTGATCTTGCCGAAATTCGGCACGTTTTCGGCCGAGAAGGTGACCCACAGACCGGCATCGATGCCACCGGCCGGCAGACGGGCGTCAAAGCTTTCGAACACGTCCGCCTGCGGATCCGTTTTCGATTTCAGCGCAGCGAGCGCCCGGTCGGCGATGGCACGAAGGCCGTTGTCGTCGCCGGCGTCGATCACCTTCAGCTTCAGGCCCGGATTGGCCTTCTCGAAGGCCGGGCGGACGATGTTGTTCCAGAAGTCGATGATGTTGTTGTCGGAACCGCTGAAGACGTTGATCGTCGTGTCGGCGGCAAGGGCGATGGAATTGAGCGCCGGAAGTGCGGCAACAGCCGAGCCGGCCGCCAGAAATTCGCGTCTGTTCATGGGTCTGTCTCCGAAAGGGCCGGCGCGGCCCCCTCTGGGCCGGCGCCAATGACAGGGCGACCCTAGAAAGCCCACATGACAGCTGGATGATTATTCCATGACAGTTCGATATATTTGCACAGCTGTGCGTTCTTTTTTTGCGCCGACGGTTACCGTTAGTTGGTTACCCACAAATTGCGCCTCTTGCTCAACACTTCATTAGCAAACAGGAATTATCCTGTGCTGATCGAGTGGCATCGATGGCATGGCATCAGAATGGCGGCGACATGATAGCGCGGCCCTTAGAGATTTGATCCCGAAGACGCCTGGAACGATCTGCGCGCGGCGGTGCCGGCACAGATCCAGTTCGGCGCATGGTCTAGCCCTTATTCTGTCAGGCAATCGATCGACGCACCGCAACCCCAGCTGGGAGACCTATCTCAATGAACGTGCAACAGACGACCAGTGACGAACTCCTCGAGATCATCGCCTTCCGGCTGCATGCGCAGGAATTTTGCGTGCGCACCACCTCGATCCGGGAAATCCGTGGCTGGGCGCCGGTGACGCCGCTGCCGCATGCGCCTTACGAAGTCATCGGCGTGATGAACCTGCGCGGCACGGTAATCCCGATCGTCGATCTCGCCGTCAAGCTCGGCATGGACAATACCGAGGTCAACGAGCGCAGTGCCATCGTCGTCACCGACATCAAGGGAATGACGATCGGCATGCTGGTCGATCGTGTGTCCGACATCATGACCGTTCCGGCAAGCCGCCTGCAGCCGGTGCCGATGGCCGCGGGCTCCAGCTCCGCCTTTTCCGATGGCATCATCGCCCATGACAGCGGCATGATCTGCTTCCTCAACCTGGAACGCATGTTTGCAGCCGACGACGCCGACGACTGGGGCATGGTGGCCTGAGCCATTCGGCCGCGATATCTTCTCTTCTCAAACGACAAGGGCGCCGGATCTTTCTCCGGCGCCCTTGTCGTTTTCATCGTCCAGATCCTGCGTCCTTCAGAAACTGGCAGCCAGTCGCCGGCGCATGACCTGCACATCGGCATGAGCCGGTGCATCAAGGCCGCGCTCCCAGGCAAGGGCGGTCGTAATGATGTGGTCGAGGTCGTCATGGGCCGGCGTCCAGCCGAGCAGCGTGCGGGCCAGCGTGGAATCGGCAATCACCGCTCCCGCATCGCCAGCCCGGCGCGGGCCGTAATGTACCTTAAATTCATGCGTTGCCGCCCGTTTGACGGCCGACAGCACCTCCAGCACCGAATAGCCCCGGCCATAGCCGCAATTGGCCGTGAGCGACGCCCCGCCCGCGCGCAGATGGCCAAGCGCCTTCAGATGCGCGGCAACGAGATCGCTCACATGGATATAGTCGCGAATACCGGTTCCATCCGGCGTCAGATAGTCGGTGCCAAACACCTCGACGGAGCGGCGCCTTCCAAGCGCTGCCTCGCAGGCAATCTTGATGAGATGCGTTGCGCCTTCCGTGGAAAGCCCGGTGCGTCCCTGCGGGTCGGCGCCCGCCACGTTGAAATAACGCAGCGCCACGTAACGAAACGGATGGGCGGCGCTTGCATCGCGCAGCATTATCTCGGCCATCAGCTTGGATTGGCCATAGGGGTTCTTCGGCCGTGTCGGGGCCGTTTCCTTGACCGGCGCATCATCCGGCTGGTCGCCATAGACGGCAGCCGTCGAGGAAAATACGAAATGCTGGATGCCCGCCGCAATGGCGGCCGCCGCGAGCTGGCCGGTCTTTGCGGTATTGTTGTCGTAATAATCGAGGGGATGCGCCACCGATTGCGGCACGATGATGGAGCCGGCAAAATGCAGGATGGCGTCGATAGTGTTTTCCGAAAAGATGCGGTCCAGCACGCTGCGGTCTGCGACATCGCCGAGATAGAACCGCGCCTTGTCCGGCACCGCCCAGCGGAAGCCGGTGGACAGCCGGTCGAGCACAACCACCTCTTCGCCGGCCTCCAGAAGGGCCAGCACCATATGGCTACCGATATAGCCTGCGCCGCCTGTTACGAGAACTGTCATGGTTCGATGCTCCTGCCTTGCTCAATCGGCGCATCGAACCACGGCAGAGTTCATCAACACTTACCCGGCAGGGATCTGTCAGGTCATTGTTTCTCATAGAGAAAACAGGATATTTTCGAAACCCCTAAAGTTTTACCCAAAGGCCGGAATCACGCCTCAGAGTTTGAGGATATACTCCGCCAGCCGCCCGGCGGCATCTTTCACCTGGGCGGGATCCCGCAGGAAGCAGGCGCGCAGGAAGGCGCCGCCGCCCGGCCCGAAGGCGGTTCCGGGTGCCAAGCCCACCAGTGTCTTGTCGACGATGTCGAAGGCAGCGGCACGCGGATCCTCGATGCCGTCGACCTTCAGGAAGGCATAAAGCGCGCCGTCCGGCTTCAGCGTCTGCACGCGGTTGGTGGCAATCAGCGTGTCGCAGAGGATATCGCGCGAGGTGCGGGCCCGCTCGATATTGGAGCGCAGGAAATCATCGCCGTGATCGAGCGCTGCGATCGCCCCGCGCTGCATGAAGGGCGTGAGGCCCGAGCTGGAATACTGGATGAGGTTTTCCAGCACCTGGCCGATCGCCGGCGGCGCCACGATCCAGCCGACACGCCAGCCGGTCATCGACCAGTTCTTGGAAAACGAATTGGCATAGAGGATCAGGTCGTCCGGCGTCTGCACATCCAGGAAGGAGGGTGCGCGCGGGCCATTGTAATAGTAAAGCGCATAGATCTCGTCGGCGATGATCCACAGGCCATGGCGGCGGGCGAGCGACAGGATGGCCTTCAGGTCATCCTCGGTCGCGGTCCAGCCGGTCGGGTTCGACGGCGTGTTGATGAACAGCGCCCGCGTGCGGGGCGTGATCGCCGCCTCCAGCTTGCCGATATCGAGCGACCAGCCGCCGCCGACGAAATCAACCGGCACCGGCACCGGCTTTGCGCCGGCAATGCCGACGGCTGCCACGATATTGGGCCAGCTCGGCGTCAGATAGATGATCTCGTCGCCCGGCGCCGTCAGTGCCTGGACACACAGGTTGATCGCATGCATGCCGGAGCTTGTCGCAAAAAAATGCTCCAACGGCAGCGAAACGGAAAAGTGCCGCTCATAGTAGCGCGACAGCGCCTGGCGCAGTTCCGGCAGGCCGCGCTGCCAGGTGTAAAAGGTCTCGCCGGCATCCAGCGAATCTTTGGTCGCCTGGTTGATGAAGGCCGGGCTCGGCAGGTCGCCCTCTCCGGCCCAGAGCGGAATGAGGCCCTGGCGGCCGCGGGCATAGTTGACCAGTTCGACAATGCCGCTCTGGGGGGCGGCAAGCGCACGCGCGCTCAGGCTTTCCATCTGTTTCATGCACAAGGTCTCCATCTCTTTCCGTCATAGCGCAGGCTCTCGCCGAAATCCCATGAGTTTCGGTGAGAGCCTGATCGAATCTGGTGATGGGTGGCGTGCGGGTCAGCGCGTCTTCAAAAGATCGCGGATCTCGGTCAGCAACTGAACATCGGCCGGCGGCGGGGCGGGTGCGGCTTGCGGCGGCGTCTTTTCGTCATGGATGCGGATGCGGTTCACCGCCTTCACCATGAGGAAGATGATCCAGGCGAGGATGAGGAAATTGATCAGCACGGTCAGGAACTTGCCATAGGCGAAGACGGCGCCCTGCTGCTTTGCCGCCTCAAGCGTTGCCGCCGTGATGGAGGAGTTGAGCGGCAGGAAATAGTTGGAAAAATCGATGCCGCCGACCACGACGCTGACGACCGGCATCACCACGTCGTTGACCAGCGAATTGACGATGCCGGTAAAGGCACCCCCGATGATGATACCGACCGCCAGATCGACGACATTGCCCTTGGCTATGAAGGAACGGAATTCTGAGATCATCGACATGGCTGCCCTTTCGCTGTCACTTTTGTTGGATGCGGGTGAATATATTGCACGGATTGCCGCGGGAAAGGTGCAGCTGGAACGACCGTGTCCAACGGTCCCGTTTCTTGTCGCCCTTCGACTTTTTGCCAAGGCACAGCTTGATTTCCAAGCCGCCCGCTTTGGCGTAGATTGGAAAGGGCCAATCGCCCCCGGTTGGCCGTGTGGGAGGGGTCATGCTGCCTGGCTGGGTGATTTTGCTGTCGGCCTGCGCCTATATCCTGCTGCTGTTTGCCGTCGCCAGCTACGGCGACCGCAGGAGCAGGCGGCTCGGCGTGCCGAAAAAAGGCCGTCCGGTCGTCTATGCGCTGAGCCTTGCCGTCTACTGCACATCCTGGACCTATTTCGGCGGCGTCGGTCTTGCCTCGGAACGCGGGCTGGAATTCACCGGCATCTATATTGGCCCCATCCTGGCATTTACCCTTGGCATGCCGCTGATCCGGCGCATCGTGGAGCTGGCAAAGGCTGAAAAGCTCACTTCGGTTGCCGATTTCATTGCCGCCCGCTACGGCAAAAACTCCACCGTTGCCCTCATTGTCGCGGTCATCTCGCTGGTCGGTGCCATTCCCTATATCGCACTGCAACTGCGCGCAGTCTCCGATTCGGTGGCCGCCATCGTGGATCCCGGCCAGTACGGGATCGGCAGCGGCAATCTCTATTTCCTTGACCTCGCTCTCATCGTGACGCTGCTGATGGCGTGCTTTGCCGTGATGTTCGGCACCCGCCACACCGATGCGACCGAACACCAGGATGGACTGATTCTTGCCGTCGCCATGGAATCGGTGGTCAAGCTCGTCGCCTTCTGCACCATCGGGCTGTCGGTGATCTTCCTGATTTTCGACGGTCCGCAGGATCTTTGGGCAAAAGCCTCCGAAAATCCGCTGGTCGATGCCTCGCTTGCCTATCGGACACCGCTTGCGCGCTGGCTTATGCTGATCGGCCTGTCGGGCTTTGCCATCCTGATGCTGCCGCGCCAGTTCCATGTGACGGTTGTGGAAAATCGCACCGCGGCCGAACTGAAAATGGCCGGCTGGCTTTTGCCGCTCTACCTCGTGGCGATCAACCTCTTCGTGGTGCCGGTTGCCATCGGCGGCCTCATCGAATTCGGCGGCACCGGCAATGCCGATCTTTACGTTCTGCAACTGCCGCTGTCGCAGGAAATGGCCTTCGTCACGCTGATTGCCTTCATCGGCGGCTTTTCGGCCGCAACCGCCATGGTCATCGTCGCCTCGGTTGCGCTCTCCATCATGATATCGAACGATATCGTCATGCCGATTTTCCTGCGCCGCAAGCTGATGACCTCCAGCGGCCAGCGGGCGGATTTTGCTAAACACCTGCTGCGCATCCGCCGCACGGCGATCCTTGTGGTGCTGATGCTGGGCTATGGCTATTACCGCGCAGCCGATGCCGATACCGGCCTTGCCTCGATCGGGCTTCTCGCCTTTGCCGCCATTGCGCAGATGGCGCCGGCGCTGTTCGGCGGCCTGTTCTGGCGGCGCGCCAATGCGCGTGGCGCCATTGTCGGCATGTGCCTCGGCTTTATTGCCTGGGCCTATCTGCTGTTCGTGCCCAGTCTCGGCGGGCCGGACAATTCAGCCCTTGCCGCCACGGTTCTCGATTTCCTCGTGCCTGGCACGACGCTGTTTTCCGGTCCCGGCGCCGATCCGCTGGTCAATGCCGTCCTGCTCAGCCTCATTGCCAACAGCGCGGCCTTCGTCATCGGCTCCTTGTCGCGAAACCCGCGCCCCATGGAGCGCATCCAGGCGGGCATTTTCGTCAAGCGCCACCTGCGTTCGCAATTTGCCACGCGCGGCTGGAAGACCCGCGTCAGCGTCGGCGACCTCAAGGCGGCAATCGCCCGCTATCTCGGCGAGGAGCGCATGCTGCGCTCCTTTGCCCATTACGAGCGCACCGCAGGCCGCCGCATTGCCGACAAGGAGGCCGCCGACATGGCCTTCATCCATTTTTCCGAACAATTGCTCGGCAGCGCCATCGGCTCCTCGTCGGCACGGCTCGTGCTGTCGCTGATTCTGCAAAAGGCGGAGGATACGAGCGCCGACACCGCCTGGCTGCTTGATCAGGCAAGTGAAGCGCTGCAATACAATCAGGACATGCTGCAGACGGCGCTCTCCCAGATGGACCAGGGCGTGGCCGTGTTCGACAGTTCCGACCGGCTGGCAATCTGGAACCGACGCTTCCGCACGCTGCTCGACCTGCCCGAACAGGTCGGCCAGGTCGGCTATCCGCTTGGCGATATCGTCGGCATCCTCACCGACCGGGCCGATATCTCGGCAGAGCAAGGGGTCACGGTGATGGGGCGCATCAAGGCGCTCGACACACCCTTCTCTCTGGCGCTGCGCGGAGGCGAGCGCATCATTGAAGTGCGCTCCAACGCCATGCCCGATGACGGCATCGTGGCGACCTTTACCGACATGACCGACCGCGTTGCCGCCGCCCAGGCGCTGAGGCAAGCCAACGAGACCCTGGAACAGCGGGTGGAGGAGCGCACCGCCGAACTGACGCGCGTCAACCGGGAACTGGCCGAAGCGCGCGCTGCCGCCGAGGAGGCGAACCTCGGCAAGACGCGCTTCTTCGCCGCCGCCGGCCACGATATCCTGCAGCCACTCAATGCGGCGCGCCTTTATTCCTCCTCGCTTGTCGAGCGGCTTGGCCAGTCGGACAACAGCGCGCTTGTCCGCAACATCGATTCGGCGCTGGAATCGGTCGAAAGCATTCTGGGTGCGGTGCTCGATATCTCGCGGCTCGATACCGGCGCCATGAAGCCGCGCGTCACCTCCGTGCCGCTTGATGACCTGATGCGGCGCATCGAGACCGATTTTGCGCCGATTGCCCGCGAGAAACGGCTGAAATTCCGCGTCATGCCGACCTCGCTCAGCGTGCGCACCGACCCCAATCTCTTGCGCCGGCTCGTTCAGAACCTCGTCTCCAATGCCATCAAATACACCCTGAGCGGCAAGGTGCTGGTGGGCGTGCGCCGGCGTGGGCGCGAGGTGGTGATCGAGGTAGTCGATTCCGGCATCGGCATCCCCTCCTCCAAGTTCAAGACGGTGTTCAAGGAGTTTGCCCGCCTCGATGAAGGTGCGCGCACGGCGGCCGGCCTTGGCCTTGGGCTCTCCATCGTCGACCGCATCTCACGCGTCCTGTCGCATCCGGTCGAGCTTGCCTCGACGCCCGGGCGGGGCACGATTTTCCGGGTGCGGGTGCCGCGCGATCTCGGCCGCCCGAGAAGCCTTGCCGTTTCGGAGGGTCCCCAGCCGCTGCCGCAACCGCTGTCGGGGCTGAAGGTCCTGTGCATCGACAACGAGCCGAAGATCGTCGAGGGCATGACGCTGCTGCTGAGCGGCTGGGGATGCACCGTTTCCACCGCCGGGTCGCTTGCAGCCATCGATCGCCTCCTGGAACAGGGCACGGCCAGTCCGGACGTGGTGATTGCCGATTACCATCTGGATGACGGCACCGGCATCGAGGCGATCCTGAAGCTGCGGGCACACACCGGAACCGCCCTGCCCGGCCTGTTGCTCACTGCCGATCGCAGTCAGGAAGTGCGCATGCAGGCGGATCAATACGGCCTTGGCCTGCAGCACAAGCCGGTAAAGCCGGCAGCGCTTCGCGCCTACATCACCCAGGCCGCCGCCATTCGCCGGGCTGCGGCCGAATAGACGCGCCGCCTTTCCGGTTTTGACTTCCCCTGCCATCGATTTGCGGTTAATGCCGCAATTGTGACAATCGCTTCGCTACAACAAGTGTTGCGCTGCGGGAACCGCCCCGCTTAAGCCGCGTTAAATGGCCAAACTTCCTGCCCGTAGAGGCATCACGGACCGACCGGCGCGAGCCTTCGGACGCTACGAGACGGAGACGCGACCGATGAAACGCTATGACCTTATAGACGGTATGCGGGGTTACTTCCTCGTTTTCATGTTGATCAACCACCTGATCTTTGCCGGTGGCTACTGGCTTGTGAACATCAACCACAACCAGCTGGCTTTCGTGGAAGACGCGCAGGGCTTCGTCTTTCTGTCCGGCCTGCTGATCGGCATGGTCTATGTGCGCAAGATGGCCAAAAACGGCTATGCCGCCGGGCGACAGGCGATCTATTCGCGCGCCTTCGAACTGTACCGCTATGCCATGGGCATCGTGATCTGCGTGCTTGCCGCCCAGATGGTGCTGCCCGGCGCCTATTACATCTGGTACAACTGGCTGGGCTACACGACCTTTGACGATCCCTGGCGTCTGGCCGCCATTGCCGGCTTCGTCTTCCAGCCGACCTTCATGGACATCCTGCCGCAATACATCATCTACATGCTGTTTGCGCCGATCCTCGTCAAACTGGTCATCGACGGCAAGTGGGCGCATGTCATGGCCGGCTCGCTGATCCTGTGGATGGCCGGCCAGCTTGGCCTGCAGAAAATCGTCACCGATCCGATCAACAGCATCTTCATGCGGCCGGACGACCAGGGCATCCGCGCCTCGTTCAACCTGCTCGGCTGGCAGATCGTGTTCTATTCCGGCCTGGTGCTGGGCGCGCTGACCTCGCTCAACCGCATCAACTGGGGCAAGATCTTTTCGCCGGAAAACAGCTTCATCCCGACGATCTGCGTGCTGGTCTGCGGCTTCTTCCTGCCGCTGCGCATCCTGACGGCCCACGGCATGATGCCGGCGGAACTGGCCGGCAAATTCGCCACGATGGAAATCCGCGCCGATTTCGGCCCGGTCTACCTCATCAACTTCGTGGCCGCCGCCACCCTGTTGACCTGGATGGTGATCGCCGGTCCGAAGCACAAGTCCGAATGGGTGCGCCGTATTGCCAATGCCATCATCTGGGTGCTGTCGCTGAAATTCCTGCAGCTTCTCGGCCGACACTCCCTCTATGTCTATGTCTGGCATGTCGGCATCGTCTATGCGGTCTATTATTTCGACGGCCGCACACCGGAGCTGTCTCAGCTGACCAAGACCATGATTGCCGTCAGCTGCATCGGTCTCCTCGCCATCCCGGCCCTGTGGCGCGAGCGCGACAAATGGCTGGTGCTGGATGGCAGTGGCGCCGGCGGACCGCAGACGGCAAAGGTCGGCGTGACCTCCAGCAGCAAAGGTCTTACGTCGAAGGCCTCGCTCACAGCCAAAGGCGTTGCGAAAACGGCCTGAGCGAACGCAACCGCGACACTCTCCCCTCCCATGGCGGCACCGGAAACGGTGTCGCCATTTTCTATTGTCCTCCAAGTCCCCGACGGCAGCGCTGGGGCAAAGCCGGCCCGCCTCAGGCCAGCACGTTTTGCGCCCGCATGTCGAAATGCACGACAAGGCCGGATGGCGCATAGGTGAGGCTGCAACCGCCGCCAAGGCTTGCCGACATGCGCCGCACGAGGTCCGTCCCAAAGCCCTGGCGACTGGGCGCGGCAACCTGCGGGCCGTTCTGTTCGCGCCAGACGAGATCGATCAGATCGCCGGGTTCAGCGGCATCCTGGCCCTCGGCCGGACGGCGCTCCCAGGAGACGGCAATCTGCCCGGTGTCTTCGGAGAGAGCGCCATATTTCAAGGCATTGGTGCCAAGCTCGTGGATGATGAGGCTGAGCGAGATGATGGTGGCGCCATTGAGGTTCAGCCTTGGCCCGCTAAACACCAGCCGGTCGCCTTCCGACAGGCCAAGCGGTTCCAGCGCGGCAAGGATTGCCTCGCGCATATCGGCGCTGCCGCCATGCAGCGAGCCGCGCAGAAGCGTGATCGAATGGCCCATGGCCTGCACCCGCTGGCGCAGCTGCGTGCCCAGTTGCTGCGGTGTGGTAGCGTGGCGCTGCGACAGCGCGATCAGGCCGCTCGTGGTGGCGAGCAGGTTTTTCAGCCGGTGATCCACCTCTTCCGACACCAGTTGCTGCAGTTGCAGGTTATAGGCCAGATCATCGCGCACCCGCACCTGCGATCCGTAAGCGGCGAGCAGCAGTTGCAGCAGGCCGAGGTCGATGGCGACGACGAAGAAATAAAACGCAAGTGCGGTGATGGAAGGGCCGGTCAAGTTGAACGAATGCGCCGGCGGGATGAACCAGTACCAGGCCACCAACCCGCAGATGATCGTGTTCATGATCGCCGGGTAAATGCCGAAACAGAAACCGGTGAGGATGACGGCCGGGAAAAAGGTGAGGTAGGGAAAGCCCGGCGGCAGATAGTCATCCACGAGGAAGCGCAAGGCGACCGCGACGGCGGCAATGATCAGCGAGATGACATAGGCCACCGCCTGCTGCCGGAGCGTCGGGCGCTGCGTTGTGGAACGGAAGGCCGGCAGCCGTGACAGCAATTCCACCACGCGATTGTCGCGCGCGGCAAGCCGGCTAAAAGCCAAGGCTGCGCGCGACGGCGCCTCGCCCTTGCGTACCATCAACACTTTCCCCCTCGGCCCGAATTCGCCAGAGCATAAATTGTATGCGACTGTTTTTATATAGAAATGCCGCATGCACCAATACCGCAGGCATGCGGCGAACCGCAACTGCAAAACATGCGGGGCAAGCGGCCCTGTCTCCTCCTCTTCACGAAGCTGTGGCCGCGCTGCTGCACCGGGCTTGCCGTGCGGCATGGCCCGATGCCTCTGTCGGGTGTAGGGATAGCCTTGACCACTCACCACGCCGGAGAACACCATGCTACGCGGCATTGCGGCCCTTCTTCTTTTCCAACTCTTAGGCGAAAGTCTCGTCTTCCTCACCAAGCTGCCGGTTCCCGGACCCGTTATCGGCCTGGTGCTTTTGTTTGTGGCCCTGCATCTGGGGCGCCGCGCGGGCCGAGCGCCGTTTCCGCAGGTGGAAACGGCCGCCAGCGCGCTTCTGTCCAATCTCGGCCTGCTGTTCGTGCCGGCCGGCGTCGGCATCGTCTCGCTCTGGGGCGTTCTGGAAGCGCAGCTTCCGGCCATTGCCGTGGTTCTGGTGGTCTCGGCGGCCGTCACCCTTGCCGTGACGGTGTGGACCTTCATTGCCGCCCGCCGGTTCTTTGATGGAAAATGGGGGGCCTGATGCGCAGTCCTGTCGATCTCTGGGTCTATCTCTCCACTTCGCCGCTGATCTGGCTGACGCTCACCGTCTGCACCTGGATTGCCATGTCCGAACTCTCGGTCCGCCTGAAGCGCAATCCGCTGGCAAACCCGGTCCTGACCTCGATCATCGTGCTTTCGGCGGTGATGACGGTATTTCACATCCCTTACGAAAAATTCTTCGCCGGCGCACAGTTCGTGCATTTCCTGCTCGGGCCGGCCACGGTTGCCATCGCCATTCCGCTTTATCTGCAATGGGATGAGGTGAAGCGCGTGCTGATGCCGATCGCCGTGGCCCTCCTCGTCGGCTCCGTTGCTGCGGTGCTGTCGGTGGTGGCGCTCGGCATGCTGGTCGGGCTGCCGCGCGAAATGATGCTGTCCTTCCTGCCGAAATCGGCAACGGCGGGCGTTGCCATGGCGATATCCTCCTCGCTCGGCGGCAATCCGTCGCTGACGGCGGTCCTGGTGATCCTCACCGGCATTATCGGCGCCCTCATCGTCACGCCGATGATGAACCGCATGGGCATCCGCGATTATGCCGCGCGCGGCTTTGCCGTCGGCCTTACCTCCCACGGCATTGGTACTGCCCGCGCCTATGACGTCCATGCCACGGCCGGCCTGTTTGCCGGCATTGCCATGGCGCTCAATGCCATTGCCACCTCGCTGATCGTGCCTCTGGCGGCAAGGCTGCTGATTGGTATCTGACCGCTTACCGATCAAACCAAAGCGGCCGACTTGCCGGAAGCATGGGCGAACAGGCTCAGGCACCAGACGTGCGACCGAAACTGCGCTGTGCCCCGGAGGTGCCCGCGATGGGGCGGAGGTTCGCATCGAAAAGATGGTCACAATGGTCGAGAGCCGCCAGCATTTCCGGCTGGCGCCGCCCGCGAAGGCCGGCGCAGGGCGGATAGGAGCGGTGATACTGGTTCGATTCCCGCTGCGCCCGCGACAGAAAACCCCGGCATTGCCGGGCGCGGCGGCAGGCGGACAGATCACAGGTCTTCCAGTAGCCGAGGACGGTCGCCGGAACCTGCATCATGATCTGGCAATGCCGGTCCCGCTCCTCTTCCGGCAGGTCATCGAACTGGCTGCGGGTGAGCCCGTTCATATGGGGCTCGTTTTCATAGCGCCAGTTTTCGCGTTCACGCTCTTCTCTGCTCATGGCCACGGGCTTTTCTCCTTATCCTCTGCGCCATGCCAAAACCCCGCCGGACCTTCAAAAGGCCTGCGGTTGCAAGGAGAAGCCACGCAAGGGCGAATGCCCAATGAGTATACGTAAGAATGGCTCCGCCCTCGCGTGGCCTTCGGTGTCTTGTCGGGGCATCCCTGCCCCTACAGATGACCGCCTCGTCCCACTGCACACCGGTTTCCCGATGCTTGCACGGCTTGACCGAACCGGGCATGGCTGCCCGGGGAGGACTTGATAGGCCGGCATTGGCGCCGCCATGGCTTTCACCTCCCCACAAGGCCGCCGCACGTTACGACAACCCCATGAGGCACCGGCCCCGCCTGCCCGCGACCGTCTCGCGAAACACTCCGGCAGCAGAGGCACGGGCATTATGCGCCAGGTTTGAGCGGCGGGGACAAGGAAGGCGTCAAGGCACTGGATTTGCAGGGAAAGCGGTGGGATTTGTCCCCGTGAGGACGGCACGCTCCGGGCGGCGGGCGGTGGATCCTCGGGTCAAAGCCCGAGGATGACGAGGGTTTGCGTGGGGACTTCACTGGAGTGAAGCCGGCCGCCCCTCCCAAACCCTCCCCACAAGGGGGAGGGCTTAACCCGGCCGCACCTTCTGATGCGAGACCGGGCTGATGCGGGAACGGGACGCTTGCCGCATCGTATCTCCCCCCTTGTGGGGGGGCCGAAGGACGGGGCGAGACCCGTGGCTCGACCACGGTCGGCCCGGCAGGGCAGAGAGGGCCTTATTTCAAATGCGATCACCCTCCCCTGGAACAGGGGAAGGTGATTGCAAGACGTCATCACGCCGCCTTCTGCGCGGCGCCATAGGGATCAAAGCGCGTGTAGAAGGTGTCGCCCTTTTCCGCCATGTCGAGAAGCAGCGGGGTCGGCCTGAAGTGGTCGCCATATTCCGCCGCCAGTTTTTCGCAGAGCGCCACGAAGGTTTTGACCCCCATGCCGTCGATGTAGGACAGCGTGCCGCCCGTATAGGGCGCAAAGCCGAAGCCGAGGATGGAGCCGACATCGGCCTCACGCGGGTCCGTCACAATGCCCTCTTCCATGGTGCGGGCAGCTTCCAGCGCAATGGTGACGAGAAGGCGCTGCTTCAGGACGGTGACATCCACCTCGGCGGCCGGCTTCTGCGGATAAAAATCCTTGAGGCCAGGCCAGAGCGACTTTTTCTGAGGCTTTGGCGGATAATCGTAGAAACCGCGGGTATTCTTGCGGCCGCGACGATCGAGATCGTTCACGAGCTTGTCCACCAGCGCCATGTGTTCGGGCTTCACCGAGGCTTGCCCGAGATCCGCAATCGACGCCTTCATGATCTTCTGGGAAAGATCGACGGCCACCTCGTCGTTCAAGGACAGCGGGCCGACCGGCATGCCGGCCATCTTGGCGGCATTTTCGATCATGGTGGCCGGCACGCCTTCGATCAGCATGTCATAGGCTTCGTTGATGTAGCGGAAGACGCAGCGGTTGACATAGAAGCCGCGCGTATCGTTGACGACGATCGGCGTCTTCTTGATCTGGGCGACGTAATCGAGCGCCACGGCCAGCGCCTCGTCGCCGGTTTCCTCGCCGAGGATCACTTCCGTCAGCATCATCTTTTCGACCGGCGAGAAGAAATGCACGCCGATGAACTGTTTTGGGCGCTTTGAATTCTGCGCGAGACCGGTGATCGGCAGCGTCGAGGTGTTGGAGGCGAAGATCGCGCCTTCCGGCAGCACGGCCTCGACCTTTTCGATGACATCCTTCTTCACCTGCCGGTCTTCGAACACGGCTTCCACCACGAGCGAGACATCCGACAGGGTCGAATAATCGGCGGTGGGCGTGATGAGGGAGAGCAGCTTTTCGCCGTCCTCCTTGGTCATGCGGCCCTTGCCGATCTGGTCGGCCACCAGCTTTTCCGAATGCGCCTTGCCCTTGGCGGCGGCCTCCTCGTCACGGTCGATCAGCGAGACGGCAATGCCGGCGGCAGCCGTCACATAGGCAATGGAGGCGCCCATGAAGCCGGCGCCGACGACGCCGATCTTCGTCAGTTTCTTCTTCTCGATGCCGGCCGGGCGTCGCGCGCCCTTGCCCAGTTCCTGCATGGAAATGAACAGCGAGCGGATCATCGAAAAGGCTTCGGTGGTGCGCAGGATCTGCGTGAAGTAGCGCTGCTCGACCTTGAGCGCCGTATCGAACGGCAGCTGCAGGCCTTCATAGACGCATTTCAGGATGGCAAGCGCGCCCGGATAATTGCCCGCCGTCTCGCGACGCAGGATGGCGGGGGCGGCCGGCCAGAGCTGGGCCGACGCCGGCGTCCAGATGCCGCCGCCGGGCACCTTGAAACCCTTCTCGTCCCAGGGCGCGACGGGCTTCAGGCCATCCTTGATCATCTGCTTTGCGGCCGGCACCAGCTGATCCGGCTCGACCACCTGATGGACGAGGTTCATGGCCTTGGCGCGCTGCGGCGTCAGCGTCTGGCCGGTCGTCATCATCTGCAGGGCGTCCTGCGTATTGGCAAGGCGCGACACACGCTGCGTGCCGCCGGCACCCGGAAAGATGCCGACCTTGACTTCCGGCAGCGCCAGCTTGACCGACTTGGCATTCGAGACCACGCGGCCATGGCACGACAGCGACAGTTCCAGCGCGCCGCCCATGCACACGCCGTTGATGGCGGCCACCCACGGCTTGCCGTTGGTTTCGATCTTGCGCCACAGCCATGTCATCCGCCCGGCTTCCTCGAACAGTTTTTGCATGGCGGTTTCCGGGTTCTTCGCCTGCTCTTCCTGCAGAAGCGTGAACATGCCGCGGATCATGGTCAGGTCCGCGCCGCCGGAAAAGGCGTTCTTGCCGGAGGTGAAGACGACACCCTTGACGGCCGCGTCGCTTACGGTGGCATCCACGATGGCATCGATTTCCTGCATCACCTCGACGGTGAAGACGTTCATCGACTTGTCCGGCATGTTCCAGGTGACGAGCGCAATGCCGTCTGCGTCAGTCTCGACGGTGAAATTCTTGTAGGTCATGTTGGGGTACCTCTTCCCTTGAATTTTTGCCGATGTCGCCGCCGCTCCACATCCGGTGCGATCTGGCGCGGGTTAAGCCCCTCCCCCTTGTGGGGAGGGGTTGGGGAGGGGAAATTGCCGAGAAAACCCCTCCCGCCTGCCGGCCACCCTCCCCACAAGGGGGAGGGTTGGAACCCCATCACACCCTCTCGATCACGGTCGCCGTGCCCATGCCGGCGCCGATGCAGAGGGTGACCAGCGCGGTGTTCAGATCACGCCGCTCCAACTCGTCCAGAACGGTGCCCAGGATCATTGCGCCGGTGGCGCCAAGCGGATGGCCCATGGCGATGGCGCCGCCATTGACGTTCATCTTGTCGTGGCTGATTTCAAAGGCCTGCATATAACGCAGCACGACGGCGGCAAACGCTTCGTTCAGTTCGAAGAGGTCGATATCGGCAATCGACATGCCGGTGCGCTTCAGCAGCTTTTCGGTGACGTCGACCGGGCCGGTCAGCATCAGCGCCGGATCGGAGCCGATATTGGTGAAGGATCTGATGCGGGCGCGGGGCTTGAGCCCCATGCTTTCGCCGCCCGCCTTCGAACCGACGAGGACGGCGGCGGCGCCATCGACGATGCCCGACGAATTGCCGGCGTGATGCACGTAAGCGATGCGCTCCACCTCCGGATGCGCCTGGATACCGACGGCTTCGAAACCGCCCATTTCGCCCGGCATCTGGAAGGACGGGTTGAGCGCCGCCAGCGACTGCATGTTCGTTTCGGGCCGCATATGCTCGTCGCGGTCGAGGATCACGAGGCCGTTCTGGTCTTTGACGGGAATGACGGACTTGGAGAAATAGCCTTTTTCCCAGGCATTCGCCGCGCGCTTCTGGCTTTCGACGGCGTAGGCATCGACGTCATCGCGCGAAAAGCCATATTTGGTGGCGATCAGATCGGCAGACACGCCCTGCGGCATGAAATAGCCGGGGAAATTGACCGAGGGGTCCATGTACCAGGAGCCGCCGGACATGCCCATGCCGACACGCGACATGCTTTCCACACCGCCGGCGATGACGATATCGTCCGAACCGGCCATGACCTTGCCGGCGGCGAAATTGACGGCATCGAGACCCGACGCGCAGAAACGAGAAATCTGCATGCCCGGAGCCTTGGTGGAATAGCCGGCCTCGAAGGCGGCAGCCTTCGGGATCACGGCGCCCGCATCCATGACCGGATCGACACAGCCCATGATGATGTCATCGACGGTGGACGTGTCGAGCCCGTTGCGATCGCGGATGGCCTCCAGCGTTCTGGCGGCAAGGCGCACGGACGGCACCTCATGCAGCGCCCCATCCTTCTTGCCACGGCCGCGCGGCGTGCGCACGTGGTCGTAGATATAGACTTCGGTCATCTCTTGTCTCTCCCTACCGCCAGACCGAGTAGCTGGTCGGCGTTCTTGCTATCTATTGTTGGTTTTCTCGCTCACGACGGCGGACTTAACTGCTTCTTCAGGCGCAGAGATTTCGATGATCATTTGGCCTGCGCGGGTAGTGACTTCGACTAAATCACCCTCACGCCAACCGACCGCGATCAACAGGTCAGCTGGAATTGGCATGGCGACTTCGCCATCCGTTTCGACAAGACTTACCAAAGCCATATCAAGCTCCGCCTATCCTAGTGTCCATTTTCCGCGCCGATCGTCATCGGCAGAGGCACGAAAGTTCCTTCTTCCGCAGTTCAGTAGCTGCCCAACGCATGTCGTACTGCCAGGAATAAAACAACGGGCTTCCTTCCAGATCTTTCCTATGATGCTCCCAGATAAATTGGGCAACGTAGAGAATCGAGCCTTCTCCATTATTGGCCTTCAATGCCTCCAAAACCCAATCCCTCAAATCAGACTTAGAAACCATTCATCCCCTCCCCCACCCTCCCCACAAGGGGGAGGGAGCCCGTCGGCACAATCGCAATCAGAATGCCTCTGCCGCGAGTTCCATCAGCGTGTCGCTGCCGGCTTCGATGCGGATCTTGCGCAGCGCGGTTTCGGGCATGATCTTCTCCATGTAGAAGCGCGCCGTGACAAGCTTGGTTTTTAAGAAATCCTCGCGCGCGTCGCCGGCGGCGAGGAGGTCCTGGGCGGACTTGGCCATCTTCGCCCACATGTAGCCGAGCATGACGAGGCCGAAGAGGTGCATGTAATCGGTGGAGCCGGCGCCGGCATTGTCGGGCTTGGCCATGGCATTCTGCATGAACCACATGGTCGAGGCCTGCAGGTCGTTCAGGCCCTTCTTCAGCGCCTTGGTGAAGGGCGCCATGGCCTCGTTCGAGCGGTTCTCCTCACAGAAATCACCGATTTCCTTGAAGGCGGCCATCACGGCGCGGCCGCCGTTCAGCGCCAGCTTGCGGCCGACGAGATCGAGCGCCTGGATGCCGTTTGCGCCCTCGTAGATCATGGCGATGCGGGCGTCGCGGACATACTGGCTCATGCCCCATTCCTCGATATAGCCATGGCCGCCATAGACCTGCTGGGCCATCACCGCATGGTCAAAACCCTTGTCGGTCATGACGCCTTTCAGGATGGGCGTGGCAAGGCCGAGCAGGTCGTCCGCCGCCTGACGCTCCTTCTCATCGGAGGAGCGGTGGGCGATGTCCGATTTCAGCGCCGTCCACAGCATGAAGGCGCGGCCGGCCTCGTTGAAGGCCTTGATCGTCATCAGCGCGCGGCGGATGTCGGGGTGGACGATGATCGGATCGGCCGATTTTTCCGGCGCCTTGGGGCCTGAGAGCGAACGGCCCTGCAGACGGTCCTTCGCGTAAGACACCGCGTTCTGATAGGCCACCTCGGAAATTGCGAGCCCCTGCAGGCCGACGCCGAGGCGTGCCTCGTTCATCATCACGAACATGGCGTTGAGGCCCCTGTTCTCTTCTCCGATCAGATAGCCCGTCGCCCCGTCATAGTTCATCACGCAGGTGGCATTGCCGTGAATGCCCATCTTGTGCTCGATGGCGCCGCAGACGACGCCGTTGCGGGCGCCCGTCGAGCCGTCTCCGTTGACCAGAAACTTCGGCACGATGAACAGCGAAATGCCCTTGGTGCCGGCCGGTGCGCCTTCGATGCGGGCAAGCACCAGATGGACGATATTGTCCGTCATGTCGTGTTCGCCGGCCGAGATGAAGATCTTCTGGCCCGACAGCTTGTAGGAGCCATCGGCCTGCGGCACCGCCTTCGTGCGCAAGAGGCCGAGATCCGTGCCGCAATGCGGTTCGGTAAGGTTCATCGTGCCGGACCAGGTGCCGGCGACCATGTTCGGGAGATAAGTCTTCTTCTGCGCGTCGCTGCCCTGGACGAGGATCGCGGCAATGGCGCCCTGGGTGAGACCCGGGTACATCATCAGCGACATGTTGGCGGCAGAGGTATATTCGCCGACGGCGGCATGCAGCGTGTAGGGCAGGCCCTGGCCACCGAACTCTTCCGGCACGGCAAGACCGATCCAGCCGCCCTCGCAATAGGCGTCATAGGCCTGCTTGAAGCCTTTTGGCGTGGTGACCGAGCCGTCTTCCGCGCGCACGCAGCCTTCCTGATCGCCGGAATAATTGAGCGGAAAGAGCACTTCTTCGGACAGGCGCCCGGCTTCAGACGCGATCGCCTCGATCATGTCCGGTGTCGCATCGGCAAAGCCCGGCAGGTTGTTGTAGCGCTCGATGCCGAGCACGTCCTTCAGGATAAACAGCGTGTCTGTGACCGGGGCCTTGTAGACGGGCATGGCGCGAACTCCTCCAAATCAGCGGCCGGATCAACCGGCATTCATGACCCTATAAAATATTGACGTGCGCGTAAACGTCAATCGATAAAAACCGTGCCCTGCGCGATGAAATTCCCGTCATCGAGGCCCAGCCAGCCGCTGTTTCCTGCGGTGCGGCGAAACTTCGTTAAAACTTTGCCCTGTCTTAACACGGTATTAACTACGTTTCGCGAAATGATGGGCAACGCCGCAGCAGCCAGTGCTTCGGCCACTGGGCAGGGGACGTTGAAGACGCGGGGACAGGATCGGCCCGGAGGGGCGATCCCGAAGCGACGCAACGGCCGGCGCAGAGCCTTCAGGCGCTGCAATGACAGTGGCTGGACCAATGTTAGCCCGATGCACACGCGACGTGCGCAGCCGAAACGAGTACAAGATGAACGGATCACGCCTCACCATCAACGCCCGCGGAGAACGCTCTTCTCTCGATGCGCTGAACCGTACCATCGAAGGGCTCGAGGCACGCATCGAAGGCCTGTTGAAGGCCTCTGCCCCGCGCGAGCCGCAAAAACCCGCACCCGCGCCCGCGCCGATGCCGACCATGGCACCGCGGGAGCCCGCTTTGCGCGCCCCGACGGGCGAGCCGCCTCACCGTCCGCATGCCGATGCGCTGGCGGAAATCCGCGAGCGCCAGCGCATGCTGGATGCCGCACGCGAGCGGCGCACGGCAGCGGGCGACGCTGCGCCCCGCCTTGGCGCCGCGCCGGCGCGGCCGGGCGAAGGCCCAGGCGTCATTGCGCCGCGCCGCCCGGCACCTGCCCGCGCCCTGGATGCCTTGAGCCCGCGCGACAGCGAGCCCACCGGCAATGCCGGCACCGGCACCATCGCTGAGGCGCTGCATGAGCTGCGGCGCGAGCTGCGGCAGGATATCTCCGACAACATTGCCCGCGAAATGCAGTCCCTGCGCGACGACGTGCAGTCGATGCGCGGCTTTGCCGATGGCCGGGATCTCGGAAGCGACCTGCGCGACGAGCTGGCACGGCTGGCCGACGGCATCGACATGCTGTCAAGCCGCACCCCGTCGGCGGCCACCGATCTGCGCGCCGAACTGGATGACCTGCGTGCGCAGATCGACGGCCTTGCCCGCCAGGACAGCCTGCACAGCATGGAGACACGCTGGAGTGCGGTGGAAGAACGGCTGGAGGAATTCGACGCGGGCAGCATCCAGAAGGAGCTGGTGGCGCTCGCCTATCGCATCGACGGCGTGAAGGCGGAGCTTGCCACCATGGCCGACAGCCCGGCGATCCGCACGCTCGAAGACAAGGTGCTGATGCTGGCCGCCGTGGTGGAAGACCTTGCCCAGCGGCCGCTGGAAAGCGAGCATGTGTCCGGCCAGTTTTCCCATATCGACCACCGGCTGGACGAGCTGAGCCGCGCGGTTGCCGCCAACAACAGCCGGCCGCGCAACGAGGCGGCCGAACACGAGGCCCTGCGGCGCCTGGAGGAGAGGCTGATCGCCCTCAACGACAGGATCGAGAGCCTCGCCCATGTGCAGGACGCCTACCGGCTGGAAGAACGGCTGGAGGAGCTGGCCGAATTTTTCGCCCGCGGCCCGCAGCAGGAGATTGCAAGCTCCCTGTCGGATCTGACCGCCCGGATCGAGACGCTGGCAAGCGACCACGCGAGCGATGGCCTTGCCCGCCGGCTGGAGGATCTGACCCGCCGCATCGATGGCCTGGGCACGGCTGCAGCCGGATCTCCGGCAGGGCTCGGGCGGCTGGAAATCCGGCTCGATGAAATTGCCGCGCGCCTGGAAGAGGCAACGCTTGCACCGCAGGGCGACAACCTGTCGCTGCTTGGCCTGGAAAAGCAGATTGCGCATCTTTCCAGCCTGATGAGCGAGCCGCGGCGTGAAACGACGAGCCTTCCCGAGGATTTCGACCAGCGCATGGCCGCCATCGAAGGCTATATGGCGACCAGCGACGAATATGTGCTGGAGGCGGCCCGCCAGGCCGCCGAAACCGTGATCGAGGCCTATTCGCGCCATGGCGCGCGCGGCAGCGGAAACGAGACATCAAAGGAGACGGAAACGCTTCTGGCGCTGGCGCAGGACCTGCGCCAGCTCGAGGATCTGGCGCGCGGCTCGGAAGAGCGCACGCAGCAGACATTCAGCAGCCTGCAGCGCACGCTGGTGGAGATTTCCGGGCGGCTGGACCGCATGGAAGACCGGATGAGCGAGCGCCCGACGGCGCTGTTCGGCGGTGCTCCATTGGCGCCGGCGCGTGCGGAAACTGAAAGTACGCTGCGGCCGCCGATGGCGCAGCCGGCCGCTCCCATGCGCTCGCCGGTGGACGCCGGCGATCCGCGCGGCATGCTGGCCCGCGCCAGCGAACAGCTGATGGCGGAAACCGCGGCAAGCCCCGCCCTTAAGGCACAGGACGCCGAGCCTGCTCCGATGACCGACGAGGACGAGGCCAGACGGCCCGGCCTGCTGGCAAGCCTCTCGAAGCGCCTTCGCGCCCGTCGTGGATCAGCCGGCAAGACCGGGCGGACACGGGTGGAACCGGCGCCATCGCTTGACCCGGGCTCAGCCGTTGCCGCCGATGAAGACGAGGGCAACCACGACAACGACCTTCTGGAGCCGGGCTCCGGCGCGCCGGACGTGCGCAAGATACTGGAACGCGTGCGCGCCACCCAGGCTGCCGCCGACGCCGAGGCCGAGCGCAGCTCGACGCAGCCGGCAAGCGGCGACGGCGATGGCGAGCGCGTGGATTACATCGCCGCGGCCCGCCGGGCGGCCAAGGCGGCAGCGCTTGAAATGGGACAGGCCCCGACCGATGGCTCCAGAGCCTATGCCGGTTCCGGCGTCTCCGGCGGGCGCGCCACCTTTGCCCGCCACCGCCGCCCGATCCTGATCGCCGTCGGTGCCGTGCTTCTGGCCCTGATGGCCATGCCGCTGTTTACCGCGTTGACGAAGAACGCGCCGTCACCCGCCCCCTCGATGACGACTGGCGAGGCAACCCGTCCGGCAAAGACATCCGCACCGACGCAAGGTATCGCAGCCGCCGCGCCTCAAAAGCCGGCAATTCCGGCTGCGGCCGAAACCAGCGCTGCCGCATCGCCGGCTCCTTCCGGTGCGGCACCGGGGACAGCCAGCGTGCAAGCTGCCGCGCCGCAGGTTATCAATGCGGCAGAGGCCCCTGCGGTTGAGCCGGCTCCGGTTCAAGCAACGGCCCAATTAACGGCCCCGGCAACGACCGAACTGCCCGCCCTGGAGCCGGCACCGCAGGCGCCGGTGGCCCGCCACCTCCTGCCGGCAGAAGCGGCCGCCGCCATGGACAGCACGACGGAGGCCGCGATCATCGTGCCGGCAGGTCTTGCTCCGCAATCGCTGGCCGACGCAGCCGCGGGCGGCAATCGCCAGGCGCTGTTTGAAATCGCCGTGCGCCTCGGCGACGGTGAGGGTGTCGCGCCCAATCCGGCAGAAGCGGCCCGCTTTTATGGTCTTGCCGCTCAGCGCGGCTATGCCCCGGCGCAGTATCGGCTGGCAAGCCTGTATGAAAAGGGAACCGGCGTGCCGCGCGATCCCGCCCGCGCCGTTTCCCTCTACGAACAGGCGGCAAACGCCGGCAATGCCGGCGCCATGCATAATCTGGCCGTGCTTTACGCCTCCGGCGCCACCGGAAGCGCCGATTACAAGGCCGCGGTGGAATGGTTTGGCCGGGCTGCCGATCTCGGCGTGACCGACAGCCAGTTCAACCTGGCCATCCTGTTTGCGCGTGGCAACGGCACGGTGCAGAATCTCGAAGAATCCTACAAATGGTTTGCCATTGCCGCCAATGGCGGCGACCGCGATGCGGCTGCCAAGCGCGACGACGTGGCCTCTGCGATGAAGCCGGCGCAACTGGAAAGCGCCCGCCAGAAGGTGGCAAGCTGGAAGCAGCAGCCGCTCGATCCCGAGGCGAACGGCACGCAGCCCCCCGCCGACTGGGCCGCCAGGGCCGAAGCTTCGGCTCCCGTCGACATGGAAAAGGCGGTGCGCAACATCCAGGCCATCCTCAACCGCAACGGCTTTGACGCCGGTCAGCCGGACGGGCGCATGGGCAAGAAGACCGTTTCGGCCATCCGGGCCTTCCAGCGCAGCAACGGGCTTGCCGAGGACGGCACGATTTCCGAGGCGCTGGTGCGCAAGCTTCTGGAGAAGAACAAGGTGCAGGGCGCCTGAAACTGGCGTCCGACCGAGGCGCCACAGATGCCGCAAATCAAGGCTTTCCACGGCTTTGCAATTGACAGGCAGGGGTGGCGGGCGCATGACGGAAGCCTGCATCCGCCCTCGGAAACCAGGGCGGTTGCGCTGAGGATTTTTTTAAGGCGCCGCACGGGCGGAACCCATCGCGAAACCGCCCGCGACGGCGAAGCTATTTCTGGTTAAGGAACGCCCGTGACTGTCTATCTGCCCATTGCAGAGCTGTCGGTGAATATCTTCATCATTCTCGGCATGGGCGCGGCCGTTGGTTTCCTGTCCGGCATGTTCGGCGTCGGTGGCGGCTTTCTGATCACCCCACTGCTGATCTTCTACAACATTCCCCCGGTCGTGGCGGTGGCAACCGGCGCAAACCAGGTGGTGGCCTCCTCGGTTTCCGGTTCGATCAGCCATTTCCGGCGCGGCACGCTGGATGTGAAGCTGGGCAGCGTGCTGCTGGCGGGTGGTCTCGCCGGTGCCACGGTCGGCGTGTGGATCTTTTCCTGGCTGCGTCGTCTCGGCCAGCTGGACCTCATCATCTCGCTACTCTACGTCGTCTTTCTCGGCACGATCGGCAGCCTGATGCTGACCGAAAGCCTGCGCGCCATGCGCCGCGCGGCGCGCAACGAGCCGCTGCCGCTGAAACGCCCCGGCCACCACAACTGGGTGCACCGGCTGCCGCTGAAAATGCGCTTCAAGAAGTCGAAGCTTTATCTCTCCGCCATTCCGGTGGTGACGCTCGGCTTCGGCATCGGCATTCTCACCTCCGTCATGGGTGTCGGCGGCGGCTTTATCATGGTGCCGGCGATGATCTATCTCCTGCGCATCCCGACCAATGTCGTGGTGGGCACCTCGCTGTTCCAGATCATTTTCGTCACCGCCTACACGACCATCGTCCAGGCCACGACGAATTACTCCGTCGATATCGTGCTGGCGACGATCCTGATGGTGGCCGGCGTCATCGGCGCGCAATACGGCGTGCGCGTCGGGCAGAAGCTGCGCGGCGAGCAACTGCGGGCACTTCTCGGCCTGCTGGTGCTCGCTGTGGGCGTGCGCCTTGCGATCGATCTCGTCGTGACGCCGGCCGATCTCTATTCGATCGCCGTCGGAGGCTTCGGCAACCGATGATGCGCGCGCTCCTTCTCCTCCTGCCGCTCATTCTTCTGGCCGGAACGGCAAGGGCCCAGGTGCCGCTCGGCCAGGGGCCATCAACCGTGCGCGAGGGGCTGGAGATCGGCACCTCGACCAGTGAAATCGCCATCACCTCGGATTTTCGCGGCGCCGATCTTACCGTCTTCGGGGCGCTCAACAACGCCGACGAACTGTTTCTCGCCATCGGCCAGTATGATGTCGTGGTGACGCTGTCCGGCCCGATCGATTATGCCACCGTGCGGCGCAAACAGCGCATCTTCGGCATCTGGATGAACACCGATTCGATGACCTTCGAGCAGGTGCCGGAATCCTATTCCATTGCCAGCACGCGCCAGCTCGAGGACATCCAGCCTCCCCCTTCGCTCAACCGTCTGGGTCTCGGCATCGACCACCTGACGCTTTCGCCGACCGGCTTCGTCGGCAATGCGACGCAGGTCGGCGCCTTTCGCGAGGCCTATCGGCGCCTGAAACTGTCGAACGGGCTTTACCAGCGCGACACGCGCGGCGTGCGCTTCGTCAGCCCGAGCCTGTTTCGCGCCACGCTTCGCCTGCCGGCCAATGTGCCGGATGGCGTTCATCTGGTGCATGCCTATCTGTTCAAGAGCGGGGAACTTATTCAACAACGGGACCTGCCGCTGCGGGTGGTCAAGACGGGTCTTGAACAGACCATCACCGATGCCGCCCACCAGCAGCCGCTGGCCTATGGCCTGTTCAGCGTGCTGGTGGCGCTCGTCACCGGCTGGGGCGCCAGCATCATATTCCGCAAGGACTGACGGAGTTCTTCCGAAAAGATCAGCCGATCAGGCTGTCGAACCGCACGGAATAGATCCGGTCGCGGCCGAGAAGATGGGCAATGAGGGCGGCACGGTCGAAGAGGCCGTGCATGGCCTTGTGCTTCAAGTCGAGGCCGCCGGTGAGCACGCCGAAGGCGGGCATGACGAGGCGGGTGCCGTCCGTTGCAAAGCAGGGGCGGCGCACATATTTGCCGCGCCGGCCAACGGTTGCCGAGGGGTGCAGGTGGCCCGCCACCTCGCCCTTGCCGGCGACAAGGCTCGGCTCGTGGCGGAAGACGAGGCCGCCATAGACCAGTTCATCGGCAGACTGGCCCGGCAGGTCGACCGTGCCCTCCGGATCATGATTGCCGTTGATCCAGATCCAGTCACGGCCGCGCGCCAGGGCATTGATCGTGTCGCGAAAGGCCTGCGGCATCAGCTGCGAGCCGCGCCGGTCGTGAAAATTGTCACCCAGCGAAATGACGATCCTCGGATCGTAGCGGGCAATGACAGCAGAGAGGATGTTGAGCGTCGCCAGCGTATCATAGGGCGGCAGCATCATGCCGCGCCGGGCAAAGGCGGCTCCCTTTTCCAGATGCAGGTCCGAGACGACGAGCACGCCGTCATCGGGCAGGTAGAACCCGCCGAGGGAATCGCAGACGCCGGCCACGCCGTTGACGAGGATCTCGGCACCGGGTGCAAGGCTCGTGATGTCTGCGGCGGCAACCGCCAGTCTCTGGTTCATCATCGTCGTTATCTGTGGCGAGCCCGTTCCCGCCGTCCCCGTCCTTGATCGCTGACGCTCAGCCCATCGCCTCGGCAATCAGGTCCTCTGCCGCCTCGGCCAGCACCGCATCCTGCGCTTCGCCGGCGACCGGTTCCCGGCCGATTTCCAGCATGACCGGCACGGCAAGCGGCGAGACGCGGTCGAGCGGACGATGCACCACATGGCCCTTGATTCGCGAAAGCATAGCGCCAAGCCGGCCAATATCCAAAAGCCCTGACGCCGCATCCCGCCGCGTGGCCTCCAGGAGGACATGGTCCGGCTCGTGGCTGCGCAGCACGTCATAGATCAGATCGGTGGACACCGTCACCTGCCGGCCGGTCTTTTCCTTGCCAGGATGGCGCCGTTCGATAAGGCCGGAAATGACGGCGCAATTGCGGAACGTGCGCTTCAGCATGAAGCTTTCATCCAGCCATGCTTCCAGATCGTCGCCCAGCATGTCCTCATCAAAGAGGTCGGCAAGGCTCAAAGCCCCGCGCGCGATCATCTCGCCGATATCGTTCAATCCCCAGATGGCGAGCGAATAATCGGTGGCGACGAAGCCGAGCGGACGCGCGCCCGCCCGCTCCAGCCGGCGCGTCAGAAGCATGCCGAGCGTCTGGTGCGCCAGCCGGCCCTCGAAACAATAGGCGATGAAAAAGAAGCGCTGGCCACGGGGAAAGGTTTCGACCAACAGTTCGTCGCGGGCCGGCAGCATGGATTTTTCCCGCTGGAGCGCCAGCCAGTCACGCACCTGTTCGGGCAGCACATGCCAGCGGGCGGGATCGGCGAGCATGGCGCGCACCTGGTCTGCGAGATAGGTGGAGAGCGGAAACCGGCCGCCGGCATAGGCCGGAATTTTCGGATCGAGCGAAAAGGCGTTAGAGACGAGGCATTCGTTTTCGCGGATGCCTTCAAAGCGCAGCACCTTGCCGGAAAACAGGAAGGTATCGCCCTGCACCAGCTGTTCGAGAAAATATTCCTCCACCTTGCCGAGGACCATGCCGCCGCGCCCGACGCTGCCGCCCTTAGCACTGTGCTTGACGAGGCGGACATTCAGCTCCGCCGCCTCGACGATGGTGCCGAGGTTCATGCGGTATTGCTGGGCAACCTGCGGATTGGAGACGCGGAAGCGGCCCTCCTTCGTCTTGCGGATCTTGGCATAGCGCTCGTAAGCGCGCAGCGCATAGCCGCCGGTTGCGACGAAATCGACGATACGCTCGAACATCTCCCAGGAGAGGTGCGCATAGGGCGAGGCGCTGGTGATCTCGCTGAAAAGCTCCAGCGGATCGAAGGGTTCGGCACAGGCCATGCCGAGCACATGCTGGGCGAGCACATCAAGCGCCCCTTCCCCCACCGGCGGCGTATCCTGCGCGCCGAGATAATTGGCATCGAGCGCTGCCTGGCACTCCATCACCTCGAAGCGGTTGGCGGGCACGAGGATCGCCTTGGACGGCTCGTCCATGCGGTGGTTGGAGCGGCCGATGCGCTGGGCAAGGCGCGAGGCGCCCTTCGGCGCGCCGACATGCACGACGAGATCGACATCGCCCCAGTCGAGCCCCATGTCGAGCGTCGAGGTGGCGACGACGGCGCGCAGCCGGTTGGCCGACATCGCCGCCTCCACCTTGCGCCTGAGGCCCGCATCGAGCGAGCCGTGATGGAGCGCGATCGGCAGATTGTCCTCGTTGATCGTCCAGAGTTCCTGGAACAGGAGCTCCGCCTGGAAGCGCGTGTTGACGAAGATCAGCGTCGTCTTGTGCTTGCGGATTTCCTCGTAGACCGCCGGAATGGCATAGGTCGCGACATGGCCGGACCAGGGGATGCGGTCCTGCGTGGTCATGATCGAGATATTTGGTGCGGCACCGCCCGTGACATGCACGAGGCCGGCCGGCGGCGTTGGCCCCTCCTCCGCTCCACTGTTCTGCGGCACCAGCCAGCGCTGCAGATCCATCGGGTCTGCGACGGTCGCCGACAGGCCGATGGTGGTGAGGCCGGGCGCCAGGCGGCGAAGACGCGCCAGCCCGAGCGACAGGAGATGGCCGCGCTTCGACGCGACGAGCGAATGCAGCTCGTCCAGCACGACATATTTCAGATCCTTGAAAAAGCGTGTCGCATCCTTGTTCGCAATCAGGAGCGCCACCTGCTCGGGCGTCGTCAACAGAATGTCCGGCGGGCTGAGCTTCTGGCGCTGGCGCTTGGATTGCGGCGTATCGCCGGTGCGGTTCTCGATGGAGACGGGAAGACGCATTTCCTCGACCGGCTTCATCAGGTTGCGCTCGATATCGACGGCCAGCGCCTTCAAGGGCGAGATGTAGAGCGTGTGGACACCGGTAAACGGCGCGCCCGGCGGCAGTTTTCCACGTCTCGTCAGATCCGTCAGCGACGGCAGGAAGCCAGCCAGCGTCTTGCCGGCACCGGTCGGGGCAATCAGCAACATGTTCTCGCCGCCGCTAGCGCGCGCGAGAAGCTCCATCTGGTGGGCGCGCGGGTTCCAGCCCTTTTGCGCAAACCAGGTGGTAAACGCAGGCGGCAGGAGATCGGGCAGGCTGTTCGGGTTATCGGCGAGGCTCGTATCCACGTCCCTCAAAGTAATGGGTCCGACGGGAATGAGAAGGGGCACGGCGACAAGATATACCGCCGTGCGCCGCATGAAGCAGCACAGTGCCCCGGTTACTTCAGGACGTCCACCCGCATCACATTGTCACCGATCCGCCCATCCATGGACGACAGGCGGAATTTCGCCTCGTCCTTGCCGGCATAGCCGGGATCCGACGTATAATAGCCGACCAGCATATCCGCCTTGGTGTCGCGGCATTTGGCATAGGGCCCCTTGGCCATTGCCGGAAAGCGTTTTTCCCGGACAAAGACCAGCTTGCCATGCTTGGGCGGCGACAGGATATAGGCCTGCGGAACACCGTCAGCCGTGCAGTCACGGTTGAGCTTCCAGGCATTTCCGACCCATGTTCTTTCGCCCGCCACCACCTTCTTCGTCCAGACGCGGGTTTCCACCCCGTCGGTACCGGCGGTCGCACACCCCGCGAGACTTGTCAAAACCAACAGCACGACCGCGATCCGTTTCATGCGCATTCCTCCTCCACCGGTTTGGACGCCAGACACTGCAGAACGTCGGAACCGGCAGACTGCCGAGCCGGGGCTGCCTGCCCATGAGGCAGAAGCAAAGGGCAATCTTCAAAGCAAAACTGCGTGAGAAGATGGCATGAACTTACATTATTCGCTCCTCTTGCGACCGCTCGTCTCTCCCCTGCCCGGCACTACCATTTGCGGCTGCAGGAAACGACGGTCACCGCACGATGTAGCGGTCGGTGCGATGGTTGATCGCAAGGGTGAGGTTGAGCGTCAGCGCGGCGAGGATCGACAGGAGGATCACCAGGGGCGTGGCGACGAGGAAGGAGAGCGCCAGAACGACACCATCCAGCGCCAGTTGCACCAGACCCGCGCGCCAGCCGAACTTGTCCTGCAGATAAAGCGCCACGATGCCGAAGCCGCCAAGGCTTGCGCGGTGGCGAAAGAGCGCCAGCATGCCAGTGCCGATCAGAAGGCCGCCGAAGAGGGCGGCCACCAGCGGGTGGATGTCTTCGATGCGCATGAGGCCCGGCAGCACTTCGGTGAGCGCTGAGGTGAGCGCGACCGCCGAAAAGGTTTTGAGCGTGAAGGCAAGACCGAGGCGCTTATAGGCAATCATATAGAACGGCAGGTTGAGGAGGAAGAACACCACGCCGAAACTGAGGCCGCTTGCATAGCGCAGGAGGAAGCCGAGGCCCGCCGTGCCGCCGATCAAGAGATGCGCCGAGGACAGAAGCGTCACCCCAAGCGCTGCCAGCATCGAGCCGGCGGCGATGCCCTGGATATCCTCCACCAGCGAGTGGCGCTCGGTGCTGGAGGCCCAAAGGCCGATCGGCGTTCTTGCCGTCGACCGCTTGTCGCCGCTTTCTGCCATCAGCGCACCACGATGTAGCGGTCGGAGCGGTGGTTGACCGCCAGGAAGAGGTTGAGGATGACCGCGCCCAGAATGGACCAGGCGACCACGTCGGGCTGCAGCACCAGGAAGGCGGCCGCCATGACGCCGGTATCGAAGGCCAGCTGGATGAGGCCCGCCTGGATGCCGAACCGCTCCTGGATATAGATGGCGAGAATGCCGACGCCGCCAAGGCTTGCCCGATGCCGGTAAAGCGCCAGCAGCCCGTAACCGAGCAGCAGGCCTCCCATCAACGCACCCCAGAAGGGATGCAGGTAATCGATGACGAGGAAACGCCCCTCGATTTCGGTGATGACGGAGACAAGGCCGATGGCCAGAAAGGTTTTTGCCGAAAAGGCAAGGCCAAGCCGACGGAAGGAGAGGTAATAGAAAGGCAGGTTGACGATGAAGAACAGGAGGCCGAAGGAGATGTGGAAGGCATAATGGACAAGGAAGGCCACACCCGCCGTGCCGCCCGTCAACAGCCCGACGCGGTTTAAAAAATAAAAGCCGAGGCCGGAGACCAGCGCGCCGGTGAGCAGGCCCTGGCTATCCTCCAGGAGCGTATGCTGCGACGGATCGGCACTGTAGAAACCGAGCGTTTTCTTCTGCGAGACCGGTGTCTTCTTGTCCGTCAAGACTGCTTTCCCCTTGGCTTTTTTAAGCGATTGTGCACCGCAAAACCCGCCCCTTCAAGATGGCGAAGGGGCAGCCTGCAAAAAGGAAAGAATGCGTGCCTTCAGCCCTTGAGCCTCGCAAGAAACAGAATGCCGAACACTGCTTTTCCGGCATCCATGCGAATGTCGGTCTTCAAGGTGTCGATGATCGTGAAGCCGGCATCGGCAAGACTTTGTTCGACATAGGCCTCACCATGCGCATAGCGCAGCGAGGGCTGCAGGAAAAAGCCGGCCTTCGCATCGACGCCCTCCTCGACCGTTGCTGCATCCTCGACGGAAAAGGCAAACAGCCCCTGCGGCTTCAGGAGGTCGCGGGCGAGCGAAAACGCCCCCTCAAGACTGCCGAGATACATCATCACATCGGCGGCCGAGACGAGATCGGCGCGGTGCTTCGGAAGGTTTGCGCAGAAGAGGCCGGAGCTTTCGGCGGGCGCTGACAAATCGGCCTGGCCAAGATGCTGGTAGAGCCCCTTTTCGGCGGCCTTTGCCAGCATGTTGGCGGAAAGATCAAAGCCTTCCAGACGACCGCTTGCCGCCGCAACCTCGACGCCGAACAGGCCGGTGCCGCAACCGAGATCGACGGTGAGCGCAAAGGGCGCATGCGGGCGCACGAGGCGAAACAGTTTTTCCGGCACGCTGTAGTTCAGCTTCTCGATGAGCGCGGTCTCAAAGCGGTCGGCATAATCGTCAAACAGGCCCTCGACATAGGCGGACGGCGGGGTTTCGGGCGTGGGTTCGGCCCCGAGCAGCGCAAGCTTCAGGGGCGCGCCGAAGAGGCCGGGTTCATCCCGCTCTGCGGCGCGCCGATAGGCCTTGACGGCCTCGTCTTTCAGGCCGGCCTTTTCGAAAAACGCGCCCAACTGGAACCAGCCGGCCGCCCAGCCGGGCGCAAGCTCCAGCGCCTGCGCCATCAGGTCGGCGGCGGCTGCGGCATCACCGGCTTCCATGAGCATGCGGGCATAATCGGCACGGCGATCGGCGATCACGTCGCCGGACGAGAATTGGATGGGTGTCATGGACCTGTGCGTTCAAAAAGACGACGCATGCGGGGCTCTGCGCGTCTTGAGATCTGCGCATCTGGCCGAAGCCACAAAAAAATACAAGTTCTATCGCAGGACGAGACCAGGCTGCTTGCGGCGGCCGGGCAGCGGACCTATGTCATCAGCGCACAACCACAGAGGAACGAGGGCATGGCCGATCAGGTAAGCAGGGTTCTGGGAGACAGTCCGGGCCGTACCATCGTCAAACTCATCGTCGTGTCGCTCATCGTCGGCTTCGTCATGGCCATTTTCGACGTGCGCCCCTGGGATGTCTACTACGGCATCCGTCATTTCGTGATCGATCTGTGGCATCGCGGCTTCAGCGCGCTCGGCGCCGTCGGCGATTATCTGATCCTCGGAGCCACCATCGTCATCCCCGCCTTCATCATTCTTCGCATTTTAAGCTACAGGCGTTCATGACCTTTTCTTCGCATCTCGTTGCCCGCCGCGGTTTTCTGCTTGTCTCAGGGGCGGCCTTTGCCACGCTTGTCGGCTGCACCCCGAAGCAGACCTCCGTTCCCATCGACGGTGCGACGGATGATACGCGCGCCGCACTGCCGCTCGTCAATGCGCTGCGCCAGAAGCACGGCCTGCCGTCGCTCGCCGCCAGCGGCCCGACGGGGCGAGCAGCCGCCGAGCAGGCGGTGCGCATGGCACGGGCCGGCGAAATGAAGCACCTGATCGGGCTCGGCGACGATTTCGGCGACCGCATGAAGCGCAACGGCGTGCCCCTGCCGGCGGCGGAAAATATTGCAAGCGGCCAAGCCAATGTGACGGATGCGGTGCAGGCCTGGATCGATTCGCCCAAACACCTCACCAACATGCTCGGCCCCTACCGCTTCGTCGGCGTTGCCGTTGCGCGTGCGCCTGTCGGCATGCGCACCTATTGGGCCATGGTGCTCTCGGCCTGAAACGGATCGCCCTTGCGAGAGGCAGACATCGCGGGTCACCAGCGCGCGATGTATTTCATCGCAGCGCAATCTTAGATATTTCGAATATTATCGGACTCAATTGAGAAAAAACTCAATAATTCTAAATTTAGACCCAATATCGATCCACACCAGAAGGCGCAGAACAATTATAAATACGATAAGACCTGAAATTACGGCCAAAGGTTGCTTTTCGGTCAAAGTCATGACGCGCTCTATCTGTGAATACCCCTGTATTGTCGCAGATTTTTTGCTTCATCAACACTTTTATGGATCTCGCTGCCAATAATTTCAAATTGAGAGCGTGTATGCCGCCCATTTCTCGAGATTGGACGATTTATACTCGCCAATGGATTGCACGCCGCTGCGTTGCATTTCTGCTGACAGCCCCCGGACGATGTCGGCGGCAAGACCGGGTCCACGATAGACCATGCAACTATAGACCTGAACCAGATCGGCGCCGGCCCGGATCTTCTCAAGCGCCGTTTCGGCCGAAGACACACCGCCGGCGGCAATGATCGGCAGGCCTTCGCCGATGCGCTTGCGCATGCGGGCAAGCACGGCCGTCGAGCGCGCAAACAGCGGCGTGCCGGAAAGCCCGCCGGCCTCGCCCGCCAGGGCAACCGTCTTCAGGCCCGTGCGGGCAAGCGTCGTGTTGGAGACGATCAGGCCATCAAGCGCATGGGACAGAACTTCATCCGCAATATCGTCCATGCCCTCTTCGGTGAGATCCGGCGCGATCTTCAGGAAGACCGGCACGCTGCGGCCGATGCGGACGGCCTCTTCATCGCGCGCCGCAAGCACGGCTGTCAGCAGCGCCGCCAGGCTCTCGCGCGCCTGCAGGTCGCGCAGTCCGGGCGTGTTGGGGGAGGAAATGTTGACGGTGAAATAGGCGGCAAGGGCCGCGAAGCGGTGGATGCCGGCGACATAATCGGCAATGCGATCGGCACTGTCCTTGTTGGCGCCGATATTGACGCCGACGATGCCGCCCGACCTTAGCGCAGACAGCCGCGCATGGGCGGCCGCATGGCCCTCGTTGTTAAAGCCGAGGCGATTGATGATGCCCTCATCCTCGACGAGGCGGAAGATGCGCGGGCGCGGATTGCCGGCCTGCGGTTTCGGCGTCAGCGTGCCGACTTCGGTAAAGCCGAAGCCGAGCCTCAGGATCGGCGCCGGTACTTCGGCATTCTTGTCATAGCCGGCGGCAAGCCCGACCGGATTTGGAAAGGAGAGCCCCGCCACCTTGACCTGCAGCCGCGCATCCGGCGCAAGGCGGCAGGCAGGCACGAGACCCGATTTCAACGCGGCGATCGACAGGCCGTGGGCCGTTTCGGGATCGAGCGCAAACAGCGCGTTGCGGGCAAGATCAAACAGCGGCATCGGACAACTCCGGAAACTGGTGGGTGCCATCGGCAAGAAGCGGCAGCGGCGCCTCCCAAAGGACGGCAGAGAGCGGCAGGCGGGCGTAAAGATGCGGGAAGAGCGCACCGCCGCGCGAGACCTCATAGACCAGGTCATCGCCGAGCAGGCCGCCATCCACCGCCACCAGAAGCAGATCCTGCTGACCGGCAAAATGGCGGGCGGCGGTTTCACGAAGCTGCGGTGCGGTGGAGAAATGAATGAAGCCATCGGCATGATCGACGGGCGCGCCATCGAAAACACCGGCGAGCTTGGCTTTTTGCCACACATCCTCCGGCACGATCTTATATATGATACCGCTCATGCTTTGCCCCTTTGCGCAGGTAGACTGCTGAGCCTTTGCCGCAAAGCCTTGCCATTGTCCATGCGGGAACGGCCAGGCCCAAGCAATCATCGCCCGAAACGGGCACGAGACCAGGAGCACGACATGCAGATAGGATTATATACCTCGGCAATGCTCATGATCCTTGCCGCCACGCCAGTTTTGGCTGAGGCACCTCCAACGGATGCGGGGCGCTACCGTCTGGAAAAGACCGAGACGGGCTTCATCCGGCTTGACCGGCAGACGGGGGCGATCACGTTTTGCCGGGAAAAGGACGGCGAATTGATCTGCCGCATGGCAGCCGACGAGCGGGCCGCCTATGATCAGGAACTCGACATGCTCGCACGGCGTGTAACAGCACTGGAGGCACGTCTCGACCGCCTTGCCTCCGGCAACCGACAGCCAAGCGAGGCGGAGATCGAACAGTCGCTGTCGATCATGGAGCGCGTCATGCGCCGTTTCATGGCGCTGGTCGAGGAGTTCCGCCAAAACGACGCCGTTCAGCCGAACCGTGGCTGACGGTCTTAAGCGATCCATTCGCGCGGTTCATGAGGGCGCTCGGGCAGATGCCGAGGCGACTGGCATTCCTGACCCGCTGAAACTTAGACTTGTCTGCCCATGGCTTGCGGGCTAAGACTATCATGGGATGGCAGCAGACTATGCTTTTGGGAGGAAGCGTGGACATGCAACAGCTTAAAATCATCATCGCAGACGATCACCCTTTGTTTCGCGGCGCGCTGCGCCAGGCGCTGAACGACATTGCCGATGGCGCGGCCATCCTCGAAGCGGGCACGTTCGAGGCTGCGCGCGAGGCAACGCTTGCCCATCCGGATGCCGACCTCATGCTGCTTGACCTCTCCATGCCGGGCGTCAGCGGCTTTTCCGGCCTGATGTCGCTGCGCAGCGAGATCAGCAGCCTGCCGATCATCATCGTCTCGGCGAGCGACGACACCGCCACCGTGCGGCGGGCGCTGGAACTGGGCGCCTCCGGCTTCATCTCGAAATCGTCGGGGCTCGACGATATCCGCGCCGCCATCCGCACCGTGCTCGAAGGGGGCATCTGGGTGCCGAAGGATATGGCCGCCTGCCCGGACCAGGATCCCGCCATGGCCGAACTGATGGAACGGCTGAAGACACTGACACCCCAGCAAAACCGCGTTCTGTCGATGCTGGCCGAAGGCCTTCTCAACAAGCAGATCGCCTATGAACTCGGCGTCTCGGAGGCAACCATCAAGGCGCATGTCTCCGCCATTCTCCTGAAGCTCGATGTCGACAGCCGCACCCAGGCGGTGATCAAGCTTGGCAAGGTCAACATGGCGCTGGTGGCCTGAACGCGCCTTTCAGGCATGAGGACAGGATTTTATTCCTTTTCCGCTTTACTCGGGAACCCGCATTCATTAGATATAGCGCGGCAAGCGGCGTGATTTTCGCGCCGCTTCACCTGTTTTACCAGGTGACAGGCAGAGATGGCAGGCTGAAGCGACAGGCAGGGAGCCTGCGGATGACACCCCGGGGTGATATCCGTTTGGCAGGCGCGTGATGTCGCTGCGTCGAGGGCAGGTGTCGTCTTGTGGCGCGTCAGGATCGGGCAGGCGCTTGCGCTTCAGGTCCGGACCTGCGGCCGTCGCGGCATAAGGCGCGGAAAAGGCGCGGAGCAGGAACGGTGATGTTGTCGCACGAAACGATCTGGAACGCGATCGACAGGCTGGCCGAGCGTCACCGGATGACCGCATCCGGCCTTGCCCGCCGCGCCGGCCTTGATCCGACCTCCTTCAACAAGTCCAAACGCTTAGGGCCCGATGGCCGGCTGCGCTGGCCCTCGACGGAATCGATTGCCAAGGTGCTGGAGGCCACTGGCGCCTCGCTCGACCAGTTCCTGAGCTACCTGCCCCCGGAGATGGAGCGGACGGGCCTGCCGGAAGGCGCCTTTCCGCCCCAGCGCGGCGCAATCCCGCTTTTGGGCTTTGCCCAGGCCGGCGCCGGCGGCTTTTTCGATGATGGTGGCTTTCCCGCCGGCCAGGGCTGGGATGTGGTGGATTTTCCGACCGACCCCACCCACAAGGCAGGCGTTTACGCGCTGGAGGTGCAGGGCGATTCCATGCTGCCGCTCTACCGCGACGGCGACCGGCTGATTGTCGAGCCGGGGGCACAAATCCGCCGCGGCGACCGCATTGTGCTGAAGACGCGCGAGGGCGAGGTGATGGCCAAGGTTCTGCTGCGCCAGAGCGCGCGCAGCATCGAGATCATGTCGCTCAATCCCGATCATCCCAACCGGACCTTCGACATGGCCGAGGTGGAATGGATTGCCCGCATCATCTGGGCAAGCCAGTAAGCGCGGCCCTCAGTAGAACCCGTTGGGGAAATAGCGCAGGTAGATCTCCTGCAGCCGGCCCTTGCGGGCAAGCTGTGCCAGCGCATAATCGAACCCCGCGACCACCTGCGGCGTGTTGGGGCGCGCCATCAGCATCAGGCCCTCGCCCAGAAAGCGCTCCGACAGATAGGGTCCGCCAAACAGGGTACAGCAATCGCCGGACGCCGGACTGGCCACCCAGAAGGGAAGCCTCAGTGCATCGGAAAACACCGCATCGACAGCGCGGATCTTCACCGCCTCCAGCATGGCGTCCTGCGTGTCGAAGGAGACGGGGCGGATGCGGGGGAAGAAGGCCTTGAGCATTCTTTCGTGGACGGTGCCCGCCACCACGCCCACCGGGCGACCATCGAGCGCTGCGCCGGTCTCGCCGGTCAGCACCACCGCCCGATGTTTCGCAAAGCGCGCCGGGATCGTCATATAGGGGCGCGAAAAGGCAAATTTTTCCCGCAAGGCCGGTGTGACCGTGATGCCGGCGGCCACCGCCTCCCCGTCTCCTGCAAGAAGTGCGGCCTCCAGATCGCCAAACGGCATGGCCTGGATCTGGCATTTCGCCTCGATGCCCAGTTCCGCGCAGATGTCGCGCACCAGATCCACATGGAAGCCGGAGAGCCGCCCCGTCTGGTCGACGAAGCTGAAGGGCGGGAAATCCACCGTCATCAGCACGCGAAGACGCGGCACGGTTGAAAGATCCGGTTTCGCCAGACGCTCGTTGCCATCGAAGAATACCGGCATGTCGGAGCTCTGCGCCTTTGCGCTGACCGGCGAACAGAGGGCCAGTATCGTCAATAATGTGACATACAGACCGTTCTTTCGCAGAGACCCCTGATTTTTGATAGGTGAAACCATGGCGTGTATGTCTATGATCCGAATGGGGAAAAGTCAGCGAAGATCTCACTCGACGGTGTATCAGTTTGACGAAGATGGGGGAATATCCGCCCACGATGGCGGATTTGCGAAATGTTGTCCTGACGCATGGGCAATGGCCGGCAATCTTTCGGGCAAGGACCGAGGCAGACGTGCTGGTGGCGCTCGGCTTTGCCACATCGACCATCGCCAGAATGGCCGAGACCGCAAGGCGCCATGGCACGACGATCGAGACGGAGTTGCTGCACGGCGGTGAGGTGCAGGAGGAGAGCTATTACCGCAGGATTGCCGATTACTTCGGCCTGCCCTTCCTCGATGCGATCGATCCGGCCCATCTTGTCGACATGGGCAGCATCGACACGCAGCTTGTGTGTCCCCTCCAGGTCCGGCTGACCTATCCCAACCGCATGCCGCAGATCGCCATGGTGCCACGCGCGGAAAAGCTGTCGGAATTCGCGCAGCTGCTGGCACGACTGCCGGACCTTACCCGCAGTCTGGTGGTGACGACGCCAAGCGCCCTGCGCCGCGCCGTCTGGGCGGCCGGATCGGCAAGGCGGGTGCGAAGGGCAGCCACCGCACTGTTTGACCTGCAGCCGGACCATTCGGCGCGGATCGTGGCGACGGGCCGGCAGGGACTGGTCCTCGGCATCACCATCACGGCAACCCTCTTTGGCTGCATGATGCGGCCCGAGATCCTGCTTCCCCTGGTGCATGCAGTCGTGTCGTGTGCCTATCTCGCCTCGCTTTCGTTGCGCTTCGTCGCCCTGTTTGACCAGAAATTTCGCAAGCGATCGCCAAAATCCGCAGAGGCCCCGTCCGGCCCGCTTCCCGTCTATACGGTGATGGTGGCGATCTACCGCGAGGCCGGCATGGTTTCCCAGCTGGTGTCCAGCCTGGAGCGGCTGGAATGGCCCCGCTCGCGGCTGGATATCAAGCTGGTCTGCGAAGAGGATGATACCGAGACGCTGGCAGCCCTGGCCGCACTCGACCTGCCCGCTCATGTCGAGATCGTCCACGTTCCCCCCTACCATCCGCGCACCAAGCCGAAGGCGCTTGCCTATGCGCTTCCCGCCGCACGCGGTGAATTCCTGGCGATCTTCGACGCGGAAGACAGACCGCATCCGCACCAGCTGATGGAAGCCTATGAGCGGTTTCGGGCAAGCGGCCCCGAACTTGCCTGCCTGCAGGCGCCGCTGATCATCGCCAATGTCGACGAGAGCTATGTAAGTACGCTGTTTGCCGTGGAATATGCCGCGCTGTTTCGCGGCCTCCTGCCGATGCTGGCGCGCTACCGCATGCCGCTGCCGCTTGGCGGCACCTCCAACCATTTCCGCACCACCGTGCTGCGCAAGGTCGGCGGCTGGGATCCGTTCAACGTGACGGAGGATGCCGACCTCGGCTTGCGGCTCTACCGGCTGGGGTACCGGTCCGAGACGCTGCGCTGCCAGACGCTCGAAGATGCGCCGGTCTCGCTGCCGGTGTGGACCGGCCAGCGCATCCGCTGGTTCAAGGGCTGGCTGCAGACCTGGCTGGTGCTGACGCGCAACCCGATCCTGACGGCCCGCGAAATGGGTTTAAAGGCCAGCATCGTCTTTCACCTGATGATCGGCGGCATGCTGTTGTCGGCGCTCCTGCACCCGCTCATCCTGCTGTTCATGACCAATGCCGGGCTGACGCTCATCTCGACGCCGCTGTCGCAGATCCCCGGCACGGTTCTCGGCCTCATGCTGCTCGATGCGACCAACCTCTTCGGCAGCTATGCGACATTCCTCGGCCTCGGGGTCGGCTCGATGATCGGCCTGGAGAAACTGAAGGTCGGCCACCGCTGGCTTGCGGTTCCGCTGCACTGGATGATGACATCCTATGCCGCCTGGCGGGCGCTGAACGAGCTGCGCACCAACCCGTTCTTCTGGAAGAAGACCCCGCACCGGCCAAGCCGGAAGACATGACGCCAAAGGCGATACGCCCAACCGGGCGTCAGCGGTGGCGCCAGGCCTTGCGCTTGGCATTGAGCCTGCTCAGCCACGAGCGCTGGGACGGCGCATTGCGGCGCACGAAGATCGGCGCATAGCCGTAGCGCGTCCGGCGCCGCGCCGCTTCGGGCTCCTGCCCGAAAATGAAGTTGAGGAAGGCGGCAAGCTCGCCACGCCGACGCTGCGGATCATTGCCCGTCGCAAACACCGGCTCGTTCAGCATGGCGACCATACGGTCCGGATCCTCCGCCAGCGCCATCACAGAGTCGATGCAGGCGTCGTCGTCCTCAAAATCATGCCGGTTGATGACGGCGCGCGGGTTGAAATCGAGGTCGACCTTGGGATTGCCCCAGTAGATGGGAATGCAGCGGGCCGCAAAGGCATGAAACAGCTTTTCGGTCGTGTAGCCGGGGGTGCTGGAATTTTCAAAGGCGATGGCAAAATTGAAATCGCTCATCACCTTAACCTTGGCACTGACCGGATCGAGCCCCGTGACGCGGTCGAAGCGATCATCGTTGCGCAGGTGGCGGCCGAGCGACGTGACCGGGCGGCGGGCCGACAGACGATGGAAGAAACCGTCGCGCACCGGATCGGCCCGGCCGTTCGAATAGATGAAGGTGCAGAAGCCGCGGCCCTCCAGCAGCGTCACGTCCACCGGTGGACGATGATGGGCAGCCTCGGCACGCTCCGGCTCGCAGAAATAGAGCGGATAGCGCAGGTGCCGGTCTTCGAGCGTCAGGTGATCAAAGCCGATGGCGTAATCGCAGATGTTGAAATCCGGGCGCACGTTCTCGCCGGTGAAAAACACCCGCAGGCAGTCATAGGTGCGATGGACGGTGCCGAAGCAGGAATAGAACAGGATATCGGGATCTTTCTCATCGAGCACGATGCGAAACTCCGGCGAGACGACATCCATGAGAAACAGGCTATGCGGATCGAAATTGGACCAGAAATCGGTGTACCAGATCTTGATTGTCTTCATCACCGCTCCGCCTGCTGGCCTCAACGTCCCGTGTTTAATCCGGCCGCGGTGATAATGCTTTTCAAGGCCCGATGACAAGAGGTTCGCGGCACGACCGGCACCAAGCGGAAAGACAAAAAGGGAGGCGGGAAAACTGGAGCGGGTGAAGGGAATCGAACCCTCGTATTCAGCTTGGGAAGCTCGGTCTTCAATTGGTCGGCCAGTGGCTTGCATGTAAAACAGACGTTTTTCTACCGGATATTGTCAAACAAGATCAATAAGCCTGTAAAACCAAAACCGCTTGACGCACCACTATGGGAGTGGCATCGATCACATCCCGATTGCGGCGGGCAAATCCACCACTAGACCGAATGCGGCCGGTCTCCGAAAGGAGTACCCATGCCCAAGGCCTATGACCTGCCAGGCGGTCGCCGCTTCGTATCGATCGAGTGGCAGAACCCCACCTTGAATACCATCCCACGCCACAACATGGCTGTCATCGAGTGTCTTGTGTGTGGGGCAGTAGGGGAATTTGAGCGCGATAGGATCCCTGAGACCCTGCACCACAGTTCGATCAGGGATATCGAGGCACGAATGAAGTGCAAGGCCTGCGAAGCGAAGCAGGCGCGCCTGATGTTCGGTTACCTGACGAGCGGTTGATGCTAAGGCGTGCCCCGGCGCTGCGCCGCTTCCATCCGTTGCAGAATTTCCTTCACCACCTGGATGTCGGCCGCCTGCTTGTTCTGCCCGGCCTGTAGATCCTTGATCGACGAAGTGATATTGACGGCTGATTGTTCTGCCACCGTCACGCGATATGTCAGGTTATCCAGCTTCCGGTCAAAGTCGTTATCTTTGGCCTCTCCAGCTTTCAAGCGCTCATTGTAGCTCGCCTCGATGCCCCTGACCTCTGCAAGCCGCTCTTTATGCAGAGCCTCATGCCCATCGCGCCACGCCGCAAGATCGGCTACATCACGGTTGTTGTTGATCCACAATGTCAGGCCGCCGACGCACATGCTCCCGAGCGTGACCAGAGAGATGACCGTGTTGAGGTTCCATTCGAATTTTGCAGCGCGTCTCGGAAATTGCATCGCGTCGTCTCCGGCCATCTGTTCCACTTTCTCAGGCGTCATGAAATTATCGCAGCAGCTGAAAAGCCCGGCGGCTGCGTGGCATCCAAAGGTGATGATGACTTGGCGATGAGGCGCTGGCGTTAACCCTTATTCCAATGAGCCCGCATTGCGGCTTTCAGGAATGGAATCGCGCGCATAAATTGAGTGAGCCCACCGGCTGTTCGCGCAACCGGCAGGCCCTAACCAGCCCAACACCCAAGGAGTGTCAGATGGCTTATGCAGATGTATCGAGCAATCGTTACGTCATCAACAACGATGACAGAAATTCCCATGCCGGCGCACCGGTCACATTCGGCCAGGCAGCCGAAAGCTACCTCGCAAGCGGTGGTGAGGCGCGCTATCTTACGCCGATCCTCACCTATTTCGAAGGCAGGCCACTGGCCTCCATCTATCCCTTTGACATCAGGTCCATGGCCGAGGCCGTCTATCCGGCTCACAGCAACGCCACCCGCAATCGCCAGGCAATAACGCCGGCCCGCGCCGTTCTGATGCATGGTTACGAGCGCGGCTGGTGCCCGCTTATCCGCGTCAAGCGCTTCCGGGCCGAGCGACCCAATCGGCCAAAGCCCGCCTCGCCCGTCTGGCTGCACACATTCGCGCGCCAGGCCGACAAGGACGAGCTGCAGCACCTGTCGGCCATCGTGCTGTTCATGGCGCAGACCGGCGCCCGCATCAGCGAGGCTGTCGCCCTTTGCTGGTCAGAGGTAGACCTGACGGCACGCACCGCCCTACTCCTCAAAACCAAGACATCCACCAATTCCATGCGATACCTGACCGATGAACTCGCCGGCCGCCTGCGCGACCTCAGAGGCACCGCCAGGGCGCAGGAGCGCGTTTTCCGCTACACCAGCCGCCACAGCGTCAACGAACGCATCAGAGCCATCTGCGAGCGCGCCGGCATCCCGCACAAGCCACCGCACACCTGCGGCCGGCATACCTTTGCGACGAGAGCAATTGAGCTTGGCATGGATGTCCGCACCGCCATGGCGGCCGGTGACTGGCGCAGTTCCTCAGTGCTTCTTGAGACGTATGTGCATCCCCGCGCCAACGCCGGCCGCATCGTGGCCGATCGCTTCGCGCTGGACGCATTATGCGAGATCTGATTGAGCGTGCCGGCAGGCGTCAAACTCCGCTTGCCGGCACGTACACATGATGATGGGGCGTGAGGTTACCAGCCGTTGGCGGTGAGGGTGGCGATCGGCGGCTGCACGAGGTAGCCGGCGCCGGTTGTATTGGGGTGCAGCGTGTCAATG